>NZ_DLJD01000012.1:0-23736 GCF_002484085.1 Sphingobacterium sp. UBA7625
AATAATAATTCTTAATCTCTTTGAATAAAAATTGATTTGCCATATTCTTGTGTTTTTATGTGTATAGCAAAAATATGGTCGATAAGAAGGCTATCTGTGAAAAACAAGGTGCATGTAAGCGGTATGTGGGGGATGCCGAAAAGTCGGTATTTGCAATCGAAAAATACCAGGGATGTGATATATTCTTTTTAAATTGTACTACCGCAATTGGTCATTAACGCTTATAACTCCATTCGCTTTATGCCATAAGAGCGTGAGCATGAAGTGAAGGCAAATAAAACACATTACATGGAAAAAAAAGTAGGTATTAAAAAACTATCCTTCGGATGCATATATCTTTTCATTAGTTTGATTCTGCTTCCCTGTTTCAGTAATGCACAAAACAAAACAGTCTTATCAACCGAAGATTGGACGCGTTTGTTAACCGAACAGTTATTCCCGGGTAAAAAAACTGATAGCGCAGTTTTTCAATTTGACGTCCCCTTTGAAGAGAAGTTTATCAATGTAAATGATAATACAGTTTTACATAGTTTACTTTTTAAAGCTAAGAAGCCTAAAGGTGTTATATTCTATTTACATGGAAGTAACAACGCTTTGGATACGTGGGGCAAAGTTGCGCCAATATACACCTCCAATGAATACGATGTATTTATGCTCGACTATCGTGGTTATGGCAAGAGCCAAGGTAAGGTAACGGACGAGGATTCACTGTATCAGGACATTCAAATTGTTTATGATAAACTCAGGGAAACTTATTCGGAAAATCAGATCATCGTATTAGGTCAATCCATGGGCACCGCCCTCGCATCGTACATAGCCGCAAAGAACAATCCGAATCTTCTGATCCTGCAAGCACCTTATTATAATATGAAAGACTGGACAAATGATGTCGCTCCTGAACTGGACACCACCAATATTCCCTATAATTTCGATAATGCCTCTTTCCTAAAGAAAGTAAAATGTCCTGTGATTATTTTCCATGGCAACAAGGACACAGCGGTCTATTATGGTTCTTCTGTTAAGCTCTCAAAACTACTAAAGGCTACTGATCAATTTATCACATTGCAAGATGAAAGCCACAATGATTTCTCGAAAAACGAGGCTTACCTAAGTTCAATAAAGTTAATTTTGGAAAGGAATAAATAGGCACCAGTTGTGAACAAGTACTTTTTTCCCAATCTAATAATGCATTCATAGGGATAGTTTACAAAATTCACGACTTTTAAACCACTATGCTGCAAGTAACCTGTGCGATAATGGAACACGCCAATAAAATATTGATCTGCCAGCGATCGGCTTCGATGAAGCTTCCGTTGAAATGGGAATTTCAGGATGGAAGATCGAGACCGAGGAGCTGGAACTCAGGAAACTTAAAGGCGTTGACGACATTTACATAAAAGAGGGCCATATTCGTGGCGTGGCGATAACAGTGGATCGGGATAACTTCCAAGATACAGTATGGCCAATATGCCGAGAACTGGTTCATTCCGAACCTTCACCGGCCAGGGAGACGCTACGTTACCCATTCCAAATGGTAGCGATATCACGGTTAGGTTTACCGACGACTGGTCAAGGCTCACGCCGCGCACAACTGTTGCCGAATTGAAAGCTAAACGGGATACCCGAACCGCAAACTGATCTGAAGATCGTATAAGGGAACTGAAAGGTCTGCGATCGGCAGTTATTGATAAATAAACATTAAATTCATAATTTATGGAGGTCATGAAATCAGCCGGCGGCCGTATAAAGATCATATTGAAAGAAATATCTGTGAAAGATTCTGAGTCATTTTACCGATTGTACTTTGGAGATGAGTCAGCCATTCAAGATCAGACAACCGATGAGCGGCATATGAATCCGGTACAGTTTACAGAACATATTTTATCTCATAGTGAGGAACTCTACAGTATACGAACTGTGGAAAATGAGAATATAGTTATTGGTGACTGTGCCTTACATCACTGGAATCAGGAAGAAAAGAAAATTGAGATCGGTGGTTCTCTGCTGCCCGGATATTGGGGAAAGGGAATAATGTCTGCAGCTTTTGAGTTGTTGATAGCATTGGCAAAAGAAAAGTACCAGGTAAATGTATTGGTCGCAAAGACGGAAATAACGAATCTTAAAGCACTGAAATTTGCTGAAAAATTGGGTTTTCAGAAGATGAGAAATGAAGGCGATATCATTATTCTCGAAAAACGGGCTTTATAATAGGGCTGTACACAGCACACCAGCATGCATAGCGCCCGGTTCTGCATTATTGTGTCATTGCCAAAATATCTGTAGATTAGATGGAATAATAGTTTCATATACAAATAAGCTAAGTTATGATGAAGATATTATTTGGCATGATCCCTCTTCTAGTAGGGTCTTGTAATGATGTAAACGATTTCTACCAGGGCCGAGTAATTGATGAGCAAAACAAGCCACTGAAAAATGTGCTTGTTTCTGAGGATGACACGAAAACGGGAGCTCAGACAAAGACAGATGGGAATGGCTATTTTAAATTAGCCCGCACACCGCAGTGGTTGGGTACATTGATTTTTTATAAGGCTGGCTACAAAGTGGACTCTATCCCCACCGTAACACGGCAATCCGGGGAAAGGGTAAATTACAGCTTTATCAATAAAAACGATACAACAACTATTGTGTTGGAACAGGTCAAATAACTGTCGGGGTACTGAAGTTTTGGAGCTGAAGGCGATGGGCCCAATGGGTCTTTGAACGATGATGAACAAACAGATAAGCTTGTAGCACAATATGATGAGTTGTTATCTACTCTAGAAAAACCACTGACCTTGCAGAGGTGAACAATCACTTTTTAAAAAAGCGGGACTGCAAATCCAACATGCTCAGCTGGATTTAATCTTTTCAGACAATACGCATCGAGTCAGGCTGACTTACTATTGGAAAGATAAACAGAATTAGGCCTATTCCCCACACAAAGCAAGATGCTGGCAATACACAACGAGGCCGTCCAATATGATGAAAGATTGAACAGCTTGTGTTAAACTGATAAGGGTAGCTTTAAATCATTACCTTTAAATCATGCTGCAAGCAACCTGTGCGATAATAGAACACGCTAATAAAATACTGATTTGCCAGCGATCTGCTTCGATGAAATTTCCGTTGAAATGGGAATTTCCGGGGGGGGGAAGATCAGCAGTTATTTCTATGGTTGTATTCCAACATTCGTTGGATCTACCCGCAGCAATTCCTTTCTTTCCACGTATTGGCGTAAAAGTATCATTGTAAAAGCCAGCACACCAAATACAATGGTTATCCAAGGCGTGAACTGCACGCCTTTAGAAACAATTATCCAACCTCCGACAGTCGTTCCCACGGTTACGCCCAGGTTTCCAAATGAAGTGGCCAGGCTATTCGCAAACTCCATTGCTTCTGGTGCTGAGGAAATCATATAGGTAGAGGCGTTCAAAAAACTTGGCGAATACAGAAAGCCCCATAAGGCGATTACAACAATCGTTGCAACGGTATTTCCTCCCGAAAAATGCAATAGTATAGGCACTATGATTGTCCCTGAAAGAAAAAATAAGGCTGTAGAGGTTATGTTTTTGTTCAGCATTTTGCCTGCCACCCAGTTGGCAAGCACACCGATAATGCCAAATACAAACAACATATAACTGACCATTGTGCTGTCCATACCTTTTGCTTTATTCAGATAATCGGCAAAGTAGCTATAGGTGGAAAACCACGCCGAAATCATAAAGAAATTCATCGCAGTGCTGACTATGAAGGTTGGTTTGGTCAATATTTTCAACTGGCTCCCATAGGATTTTTTTTCTTTTACAGGCATAGGTGGCAATACAAAGTAGATGGCCAGCAAAGCCACAACGCTGATAATTGCCTGCACCATAAACGAATATTCCCAAGAGAAAAGGCTGGCTATATAAGTGGCGAACGGAACGGTCGTTACCATTGCAATGGCAACACCGCTGAATACGATACTCATCAATTCGTTCTCGCTCTGTTTATTGCCCTGCGAAACCGCTACGGATAAAGCTGTTGCGATATAAACAGGCTGTAAAAATGCGGGCAATATCCTCACAAGCATCAACAACCAAAAGGGCGGTGAAAATGAAGATACAACTCCCGTAACAAGAAAAATAAAGATAGCCGTCAGCATCACTTTCTTACGGTCAAACCCTGATGCCAGCAAGGTCATAAAAGGTCCCGTAAGAGCAATTACCAAAGCAAAAGCACTTAACAAATACCCTGCTTTATCAATGCTGATATGGTAATGTTCCGCTACCTGTGGCAAAATACCGATGATGCCAAATTCTGTTGTAATGACCGCTAAAAAACCCAATGCTCCTATATATGCGTATTTTTTCATTTGTTAAAAGTCTTTTTTAAAAATTCTCTGTATAATTCATTGATGCCGGATTCTAAAAGGAAGAATAAACCACGTTTTTGTACAATGTTCCCAAATCCCAATAGGAAGCCGGCAAATATTCCTGCGTAAAAACTAATCCAATAATATTTTCCTTTGGGTCTACCCAATAATGTGTGTTAAATGCACCGCCCCAGAAAAATGTTCCTACATTGGCAGAGTGGATAAATTTGTTTTCATCCGTTACTAGCCAAAAACCGAGGCCAAAACCAAAATCGGGGTCGCCTTTAGAAATGGTATTATCAGAAAGTTGGTTTGTGGTTATCAACGCAATGGTTTTTGAACTTAAAAACTTTTTCCCTTTATAAATACCTTTGCTTAACAACATTTGCAGAAACTTGGCATAATCTTCTGTAGTGGAACTCAATCCAGCTCCTCCAGACAACACAATGCCCTTCTCCAAAGGATAATTGACAGGACTGTTTCCGTAGATAGGATGATTGACTTTTTCAAAGCCTTTAGTTGTTTTTTCTGAAATGGAAACCAGCCTGTTAGCTTTTGACAGTGGAATGGTAAAGTGCGTATCGTTCATTTCCAAAGGCTCGAAAATCCTTTTATGGAAAAACTCATCCAACGGCAAGCCACTTACCACCTGTATGAGGAAGCCTAATAAATCGGTATTCAATCCGTATGTAAATTGATCGCCGGGCTGGTGCAGTAATGGCATTTTCGCCAATATTTCTATCTGATTTTTCAACAGAGCCTTACTACCTATTCCTGATAAAACTCCCGATTTTTTGTATATGGCTTGTATCCTGCTGTCGTCTGTAATTGATGGATAGCCGATACCTGAAGTATGCCTCAACAAATCACGGATGGTGATTTCCCTTTGTGCAGGAACAGTCGTGTAGCTGCTGTCGATAGGATTGAATTTGTCCAGCACGTTCGGAGTTTTGAACGCCGGGATGTATTTGGAAATAGGGTCGTCCAGGAGGAATTTCCCCTCTTCCCAAAGCATCATCACCCCTATGCTCGTGATGGCCTTGGTCTGTGATGCGATACGGAAAATATGGTTGGTCTGCATGGGTTGTTTGGTTGCCACATCCGCATAACCAAAGGCTTTATTGTACACTGTTTTGCCGTCCTTAATCAGCAAAACATTACCTCCTGCAACTTCCTTGTTTGCAATTAACCGATTGGATAAGTCATCTACTCTTTTTTCTAATAAAGGTATTTGTGCCGAACTGGTCAATATGACCTGGCTGGCGATGAAAGTTAAAATTTGTCTGTACATCATTAATTTATTTGAATTGAACACACAAAATTACCCGGTAATAACTAAATTCGCATAGTATACAGCTATTTGTATGGTACTAACAAATTTGTAAGTAATGGGAAAAAGAAAGGAAAACTCAACCAATATGTTGAACGAAAGTTTTATCGTTGAAAGCTGTGATTTGACATATGCAGTTTGTAAAGTAGGTGGTCGGTGGAAATTGCTTATTCTTTGCAAGCTCGAAAACGGGAAATTGCGTTTCAGTGAACTTCGTAATCAGATCAATGGAATAACGGAACGTATGCTGACGCTCCAGCTTCGTGAACTGGAAAAGGACGGTTTGGTTAAAAGAACTGTTCATGCCGAAGTACCACCAAGGGTAGATTATGAATTGACAATAATTGCCAAAGAACTTATACCTATATGGGCGAAACTAAGCCAGTGGGGTAAGAAGCACAAAAAGATTGTTGTGCAACAATAGGGATTTATCTTTCATCGATTTTTCTAATCAGATTTTCTTTAAGGTTGACAAGGAATCTAGTGCAGTTATTCATGGTATTGTTTGTCATTGTAATTTTCCACAAACTTGCCCACAGCTTCTATTTTGACAGATTGAGAAAACTGGATAAAAGCGGCATATTCCGCTTCGCTGATACCCAGATTTTTGTGATATGGGATAGGCTCGCCCGGTTTCAATTCCTTCATTACTTTGAGAACCAGTCTTCATTGTCTTTGATGGCAAGTTTCATTTTCTAAACAATTTCATTTTGCAATCTGATTTATTGCCATCGGTGTCCCCGAAAAATGCTTTCCGATACGATCTAGTCAACTTCATTGATGTTTCTCACTTTTACAGCTTGCATCGTTTTGAAAATGTCTTGCATGTACTTTCTATGATTGGCCCCAGCAATGACTACGACTCTTTTAGCCCCTACCATCTTAGCCCTGTTGACAACATTATGGCACATGNNGGCAAGTAAAAATCTCCCGAGGCAGAAATCCCGGCGGCCTCGTCGGTGTTCAACCATTCCGTTATCGTATTTGAAGACTTTTCGATTTTGGCATATTTCTCAAAACCATTGTCAATGGCTGTCAAAGCTGATTTCAAATGATTTTTAGAGGAGTCAGCCATATCTTTCCTGAACAAGACAAATCTTGCGTCAAATGCTCCCCAAGATGCTTGCCAATTCAGATCATAGTCCTGACAATCCATGGACATCAGTTCCTCGATGCCTAGCTCATGCATCATAGGGAAGGCTATATAAGCATATTCAGAAGTTTTTAACCTTTTCATACTTCGCCCGGTGGTATCTACCTTAGGGCTCAGCAATTTTTCTATATAGTTTTCAAGTTCGGCATCAGGGTGATGCTGCAGGAAATTATAAACTTGCCAAAACTGATAATGCCCATTTGCCACATCTTGATCAAGATAATAGGCATGCGCTAAATCGGCTTTTACACGATAATCACTGGGTTGCTGATTGGATCGTTTCTTCAAACTGTCAATAGTATGCCGCAGTAATACTTCTTTTATAGGGCGATTGCTCCTTAATTTTTTTAGCCGTTTGATATTCGGTTGCTTGCACCAATAATCCATCACCAACCGCTCATCTTCTTTACTCAAGAACTCGCCAAAAAATGCGTCAGGTTTAAATTTTCTGATTTTTTGATGGATGCTGGAAAAATCCTGGGTTGGATATTTACTATAATCATGGGAAACACCTATCAATAAAACCTCAATATCCTGTGCTTTGGCGTTGATCGAGATTAAAAAAAATAAATAAAAAATATACTTCATATTTTGTGCCTTCTTATTTAGTTCATTTATTGGGTGTTTCCTTATTCAGCTACACACTTGGTATTGTGGTTTACAAATTCACTCTCAGGCACTGTGCCTACAGGATTAAAAATACAAATAAATTCGTACAGTTTACCGCATAGGCCATAGTCATTCGGATCTTCTTTATAATCCTTAATTCGAAGCTTTAACCTTCCAAATTCAGCCACAGTACTTGGGTTAATAGAAATGTCATTTGCGATTCTTCTTTAATTCCGAAAACGATGCGCATAGGCTTTATCTTGCTCAGTTGTTATTTTGCCGGTGCAACGGCAACAGAATTATCCCATAACGGTTCAATGATTAATCCTGGAATTCCTTTGGCTTTAATTTAGGTTACAGCATTTTTAAAACCTTTGAATCGTTAAAATCTGCCTTCGAAGATAAAACATTGATCATACAATACGACCTTAACAAAATTAAATTCATCTAATCTATTTGCAATAAAAAACCTTATATTTATCTACCTACTAGTAGATAGATTATGACAACAAAAGAGAAAATAGTCAATACAGCAGCAGAAATGTTATCTAACATTGGTTTTAATGCATTCAGTTTTCATGATATTGCAAACGCAATCGGAATTAAAACTTCTTCGATACATTATTATTTCCCCACCAAATCAGACCTTATCGTCGAAATAATACATTATTCTCAAAATATACAAGCCGCTTTATTTGAAGCCATATCGGAGAAGAATCCACAGGAAAAGCTTTCCCTACTGATCGACTTTTATGTGGATTTAGCTAATAAAGGACAGATGTGTCCCATTGTTTCTGTTTCCTCAGATATGAATAATATAGATACTAATATCAAATTGGAAGTAGGTAAATTTTACGATTTTCTTGCTGATTGGCTTACTTCCGTCATTGAAGAAGGAATAACTAAAAATCAATTTGTAACTACCCAAAACCCGCAGGATAAGTCGATTGAAATTTTAAACATTTTGGCAATGTTCCCTATTTTATCTCGTCTAGGTAAGGCACATAAAAGTCTCACCAGCCTTAAGCAATCCGTTATAGATAATCTGACAAATAAAGATATCTCACATAATAAAATGAGCTTGCTAGCGCGAGAGATCAAAAAGCAAAAGGAAACCATTGCACACCAAGCGGCTATTATAGCTGCCCAGAAAAAAGTCATCAATTTATATGAGGCTAATGAGACTTTAGAAAAGTGGAAACAATAAAATTATTACTACGCCATCTCAGTCCGAATCCATAAAAAATAGTAGTATTTTCCTAAGAAAATACTACTATCGAAAAATGACAACTAATTAGTCGTCATTTTTTTTAATAAGGTTTAAAATAAAATAGTTCAAAAATAATTGAAATACCAAGTTTTCTTACCAGGGCAAAGGCTCGCCGGCCTGGGAAAATGTTCCAGTTGGTCCATCCTCATCCAACAAAGCTAATGAAACACCCGTCTTAGCGCCTTCTTCTGGGGTAAGTGGAGCCTGCTCTGAGCCTATTGAAGTCTGTACCCATCCCGGACTCGCTGCATTAACTTTTATATTGGTCTCACGAAGTGCATTGGCTAAAAATACTGTAAACTGGTTAAGAGCTGTTTTTGAAGCACTGTATGCATAAGGCTTCAGAGCATAAATCCAATGGGATTCATCCAAATGGGCTGCGAAGGAACCGGAAACACTACTGATGTTGACAATACGCCCAGCCTTGCTTTTTTTAATCAACGGCAATAATGACTGGGTTAGCTCCACTGTACCAAAATAATTGATATCAAAAGTATTTCGAAGGGTTTGTATTGGAACAGTTTCAATGTTATTTCCAAACCAAGAGCTGTCCAAAAATACAGCTGCATTATTGACCAGAATATCCATTGAACCATAATTATTTTCAATAAGATTTCTGACATTTTCTATATCAGCCGAACAACTGACATCCAGTTTTATGTAAGTCACATCTAGTGAAAGGCTTCGAAGTGTCTCTTCTGCCCTTTTACCTTCATTTTCATTTCTTGCCCCTAATAAAACCTTGATGTTCTGTTGTGCTAATTTTTTGGCTGTTTCAAAACCAATCCCTTTATTGGCTCCTGTTACTAATGCTATCTTTGTCATATAAAATCTTTTAAATTACTATGCAAAGGTAGAACCGAAGGTATAATCGGAGTTAGTATAATTAAAACCAATCCTTACTAAAATCAAACTTACAATGCTGTCTCACTGCAAACAAATTTTTCTTATTTTAGCTTCCTGTATTGCGTAGGAGAAGCATTAGCATGTTTTTTAAAAAAAAGATTGAAGTGAGAAGGCTCTTCGAAACCTAGTACGTATGAAATTTCCGCAATTTGCCAATTGGTTAGCTTTAATAGAATTTTCGCTTCTTGTACAAGTCGTGCTGCGATAATATCACTTACCGTTCTACCTTTAGATAATTTTACCTGTCGATTGAGGTAATTCGGATGGAGAGCAAGTTCATCCGCAAAATCTTTTGAGGTTCTTAATTTTATAATGTCCTGTGGCGAATCTATGGGGAATTGTGATTCTAACAATCTGATAAAAGAGCAAGCTATAACCTCAGCCGTACTATTTGTTTTCACAAATGAGCTGGCAGCTTCGAGCTTTTGGGCATTGAAAATGATTTCAAGCAGATAGTTTCGTAAAAGATTGAATTTAAAGTCGCTGTCAGCTTTTGATTCGTTATCTATCTTAGTATAGATAGTGATAAAATTTCTGGCCTGCGCTTCTGTAAGAAAATAGATATTCTGTCTCCCCGGCTTATAGATCGGTAATTCAAGCAAACGATAGCCACTGTTCGATTTGGTGATGAATTCTTCTTTAAATACGCAGCTAAGTCCTTTATAACCATCGATAGCGTGTATGCCAAAAGGTATTTTGTTAGTAGTGAAAAGTAAAGAATTTCCGAAGATCTCAATGTTCCGGTCCTCAAATTCAAGTATATAATTACCCTGAAGTAAAGTGGCCGTATAAAATATTTTACGGCTATATTCCAATGGAAACAAAGTGCTGTCTATTGCACCGATGTCAACTATATGAAATTCATCTAAGTCACTTGTTTGTCTACCTCTTTCCACACCATTGCCTTGAAATGTTTTAGGCGAGATTTCATCAGAAATTTTCATATACAATAATAGTTAAAATTTGTCCATGACTTTGTATATCTCCTCTTGCGAAATAAAGAAACTATGGACCAAAATGATATATATAGGCTCCGTATAAACAACGTAGTAAAGATGTGGTAAGCCATGCTATTTTATTTTCACCACAACCTTTCCCTTTGCTCTTCCAGTTGCCACATAATTCAATGCTTCATTGGTATGGGAGAAAGGATAAGTCTTATCTACTATGGTTTTAATAATTCCATCTTCAATAAGTTTTGTAATTTTCTGAAGCTGTTCGCCACTGGATTTCATAAATAAAAACTGATAACTAACCCCTTTTTTGTTGGCTTTCCTTCTAACGCCTAAACTTATAAGTGATAGTATCATCTTGATAAGCCAAGATGCATGGATTTCCTTTGCAAATTCGGGTGTGGGCGGACCTGAAATAGAGATTACCTTACCTCCTTTTTTTAACACATTCAGCGACTTATCAAGCGTTTTGTTATCTTGGCTGTTCAAGACCAAATCATAATCTTTCAAAACGGCTTCAAAATCCTGCGTTTTATAGTCAATTAAAACATTAGCGCCTAATTCCTTAAGCATTGGAAAGCTTGCTTTTCCAGCTGTAGTGGCAACAGTAGCACCTAAATATTTTGCCAACTGAATGGCAACTATACCAACTCCTCCGGAGCCAGCCTGTATAAATATTTTTTGTCCTTTCTTTACTTTCCCTATTTCTACCAAAGCTTGCCAAGCGGTCAGAGCCACAAGGGGAACACCTGCTGTTTCGTCCATGGAAAGGTTGTTTGGTTTTAAAGCCAGATCTTTTTCTCCAACTGCTAAATATTCAGCAAAGGTTCCGATGTGATGGTCGGAAGGACGGCCATACACCTCATCTCCAATTTTAAACTTTGTAACTTTTGAACCTGTTTCAATGACAGTACCAGCCAAATCATGCCCCAGAATAAATGGTGTTTTATACGGTAATATCTGTTTAAACTCACCAGATAGGATTTTAGTATCCAATTGATTGATTCCTGCTGAATAGATTTCAACCAGGACCTCAGCCTCCCCTATAATCGGCCTGCTAACCTCACGGAGCGTGAGATCCTCTTTTTTACCATAATTTTGAACTACAAATGCTTTCATAAAAAATTTGTTTTTATTGGATAGATTGGTAATGCTCTTTCTTATTAACCAATTGATAGGCTTTATCCGGCGCAATTCGGTTAAGGAAAATAAATAGCCCCCTGTAAATATTTATCACTCGGGATACCCAAATTTAACGGAGTAACACCGACTACCAATTCTTATGCATGCGCTAATTTAGACATAGCTTCACCGATTGCATCTGCATAGATCTTGGTATCTCCTACCGGAATATCAAATAGGTTAGTTTCTAATCCAATCAATAGCTCATCCGCTACTTCACTTGGCTCAATTCCTGCCGCTCCACCTATTTCAGCAGAAAATTCTGTATTGACCAATGGAGGATAAACTTCATAGATCTGAAGATTTTTCTGCTCTTCATAAGTTTTTCTTAAAGCAGTTGTATAACTATGTAACGCTGCTTTAGTCGCTCCATAAGTTGGTAAGAATTTATGACTTCCAAATACCGCTATGGATGATACATTCACTACGGCAGATTCTTCTTTTCCTAACAAGTGTGGAATCATTAATTCTGTAAAATGGATGATTGCAAAATAGTTGGTGTTCATTTCAATCAATGCTTTTTCGTGTGCATTGGTGGTTTCACTCAATAGATATCCAAAAGCTGCTCCGGCATTGTTGATGATAATATTAACATCAGCATGATTCGTTTTCAAGTCTTCTGCAATACGAATTCTGTCTGCTTCCACTGATAAATCACCTTGAATTGCTACTGCATCTTTCAACTCCACTAAAGCTTTTTGAAGACGTTCTTCGCTACGCCCGTTGATAATGATTTTGTTCCCAGCCTCATTTAATTTTTTAGCAATTGCCAATCCTATTCCGGCACTTCCGCCACTGATAAATATGGTATTTCCTGTAGTTTTCATTTTGATTGAATTTATTTAATATTGTATGATACTTTGTTTTTGTAATAATTTATTGGTTAAGAAAAGGATAATCTGTATACCCCTTTTCTCCCGGTGTATAGAAGGTTTCTTGATCTGGAGCGTTAAGAGCTGAATCAGTTTTAAATCGCTCGACCAAATCCGGATTGGCAATAAACGGAACTCCAAAAGAAACTAAATCTGCATCGTTATTTTCCAAAACCTGTGTTGCTGTCTCTTTGTTAAAAGCACGATTGATAATAATAGTGCCGTTATAAAGTCCGGCTGTTGCACGCTGTGCATAATAAGTTGCTGTCAGCTCTGTTTCAACATTACCCCAATTAGCGGAACGGGCTCTTGTCATAGGTGCCATTACCATTCTGTTATTGAGTGTTTTTCCGCTAAGCTCATAGCTTTCAAATAATTTGTTACTCATATCTTATTTTTAATTAATTTCTCCAAAATATACTTTTTAGTATATTTTATATTAAAAAAAATTACAGCGAATAGTGCTCTAATTCTTTCTTAAGATCTTTTATAAGTTCGATCATTAATTTTTTAGAATCTATTGTTCTGCTAATGACAATTCCCCCTTCCACTGCTGACATTATTTTAAAAGCAAAAACATCCGCATTGAGTTCTTTTGAAAACTCACCATTAGCAATACCATCCTTTAAAATAATTGAAAGCCCCTGCATTCCTGTTTCTAGAACTGTTGCAACTTTATTTTTAATAGACGGAAAATGATCATCTGCTTCAACAGCGGTATTAAAAATCGGGCAGCCACCAGCGATATAGGTATCGATTGGGTTCTTATGAAAATCGAGATATAAAAAAATCTTTTCTTTTGCGGTTTTACCCTGGGAAACAACACCCGCCAGCTTTTGTGACATTTTTTTTAATGAAAAGTCCACTACCTGTTCGGATAGATCATCTTTTCCGTTAAAATGTCCATAAATACAACCCTTTGTTAATTTGGTCGCTTCCAAAACCTCATCTATGCTTACGCCAGAAATCCCTTTCTCATTATAAAGCGGGCTTGCTGTCTCTAGGATAAATAACTTCGTTTTTTCTGCTTTTGTTAACATCGTCTTTTAATTTACTTTGCAAATATACTAAAAAGTATATTTCAAAAACAAGTAAAATATACTTTTTAGTATATTTTAACATAGAGCATTCTGAATGATGAGAAGTTGAATTTCCTCTTTCCGGAACTTGTGGGTACATTGGATTTTCCAAGGGCGAAGGTAAAGCCTTTGGTTGTTGCAAATGAGAAAGTAAATTCTTCTATCGCTTATTTAATATAAAAATTTGATGCGTCGATGAAAACGATGAAATAAGCAGAAAAATAAGTAAATTGAACAATCCTTTAATTAAACAATGAAAACAACTGCATTTTCTTACATTTTATCAGCTGAGGAACAGCAAAACTTGCCTGCCGAAAAATTTAGCAATGATGATATGCTGAATTATTTACTGGATAATCGAATCCTATTACAGATAGACTGGAAGGGAGAGTCCTATTTAAATGAAATTGGCAGCTTCTTACAAGACCGGGCAATAGCATTTGGCTCGGAGGCGTCGATGGATTTTACTCCAGCTTATCAGATGGCAAATGAGCAGGCCGTTACACCCGGAGATTTCGTTCCCGCCCTTCTGAAAACATCAAATGATGAGCTTAAAAATAAAAGTTTTGAAATAGTGCTACTTGATTTAGGTAACGATAGCTATTACGTAGCTGTTATTGAAAAGGAGAACAGTAAACGAATCAAAAAAGCAGGTGATAACTTTTGGAATTTCAGACCCTGGGGAAGCCAAACCGGAGAAGTTCTTTACACGGTGTACTGTAGCTGTGGTAGTATGAATGTTTGGCAGTTGAAAATGGGCGAATCACTTACTGATGATACCTGCGAGGAGTGCGGTACAGTAATTTTCGATAGCCAAGGTAACTCAAAATTTAAGGTTAGCAAAGATTATATTTAACGCTTACAAAAAAAGGTCGAGCCCTTCAAACTCGACCTTTCAATTAAAACTAATCCCTCCCTAAATAGTCCTTCCCTTGGACTAACATTCGCCACTACAGGTCTTTTAAGATCCTTATTTTCATCTCCTAACGCTAATCTTCTGTAAGAAAGTCGCTCCAATCAATCTTTTTGGGATAAACCTGACTTTTAATTGCTGTTAGAAAAAGCTGTTCCTTTTTTCTAAGTATAAATGCTCTTACCACATGAAATGGCGAAAATAAAACACCATCTAGGGCATGGCCTTCTACCACTGGAAATCCATAGTATAAGGAATTATTTTCGTTATCTAGATTACAAATCCATTTGCCACCAAATTTGCTTGTCACTATTTCCCCAAGATATGCGGAAATATCATTATAGTCATCACTATCCACAGACACATTATTTTTAATAATATAGGTCTCAAGATCATTTAAGCTATCCAAGCTTTTGTCAAGATTGAGATTCTCATTCCCAGCTTTGGCTTGTAAATGTTCAATGTAATCACTTAAATTAAATAGAAAGTTTTCAAACTTTTCTTTCAACTCCGTGGGGGTTAGACTTTGTAAACTCATAATTAATTATTATTGTACAGCATTTATCTTAATCTTTCCAATGAACTGAATCATAAGGACAATACTGCAGTTCTTTAAAACTACCATCATCCAGACCTAATATGTGAATGTTCTATTTAGCCCCCTTTACTATTAATTTAGTAAGCATGGTTCGCATTTAATAAAGAAAATTAGCTTGTTCTCTAATAGGTTTTAAATTTTGTCTGTCAAGTTGATATTTGTCCCCAACAATTTTGTAACCCATATTGAAAAGTTGACTTTTTTTAGCCCCCCTTAAAAAGCGCTGGATTTCAAGTCTCGAATTCTTTTCATCATTGGAAATGATGAAAACCAAGTCAATATCAGTTTCACTTTCCTTCAATTGAGCCTGGATGCTGTCAATCGAAATCTCTTTGTTTTCAAAATTATAAAAGTTTGTATCTACGCCATTGTTAGACATTGTCATTGCAAAGGCATGTAGGTTTTCGCTTTGATTTAGTGTAAATTCTGCATGGTCAAGCGAAAACTGTAAAGACATAAATTGATCCATATCGTTGACCGATGATCTGTGCGTTGTCCGTCTTTTCTGGTTCTTTTTGATCAAATAAAAGAAAACGAGGACAACTACGAGTATACTTATTATTGTTAAGAGTTCACGCATGGGATTTTGTCAGTTTAATGGGTTTCCAAATTTACAGTTAATGTTTTGGGCCTTCCTTAGGCTGGCGATTTTAGTCAAAAGCTGATATACTTTGGTATTTATTTAATTAAAATTTTCTTACAGCTAAAATACAAATAAGCTTAGCATTAAAGTCCGCCATTCACAATTCGTAGGGGTTTATTTATTATTCGTTGTATTTTTCTGACTTTTTGATCTTAAATAGTATCGACGACAAATTCATTATTAGTAACTCCTCGATTGTCAATTCAGATAAACTTTACCCTTTCCGTACTATCCACTTTACTTGGTTATTTCCCTTCGAACCTGGTCAATCAAAGGTTTGTCTGTATACATTATAAGGCCAGAATTATCTGCTTGTCTAATGAGAAATCCGTTTCTTCACACTATATGTTTTAGGCAGTATGAGGTTAAACAAAAAATGTCTTTTAATAAGGTACATGCACTATGAAAAAAACATATCAAAAAGGATTAGAAGAATTACGAATATCCCCAGCCCAATAGGCCGGATATACCAATCTTTAGGGGTCGCCCAACCTTTTCATAACAATCCCTACAATAATCATGAACATGGCTAGAACAAACATGGTGCTTGATTATCATTCATACACTAAAAATAAATAAAAGAAATGACACATCAGGAAACCTAAATACTAGAATCGTTCATCCGGACAGAAATTAGTAGAGAAAAAAGACGTATCTTTCTCCAATCGCAGTATAATCTAGCTCCTATTCCATTTATGAATGGAAACCTTGGATCGAACTGCCAAAAATTTTTAGAATAACAAAGTCCCATGATATCCTTTTTTAATAGAATAATGCATTCATAGTTTACAGAATTCAAATGTTGGCGAGAACCAGCTGGAGTTTATTTGTAGGTTGTTTTCAAACGGAAGTTTGCAATACCTATATCATCAATGAAAATTCACTACTTTTGAACCACTATGCTGCAAGTAACCTGCGCAATAATAGAACACGCCAATAAAATACTGATCTGCCAACGATCGCTTCGATGAAGCTTCCATTGAAATGGGAATTTCCGGGAGGAAAGATCGAAACCGGAGAATCTAAAGAATACTGCCTACGCAGAGAGATCAGAGAGGAGATCAACATTGATATCACCATACGCAAAGCGCTCACGATGGTCGAGCATCACTATGCTGACTTTTCGCTGCAGCTCTACCCTTTTGTATGCAGCCTACAGTCTGGAGAAGTAAAAGCGCTGGAGCATGCCCAGACAATATGGGTAGCGATAGATCAATTGCTTGACTATGACTGGGCAGAAGCTGACCTGCCTATTGTAAAGGAGTATATCACTTACGCTACATCAATAAAATAATAGCAGCTATCTGCGTACATAAAGGCCCTAAAACAAAAAGCGCTTCCCTCGAACCGGCAGAGGGAAACAATTTGGCTACTTGGTCGATGCTGCTAGCCTTGAAACCAACGCGTGGTTTTCTATCTATAAAGATAATCAGGTTATCTGAAACAGTCCATTGTTCATTTTATCGAAAATGTTGTTCAAATAGTGACCATATCAAAAGTTTAGCAAATTTAAAATCTTCTGCAAATATTTATACTGAAAATATCCTATAGAACCTTTAAAACACCACTATCCGCACGCAAGCTTGATCCATTTGTAGCAATGGAAATTGGGCTGGAAAGGTATACTACAAGACTAGCTATTTCTTGAGGATTGATAAATCTCTGTAAAAGAATATGCGGGTTAGACTGCTGGATAATAGTATTTTTCATATCTTCTAGGTCTATATTTTGAAGCTTGGCAATATGCTCTACTGTCCCAGCAACACCGTCTGAATATGTAGGTCCGCCCAAAACAGTATTCACTGTGACGGCAGTACCTTTCGTAAGTTTTGATAATCCGTTGCTAAGTGCGTTCATTGCAGCTTTGGTCACTCCATAATGGATCATATTATCAGGAATATTAACACCAGATTCGCTGCTTATAAATACAATTCTTCCAAAGTTTTTTCTGAGCATTTCAGGCAAAAGCTTTTTAGAAAGTCTCATACCGCTCATTACATTTATTTCAAAATAGCGACTCCATTCCTCATCTGCTATTTCAAAATAATCACCTAAACCAAAAATTCCCACATTATTAATAAGAATATCAATATTTTCTAGAGACGATAAAAGTGCATCAACTTCCTCCTTTTTTGAAAAATCAGCAACAATGGATGTGATAGTGCTACCAGGAAATTTTCCTTGAAGTTTCTCAAGTGCTTCCTTAGTTTTTTCTGTATTTCTACCATTGATAATCACTTGGGCACCTTCCGCTAACAATTGCTCTGCAATCGCTAATCCTATCCCTTGAGTAGAACCGCTTACAAATGCTCTCTTTCCGTTTAATTGTAAATTCATTGTTTTATTTTTGTAATGATCGTTAAAAATATAGTCAAAAAAAATTATTTTAGTATTTCAAGTTGTAAATTGATCTGTGTCTTTAATATTTTATCGTCAGGATATATCCTTCTGAATGAATTAATCCCGCACCAAAATGATATCAAGTATTTAGCTAAAACATCAGCAGGAATCTTTGTTTTCAACTTTCCTTTTCCTTGTTCTTGTGCAATTATCGTTCTGTAAAATTCTTCTGTTTCTGTTAGTATTTTAACAGCATCATCTTTTAGCTCATTATCCACAAAAGTCATTTCAACTAGTGTATTGGCAACAATGCAGCCTTTCTGATGCCAAGAGTTATTTGTATCACATATATCCAGAAAGAATTGTTTGATTTGCTGTATCGGATTTTCACTTTCTTTTATCATATCCTTAAAAGCAAAAAATACTTCTCTTCTTTGTTCCAATGACTTTTTAAATAATTCTTTTTTACCTCCTTTAAAAGTATTGTATAAACTCCCCGCTCCTGCACCCGTCGCTACACTTAAGTCAGATAAAGACGTGCCACTGTAACCTTTTTGCCAAAAAACCTCTTGTGTTTTTAGTATAAGTTCGTTATTTACATGAATGTTGGGTCTACCTCTCATATATTTGTAATATTCACTACAAAAATAAAAATTTATTTTTATCCACCAAAATATATCAATTTTAGTTAAATGACTGACGGTATTCCAATGGTGTCAGGTGGGTTATTTTTTTGAATAATTTACTAAACGACTGAAAATATCCAAAACCCAATTCGTAAGCAACTTCACTTACACTCATTTTAGATGTGCTTAACAATTCCTTAGCCTTTTCAATTAAATAATTCTGAATATACTGTTGTGCATTTTGTCCGGTCAAATTTCTTAACAAATCACTCAGATAATTTGCAGACAAATTTAATTGTCCTGCTACATACTGCACAGTAGGCAAACCCTGCAATTGCGAAGTTTGTGATCGGAAATAAACCTCTAATAAATATTCCAACTGTGACAATAGATCATTATTAACAGACTTTCTAGTAAGAAACTGACGGTTGTAAAACCTATTGGAATAATTTAAAAGCAGTTCTAGATAAGACACTATCACATCTTGGCTGTAAGTATCTATATTGATTTTAAGTTCATCCTTTATCTGTTGCAGTAATAATGAAATGATTTTTTCTTCTTTTTCAGAAAGGTGTAATGCTTCTGCTACCGAATAACTGAAAAATCCAAAATTCCCAATCAATTTTCCCAAAGGATAAGGACGAATGAAATCTGCCTTGAAAACCAACATGTATCCAGTAAGAGGATTATCTTTTACATCACTTACAGAAAATACTTGTCTAGGCTTTGTAAAAGTCATCATCCCTTCTGAAAAGTCGTAATCTCGCTGTCCATATTTAAAATTTGCATTATTTCCCTTTTAAGGGTAACACAATAAAAGTCATTGGCAAAATGTTTCCACACATCACTATGTCCATAGTTCAACAATTCAAAATTGATTACACTGACAAGAGGATGGTCCGGCTTTTCAAGTGCAAACAATCGATGTAATTCCGAGATTGTGCGAATTATATGAGGTGGGGAAACATCTTTTTTCATAATCGTAAATCTATAAATTAAAAATCCGTTGACAAAGAAAGATGCTTCCATTTCTCAAGTTCCACTGCCTCCCTCTTTCTAGATTCTACAATTGAAAGGTAACTATCAGTCCCCAATGGCAAATGTAAAGGAGGCTCTTCCATAGTCGAAATTTCGTATAAAACTTCTGCTAATTTCTTCGGGTTCCCCGGCTGATGTCCATTAAAATTGCGCAACATTTCAACATGTGCCTCAACATTGTATTCTGGAATAAGGTTTTCAGCTACTGATAATGTACTCCCCATGAAATTAGTTCTGAACATTCCAGGGGCGATGACTGTAACCTTAACTCCAAAAGGGTTTACCTCCTTTGCTAATGCTTCCGATAATCCGATAACCGCAAATTTCGAAGCATTGTAACTGCCTGTATTTCCATAACCTATATATCCCATATTAGAGGCTGTATTGATGATGTGAGCACTTCCTTGACCTCGAAAATACGGCATAATATTCCGAATTACATTTACCATTCCAAATACGTTAACATCTAAAGTTTTACGAAATTCTAAATCACTGATTTCTTCCAAACTTCCAACAAGATAATACCCCGCATTGTTCAATAACACATCTATCCGTCCAAATTTTTCAATACCTTGTTCAATTACAGTTCTAACTTCTTTTTCGTCTGTAATATCCAATTTAAGGAGTAAAAGGTTCTCATTATTTCCAATAAGATTTTTTTTAAATTCTTTCAGATTTCTCGAAGTAGCTATTACTTTATCTCCTTTTTCCAGAATTAATTTAGCAACTTCTAACCCCATACCTTTCGAAGCGCCAGTGATAAACCATACTTTTTGTTTGCTCATACTTTTATTTTTAATACGACACAAAGTTCCTTTAATATATGATTTTAATTGTGTTCAAATCAAGGATTTTAGTGTTCATATTTGTTTTTGGAATCATAGCCCTGGCCATGATGCATTATCCCTTCAAAGCGCGCTTCATTACGTACTGAAACCCAGCTAAAATATTCATTATAGGCCTTGCTTTAAAGCTTCATTAGTTTGAGAAAACTCTCTTTCACATATAACTTATGACGGCTTCATGTGTTTAAAAAATATTTCTTTATTGGACCGCGATATGGGTATTGAACTTCCATCTTCTATGTGTACAATACCCTCTCTTGAATAGCTGACTACGTATTTCATATTAATCATATGGGACTGATGTATGCGCATAAATTGAGGGAGAGTAAGGATATCTTCATAGTGTTTGAGCGGCTTGGAAACAATGATCTTCTTGCCATCCACCAGCATAAATGTGGTGTAAGAACCTGAGGTTTCACATCGCAGAATATCATCCACCTTGACTACATGCATAGCTTCTTGGGTAGGTAATACAATCCTATCGGGTGTTTTTTTGTAATCTGTAACGAGTTGCTGTAAATGGGCATCTAATTCTTTCAGTGCTTTCCGGTCCACCAACCGATCTATTGCCCCTTTGAGTTCTTCGGAGTCAATAGGTTTCAGCAAATAATCTAGCGCATTAAACTTAAAAGCACGAATGGCATGCTCCTCATAAGCCGTAGTAAAAATCAACTGAAACGCTTTGTAGGTAACCTGGTTAAGCACATCAAAACCTGTCCCTCGTTTTAAGATGATATCCATAAACACCAGATCAGGCTTTAGCCGATCGATCAGTTTGACCGCTTCTTCAGCATTTTCAGCATAACCGATGACCTGTATTTTTTCTGGTGCTACCATTTCCAATAAAATCGTTAATGCTTCTCTCAGGTAATATTCATCTTCTACAAGAATAGTTTTATACATAGTGTTTAAATTAAAGGAATCGATAAAAAGACGTGGCACCCTGACCCCTCAACGTCCTTTCTATCAGTCATTTTTAATTGGACAAATGGATTATCGGGGTATAGCAGAGCGAGCCTTTCATCTGTTATCTTTGTCGATAAGGAGGTATGTGGTACATTCTTTTTTTTGCTTCTTGACTCCTCTAATCCAATACCATTGTCTGTAATTGTACATTCAAGAACATCAGCATCCATACGGAGGTGAAATGAAATCTTCAAAAATCCATGCCGTAAATCGGCCAGAGGCTTCAATCCATGTTCAATTGCATTTTCGACAAAGGGCTGCAAGAGCAATGGCGGTATATGTACATTCGGATCAACTGTTTCATCCATGTCAATACAGTAATCAAAACTATGATTAAGGCGCAATTGTTGCAGATCCATATAATTCTTCAATGTTTGAACCTCTAGCTCCAGGCTGATACGATCCATACGCGATTGTTCCAATACCTGTCGGGTCAGTTTGGCAAATTTACCCAGATAGGAAATGGCTATTAACCTATCATTTTTCAGAATCATACTTTGGATATTCCCCAAAAGATTGAAAATAAAATGGGGGTTCATCTGAGACTGGAGTAATCTTCGCTCGATTGA
This sequence comes from Sphingobacterium sp. UBA7625, assembly GCF_002484085.1. Taxonomy (NCBI): domain Bacteria; kingdom Pseudomonadati; phylum Bacteroidota; class Sphingobacteriia; order Sphingobacteriales; family Sphingobacteriaceae; genus Sphingobacterium; species Sphingobacterium sp. UBA7625. The sequence goes on from NZ_DLJD01000012.1 coordinate 22,244, forward strand.
CAATTTATCCGCTAGGATCTCCAAGGATTCCTTTTCCATCAACTGAACCTTTAACTCGCTATTAGTCTGCTTTTGCTGCAGGATATATTCCCTATTTTGATAATATCGTTGTCTGTAATAATAAGATCTGTACACAAATACTAAACCCGCCAAAAGAACTCCGGAGATACCATAGCCCAAAAATTTGTTCTTTTTTTCAAGTTCATTTTCCTTTTCCAACTGTTTGATCAATTCCAATTTTTTCTCCGACTCAAACCGGGCATCGGTATTCTGCAATATCTTTTGCATCTCCTCATCATACTTCAGCTTATTGTACTTATTGAAATAGGTATCATACTCATGGTATGCGGCATAATCTTTTTCTTTGGAAGCAAGCTCCTTAAGACAGCCAAAAAATGCAGCCAATAAATCGTTATCTTTATAAGGTAATGTCTGTTGATAGGCTATCCCTTCTTTAAAAAGATTTTCAGCAGTCCGATAGTCCCCTTTCTGTATGAAAAATTGTCCCCTGAGCCCCAGCGAACTCCGATAAATATTCCTTAAGTTATACTTTCTGCCTATATGGGTCGCTTGTTCCAGATGAGATAAAAATGCTTTTTCATCAATAAGTTTAGGAGCATTCATATACAACGCGGCTATATTTAGATGAGCGATACCGATATTGCTTTTACTGACAATGAATTCCTCAACCTGCTCCGCTTGATGGATAGTTTTTTTGTAAAAAGAGACAGCTTGCTTCCATAATAGCGAGTCATTAGAAGAAGCGCTTTCCAGCAGATAGCTCCCTACCGCCAACCGGGCATGTAATATACTTTCCGGATCATTGGATTTCTCTGCAAAGCGGAGTGCTTCGTCAGCATATTTCCTCACGTTAACTTCTGAGCCTGGATAAAAGAGATAAGAAACGTCTGCTCCTATTTTAGCACAATAAGAATATTCATTCAACTGCGCGAATAAACCATATGCTTTTAACATATAATCCACAGCGCCTGCCTTATCGTCAATATAAGACCGCAGAAGCCCCATAGCCCAATTGGAATAGGCAATCGCGCGGCTATCAGCTGTTGTGTTAGCTATTCCATAAGACTGCTCTGCATACCGGGTGAATTCCTTAAGTTGGAGAAGACGTCTATAGGTCATAGCCAAATAGGCATAACATATGGCTTCGTCAACCCTATTATTATTTTTTTTTGCAAGAAAAAGAGCTTCTTTCTGAATACGCAAACTCGCAATGGTGTCAGAGAAGCGCATCGCGTAACCTTCTGCAGCCATTTTCTCAATCTGAGTCTGTTGCTGTGCAGAAACCTTCATGGTACAGAGAAGTATAAACATCAGAACTAGAATAGACAAAGCTGTTCGCCCGGTAGCCAAATAGATATTCAAAAACTTAAAAATTGCTTCCATTCAGTTTATTAAGACCCTGCTAATTTAATAAATAAAGTCTTAAATGGTGGAAATCGGTACCCTCAGCCAGGGCTAACGCATTAAAAATA
>NZ_DLJD01000059.1:0-174698 GCF_002484085.1 Sphingobacterium sp. UBA7625
AACAAGAGGTGCGGTTCAGAAGTTAATAGATGATCAGGCAGAAACGGAACTGATCGATTCATTCTACAAGGATCTCGAGTTTGGAACTGGAGGATTAAGAGGAATTATGGGCGTTGGCTCCAACCGCATGAATAAATATACGATTGGAAAAGCGACACAGGGCTTATCGAACTATCTTAAAAAGCAATTTCCTGATCAGGAAATCAAGGTAGCCGTAGCATACGATAGCCGTAACAACTCGCAATCTTTTGGTCACCTTGTAGCCCAGGTATTTGCTGCAAATGGAATCAAGGTTTATCTCTTTGACGAATTACGTCCTACACCAATGTTATCTTTTGCCATCCGCCATTTTGGTTGCCAGAGCGGCGTCATGTTAACGGCTTCACATAACCCGAAGGAATACAATGGTTATAAAGCCTATTGGAACGACGGTTCGCAATTGACTGCCCCACATGATGAAAATGTGATCAATGAAGTCAATGCAATCGCCTCCGTAAAGGATATTCAGTTTGAAGGAAATAGCCAAAATATTATCCCTGTCGGTGAAGAAATTGACCAGATTTATATTGATGCCAATAAGGCATTGAGCATACACCCCGAGGCGGTGCGGGCACAGAAAGACTTAAAAATAGTTTATTCTCCGATCCATGGTACAGGAATTACAATTGTACCCAAAATGCTCGCATCATGGGGTTTTGAAAACGTTACGGTAGTCACCGAGCAGGCAACACCGGATGGAAATTTCCCAACGGTGATCTATCCAAATCCGGAGGAGGAGGACGCCATGGCCTTGGCGAAGAAAAAAGGCGAAGAGATTGACGCGGATCTCGTTTTGGCCACTGACCCCGATGCTGACCGTGTCGGAATCGCCGTTAAAAACAATCGGGGACAATTTCAGTTACTCAATGGTAATCAGATCGGCAGTTTGCTAATCTACTATGTATTGAGTGCAAAGAGTGACCTAAAACAATTGGGACAAAACCCATATATCGTTAAAACAATTGTAACCAGCAACCTTCAGGCAGATATTGCCGATCATTATCATGTAGCGCATTATGAAACCCTTACTGGCTTTAAATATATTGGCGAACTGATCACAAAATTAGGGGATTCGGCCCAATATCTAGCCGGTGGAGAGGAAAGTTATGGCTACCTCGTCGGTGACCTGGTCAGAGATAAAGATGCGCCTAATTCCTGTGCTTTCCTGGCTGAAATGACCGCATATTTTAAATCAAAAGGCAAGACTATCTATGACGTATTATTGGAGATCTATCAGGAATTTGGCTGCTATCAGGAAAAACTGATTTCCTTAACGAAAAAAGGAAAAGCCGGAGCCGAGGAAATTCAGGCCATGATGGCCGGGTTACGTCAAAATTTACCAACGAAACTCGGCGGAATCGAAGTCAGGGAAATTCGGGACTATCAACTTTCCCAGGTTACTGACATGAAGACAGGAAATAAGAAAGCGATTACACTTCCAAAGTCGGACGTCCTGCAATTCATTACGACGGATGGTGACGTGATTTCGGCAAGACCTTCAGGTACGGAACCCAAAATCAAATTTTATTGCTCCGTTAAGGGGATACTCCAGGCAAAAAAAGACTATCCAAGTCTTCAACACCTATTGGCAGAAAAAGTAGACCGTATGATGAAAGATATTGTTGGTTAATGAACTGTTGTTATGGAAAGTGAGAATATTACTGGTTTGAGAAATATTTTACGTAAGGATGGACCGCGTTGGCTCGTACTATCAATAGATTTATTTTTGGTGTGGTTTAGTTTTGTTTTCTGCTACATTTTGCTGATGAAGCATCGGGGACTCATTTCAATTTCAATATTGTTGTTCGAATCGATCGTTGTATCATTTATTTACCTATTCGTATTTTTAGTATTTAAGCCTTATCAGAGTATTGTCAGACGTACGGGATTGCGTGATTTAAAATTGATCGGAAATTGTATCGCAGTAGCATTTGTAATTACAATAATGGCTTCCTATTTATGGGAGTTTATTGTTTCTGATGAAGTAGAAAGGAAATATTATTTTTCACAGACGCAATTGTTATTTCACGCTTTAATGACTGGGATAGCGATGGCATCTGTAAGATTATTCTATAAAACAGTTTATCATTCTTTCTTTTGGAATAACAGGCAAAATGCTGTTCCGGTTATTTTGTTTGGAGCAGGGAACATGGGGCATAATACCTATAATCTTTTGCAACTAGGCTCACGTAATAGATATAAGGTTGTTGCGATCTTAGATGATAATCCGGTGCGTATTGGCCGATATATTCAGGGTATCCGTATTCGTTCACTAGCAGAATTGGATATGAGTTTATTGGAGCAAATTGGAGGGGCACAGGAGCTGGTGATAGCGATTGATAATTTTACCCCTGAAAGATTAAAGAATATTACGGCAAGGGCTGAATTATTGCCCATAAAAATTAAGATCATACCAAATTCTGCAGCGCTTTTAGAAGGTAGAGTAGCTACACAACAGATTCGGGCATTGAAAGTATCAGATTTATTGGGACGAAAGCCCATTGAGTTGGATAATCCGATTATAAAGGAAGCATTAACTGGCAAAGTTGTATTAGTAACAGGTGGCGCAGGATCTATTGGTGCTGAGCTGGTGCGTCAAATCGGACTGGTGGCCTGTAAGCTATTTGTAATAGACCAAGCTGAATCAGCGTTATACGACATTCAGCAGGAGCTACGGAGTTCTACTTATTTTAATGATTTTACTTTTATTGTTGGTGATGTCCGGGACAAAGACTTTATGGAAGACATATTCCAACAGCACCGCCCACAACTAATTTTTCATGCCGCAGCGTATAAGCACGTCCCCTTAATGGAAGCTAATCCTTATGAAGCTGTTTGGACAAATGTTTTCGGTTCATACAATATGGCTTTACTGGCAGATAAATATGGGGTAGAAAAGTTTGTAATGGTTTCCACAGACAAGGCCGTTAATCCGACTAATGTCATGGGAGCTACGAAACGTGTTGCAGAGATCGCAGTGAGTGCTGTCAATCAAATATCAAGCACTGCTTTTATCGTCACTAGATTTGGGAATGTATTGGGATCAAATGGCTCGGTTATTCCATTATTTGAAAAGCAAATAGACAAAGGGGGGCCGATTACAATTACACATCCAGATATTACCCGTTTTTTTATGACAATTCCCGAAGCCTGCCAGTTAGTACAAGAAGCTGGAATTATGGGAAACGGTGGTGAGATATATGTGTTTGATATGGGAGATTCTGTGAAAATTATGGATTTGGCGAAGCAGATGATTCGCCTCAAAGGTCTTCGATATCCAGAAGATGTAGATATTAAAATTGTCGGTTTACGGCCGGGAGAAAAGATATTCGAGGAGCTATTGGCAAATGATGAAAATACTGAAAGGACGCATCATGAAAAAATTATGATTGCCAAAGTAAATACCTTAGATGTGGGAGAAAAGCGTAAAAAAATTGATGAGCTTTGTCAATTGGTGCAGCGAGGAAATCCTGAAAAAGACAAAATGCAGATTGTCGCCCTGCTGAAAGCAATTGTGCCAGAATTTAGATCGCAGAATTCTATTTTCGAATCGTTGGATCATTTGAAAGAACATTTATATAAAAAATAAAATAAATTACTATACATTACTTAGGAATGATATACATACTTGTGCTGATTGCTTTATTTATCTTAGAATTAGTGTATTTTAAAGTCGCTGATCGTTTTAATATCATTGATAAACCTAATGAGCGCTCCTCGCATTCGTCGATCACATTGCGTGGTGGTGGGACTGTTTTCTATTTTGGGGCCTTTATATATTTTATATATTCCGGTTTTCAATATCCGTGGTTTTTTATTGGACTGACCCTAATGACAATAGTCTCCTTTTTGGATGATATCTTTACCCTTTCCAATAAAATTAGGTTATTAATTCATTTCTCTTCAGTTTTGCTAATGGCATATCAACTCGATTTATTCGACATGCCCTGGTATTATCTTTTGATCGGCTTTATTGTAGTGGTCGGCGTTATCAATGCCTATAACTTTATGGATGGTATCAATGGGATTACGGCCTGTTATAGCCTTGCAGTCGGAGCCTTATTAATGATCGTTAATCAACAGCTGAACTTTATTGCTCAAGACTTACTTATTTTTTCTTTGTCGGGAGTATTGGTATTTACTTTTTTTAATTTTCGGACCAGGGCCAAATGCTTTGCAGGTGACGTTGGCTCTGTAGCGATCGCTTATATTCTACTTTTTGCTTTAGGTCTGCTTATATTAAAGACAGGTAATCTTATTTATATCCTATTTTTAGTTGTATATGGAATTGACGCTGTCTGGACAATCATTAGACGGATATCCCGCAAAGAAAATATTTTTGAGGCGCATCGTTCTCATTTGTATCAATTTTTAGGTAACGAGGCGGGAGTAAATAAATTATTGATTTCTTTTCTTTATGGATTGATTCAATTTGGAATAGGTTATATCGTGATTGAGTTCTCAAGGCAACCTTTACAGGAACAATTGATTTTCTCAGGTGCGTTGATTAGTATATTGAGTGTTATTTATCTGATATTAAAGACTTATATAATTAAAAGATTCGTTAAAATCTAATTTTATTATGAGTGAATTAAGTGTTATTCAAGGCGGAGTCGTCAAAGATCAACGTGGACAAATTCGCTTCGTCAATGAATTTGATATGAGTTTGGTCAAGCGATTCTATATTATTAAAAATGCTGATACTGAATTGATCAGAGGGTGGCGGGCGCATCGTATTGAGCAACGGTGGTTTTATGTACTATCAGGTGGTTTTAAAGTCGATTTGGTAAAGATTGATAATTGGGGAGCACCAGATCAATCGCTGCCCATAGAAAATGTAATATTGAATGCTGTGGATATGAAGGTTCTTCATGTGCCAGTGGGCTATGGGACAGCCTTTCGGGCGTTGGAAGCGGAAAGTGAATTGTTGGTCTATGCCGACTATCCAATTACACATGCACCAATGGATGATTACACCTGGGAATTCGATTATTTTGAGAATGTAGATAAGGATCTTTAGCAGATTTTGTATCTAGATGGGCGAATAAAGTTTTTTAGGCACAAAACTTGCATGGCAGAGGGGGCGTTCGTTAAATTCTTATTAAGTTACCATATTTAAGGGGTTTTTGAGGAAAAAAGTATATTTTTGTCGTTGAAATACTAAAATCAATTTTATAATTTAAATAAAACATGCGATTAATTTCAAAGTATGGTTTAACACTTGGACTGTTATATACGTTAGTGTTGATGCTATTTAGTTCTTGTGGTTCACGCAAGAATATGGTCTATTTACAGAATGATTCTACGCAAATTAACACTTTGTATGAACAGTACGTTCCAAAGATTCAGGTGAATGATATCTTGACTATTGTGGTTACAGCGGCCGATCCAAAAGTAACGGCCCCCTTCAATGCGGTTAGTTCTGTGCCTAATAGTAATTTGACTCAAACAGTTGATTTGGCTTTAAGACCAACCTATACTGTTGATAATACTGGACATATTACACTGCCGATGTTAGGGAAGGTACATGTCGCAGGTTTAGCCCGTATTGAAGCCATTGAAAAAATAAGAATTGAACTAGGGCAGTACATTAAAGATCCTGGGGTGAATATAAACTTTAATAATTTCAGGGTGTCGGTTTTAGGTGAAGTGGCAAGGCCGGGATCATTTATAATGCCAACAGAACGTGTTACCGTGTTGGAGGCGATTGGGATGGCTGGCGATTTAACGATTCGAGGCGTTCGTGAAAATGTAATGTTGATCCGTGAGGTAGACGGAAAAAAATCTACGCATCGTTTGGATCTTACCCAACAGAGCACTTTAAATTCGCCCTATTATTATTTAGCACAAAACGATGTAATTTATGTTGAGCCAAATAAGGCACAGATAAATAACTCGAAGCTAGGGGCAAATACAAATATAATCATTTCAATTGCCAGTTTATTAATTACAGTAATTTCAGTATTGACCCGTTAAATATGCTTATGGAATATCAACAACTAAAGAAACAAGATCAGAAAGAAGAAGAAATTAACTTAAGGCAACTTTTTGAACAGTATGCTTTTTATTGGAAATGGTTTCTAATCTCTGTAATAGTTTGTGTAGGAATTGCCGTAGTGTATTTACGTTATACGCAAAAAAGTTATAATACGACAGCAAAAATTCTTTTAAAGGATGAGCGTAGCGCTTCTGCTGGTGAGTTGGCCGGCATAACCGAATTGACTAGTAGTATGGGGTTTGGTGGAAGTCGAGCTTCTTTTGTTACGGATCAGATTGAAGTTTTGACATCGCGCCGTTTAATTCGTAAAGTAGTAGATGAAAATCATTTAAATATCTATTATGCAGTGAAGGGGAAAATCCGCTCATCTGAAATGTTGGGAGCAGATATGCCTTTTACTATTGAACTTCAAGGCGACTTGGATACTGTTCGGATGAATATGAAAGTAAATTACAGTGGCGGGAATAATTTAGAAGTCACAGATCTATTAACAAATAAAAAGAAAACGGTCCCTTTTAATAAAATTGAGCTCATTGGTTTTAATAATGTCATTTTTAGGAAAGGATCAAAAGGAGTCTTAGACAAGGATATTTATGAGTATTTTGTCTCTGTAATTCCTAATGATTGGGCGGTAGATGAAATTTTGGGTAGCCTTAACATTTCTCCTGGGAAAGAAATGCAATCTTATATGGTTAATATGGGAATCGTCTCTAGTTTAGGTAAAAAAGCAGAGCTTATTTTAAATTCCTTGATAAATATTTACAACAAAGATCTGACGGAAGATAAATTAAGGACTACACGAGCAACCTCTGATTTTATCAATAAGCGTTTGATGATTATATCAAAGGATTTGTCTGGAGCGGATGCACAGGCTGCAGATTTTAAAACTTCAAATTCCATGGTGGATATGGAGGCAGAAGCGAATGTTTTTCTGAATAGCGCCTCGGAAAGTGAAAAAAAAGTTTTGGAATACCGTACCCAATTACGTTTAGTGGATCACATGAACGAATATCTGAAGAATCAAGAAGTTGGTAAACTTTTACCCTCCAACATTGGTTTACAAGATGCTTCGATCACTGCAGCAATTTTAGAATATAATAAGCTGGTTTTGGAGCGGGATGATTTATTGAAATCTGCTTCAGACCAAAACCCTGCTGTTATTTCGTTAAATGAAAATATCACTGAATCAGACAAAAACATTCGCCAATCGCTACAGAATTATCAAAAAGTAACACAACTGGCTCTGAGGAGTATTCAAAGTAGATCAAACGAAATAAGAAGTAAGATTAGCTCAATTCCTAACCAGGAACAAGGCTTTAAGAAAATATCGCGTCAACAACAAATAGTGGAGTCTCTTTATTTATTGTTATTGCAAAAGAGAGAAGAAAGCGAAGTCAAAGCGGCAGCTACTCCAGATAATTTAAAAATAATAGATGCAGCTTATACTAATGGATATCCTGTTGCTCCTAGGAAAATGATAGTTTTATTTAGTGCTTTTGTTATGGGGTTTCTAATTCCATTTGGCACTATTTATACTAGATTCTTATTAGATAACAAAATCCATTCACGTAAGGATATTGAAGATTTAGTTAAAATACCTGTATTGGGCGAAATTCCTACAGCTGAGGATACAATTGTTCACTTAAACGACAGATCGTCTTTAGCTGAAGCCTTCCGTATTTTGCGGACTAATATGAACTTTATGTTTGGGCCGGATCAAAAGGAAGCTTCGAAAGTTGTTTTTATAACATCTACGATTTCTGGTGAAGGAAAGTCTTTTGTAACAACTAATCTCGCGCAGATTTTATCCATGTCAGGTAAAAGGGTCTTATTGATTGGTGCGGATATTCGTAGTCCTAAGGTATTGGATTATCTTGGTCTGTCACACTTGCAACATACTAATGTTGGGATTACTCAATTTTTGATCAATCCAGATATGGATGTAGACAATATCATTATTAAAAAACCTGGTAACTATGACTTTGATGTGGTATACTCCGGGTATATTGCACCTAACCCCGCTGAGCTTTTAATGAACGGGCACTTTGATGATGTAATTAAATATGCTCGTAAGCATTATGATTATATCTTAGTGGATACAGCACCTGTGAGTCTAGTAACGGATACTTTGTTGATTGCCCATAATGCAGATTTAACGTTATATGTATCGCGTGTCAATTACTTAGACAAGCGTTTACTTCAGGTACCCCGTGAATTATACGTGGATGGTAAATTAAAAAATCTTGCTGCAGTAGTTAACGATGTTGATTTTGCACGTGGCTACGGTTATGGCTACGGTTATGGCTACGGCTACGGAGACAAAGGTAAAAAGAAATCAGGATTCGCAAAAGTTTGGCAAGACATAAAAGGTCGTCTAAATATAAAATAGTTCTATAATTTTATAGATTTTGGCCTTATTGTTGTTTAACCCCAAGTCGAGAATGGACTTGGGGTTTTATTTTACAATAATTTTTGTGACCCTTCGTTATCTTTAAAAAATTTCTTATACTAATCAACTTACTATGACAAAAAAAATAATAAGTGTATTTATCGGAGTCCTTTGCCTTTCAGTAGGGAGTGTTTCGGCGCAGTTTTCTCGTCCTATCAGCGTGGGTGCTGGTGCTGGCGCCACTATCAGCCTTGCAGATTTGGCAAATGTGGATCCTAAATTTGCTTTTTATGGTGAAGCTGACTACTTGATTACCCCATTTATCTCTGTAGGATTACGCGGTGAAAAAGGAACCTTAATCGGAAATGGTTATAATAGTGACTTCGAAAACCGTTATTTTGCAGGGAATGTAAACGGCAAGGTTCGTGTAGGGCAATTTTTGCACAAAGAAAATAATTATAGCTATTATACTTTGGAGGCTAATACGCTCTCAAAAATAATTTCCAATATTTATGTTGGTGCTGGAGCGGGCTTGCTGAAAAATAGAATCAAAAATCAATTGGATCCAAACTATGTCGATGCTATAACTAATCAGGGTGCCGAATTCGCGGATGATATGGGGGAAGTTCATTTTGTTGTTCCTTTAAACGTTGGTCTAGATATTCCTTTTGGCCGTACGCTCTATGGTCCCCAATGGGCTATTAACGTCAATTACCAACATACATTGACAACAAATGATAACCTTGATGGGATCAAAAATAGGAGTAATGACCAATATGGTGTCGTTTCGGTAGGGGTCAAATATGCGCTATTCAATCGAAATTAAGCTAATCCAAAAACAAATAGGAATGAAAAATATATTTAAAATAAACCTTAATAATCAGCTGTTTGGGGTATTTACTTTCGCTATTATCATTGGTTTCTCTGCCTGTAAATCAAATTCTGCTATGTATAAGGCCCCGAAAGTAAATGCTTTTAGCGGTGGTAAATTACCTGCGCCTCCGGGGATGGTTTATATTCCTTCTGGTACCATACTTTTCAAGGGATCTCTCGATAGTGGGAATGTAGGAAAGAATGTAAGTGTGAGTGCTTTTTTCATAGATGAGGCCGAAGTAACCAATAAACAATATCGAGAGTTTGTCAATTGGGTAGCTGATTCTGTGGCCGTAACGGATTACCTACAAGATGACCAGTATTTTTTAGATATCGCAGGGGAACAGGTGGGACAGAAACGGATTAATTGGACGAAAGTCAAGAAAGTGTCCCCATTGTGGAAAAGTAATGATCCCAGTATTCAGGAACGTCTTGCCCCAATGTTAGAAATGCGAGGCAATCGACGCGCATTAAATCCTGAAGTGATTAAATATCGTTTTTCCTATTTGCAATCAAAAGGTAACGTCAAAAAATCTTATGTGACAGACTCTGTAGCCGTTATGCCAGTGGAGGATATTTGGACAAAAGACTTTCCGAATGCTCAGTTAGCTTCCTTGGATGCCAATTACTTTTCCCATCCTTCCTTTGATTATTATCCTGTGGTTGGTGTTACCTGGAGACAAGCAAGGGCATTCACCGATTGGCGGGCGAGTCAAATGGCGGCTACAGTACTAAAAAATTCTTATCTCAATGGTTATCAGTTGAGCTTGAGCTTACCGACCGAAGCACAGTGGCAATATGCTGCCTCGGGTAAATTAGACTCCCAGGATACTGTAGCAGGTTCTCGTATGACCATTGATGGAACAGAAGGTAAAAAGAAATTAGCTGTAAACTTTAAACAGGGTGAAGGTACATACGCTCGCGATGGCGCGACATTTACCCTTCCGGTTAAATCGTATATGCCTAATGCTTTTGGTGTTTACAATATGGCTGGGAATGTCTCAGAATGGACATTGGATGCCTATAGCCCCTCTGCTGTGGTTTTTGTAAATGATTTAAATCCAGCACTTCTTTATGATGCTGATGCCAAAGACGGGGATGCCTTGAAACGAAAAGTAGTGCGGGGCGGATCTTGGAAAGATAATGGCGAGCAGTTAAACAGTGAGACGAGGAATTATTCAGTGGATTACGAACCACATTCTTACATTGGTTTTCGTTGTGTGATGTCGGCATTCGAAATGCCTACCGTACAAAGTAAAACACGTAAGTATTAATTATTTGATCACAATATAAAATTGAAAGTGATGATAACGAAAATAATAGTGGCAACCGCGATGACTTTTATCGTTGGCTCTTTGTTTGCTCAACAGGAAACAACAATTGATACGGTGTCCAGAAATCAAGATACTTTAAATAATAATACCTCGGCGATGCCAGGAGCTTCTGGAGAAGTCAATCAGGATACAATTCCGTTAACTGACGGATTCTATCAAGCAAACAACATGGAAGATGCTGTTCCTTTTGCATATCCAGAGGTAAACAAAAAAAATATTCGTTTTTATAAGCGCGTATGGCGGGATATTGATCTGAAAGATGATAAGAATGCGATTTTGGCCATTCCTGGTAATTCGTTGATCGAAGTAGTAATGAAAGCGATTGAGAAAGGTAAATTATCGCTTTATAGCCCTGATGACGATTCTTTCAAAGGCAGGTTAAGCGCGCAAGAAGGTATGGCTCGTTTTGCAGATAGTGTACTTGTACCTATCTTTGATGATGAAGGCAACCAGATCGATTCAAAAATGACGCTGAATGAATTTGACCCTTCACGGGTGACTAAATTCCGTGTTAAGGAGGATATCTTTTTTGATAAGCAACGTAGTAGGCTTGAGACGCGTATTATTGGAGTTGCCCCTTTGATGAATATTACAACTTCAGCGGAATTAGCTGAATCTGTTGGATCCACTCCAGCCTTTTGGCTCTACTTTCCGCAATTGCGTTATAGTCTAGTACAGGTTGATATCTCGGATCCAGATAAGGGCCTATACGATATGAGTATGGATGATTTCTTTGTACAGAACAAGTTTGCAAGTACTATCATTCGTGAATCCTCTCCAGGCATGTTGCAGAATGTGAAGGCTGATGAAAATGGTACGCAGCAGCTTGATGGAAAAAAAGTTGAGGAAAAATTAGATGCTTATAAGAAGAAATTATGGAGTAATCCGAAAGGAGTAAAAGCGGAAGAGCTTGAGGGTAGTCAGACTAAAACGGAAGAACAAGAACAGTTGCAGAATAACACGGAAACTCAACAGAAATTATAAAGATAATCAACGGTATTTTCAAAAAGGCTTTCGTTTGTCGCTAAAGAACAAACGAAAGTTTTTTTGGTAATGACTCAGATTAATCACTGTCTTTACCTATAAATCGAGAGTATGTATGGACCAGCGTAAAGAAAAAGACTTCTTGTGGTGCATATTTTAAGTAACGTTGGAAGTTCTTCCACAAACGTTTTGGTCCTTCGGGGAGCGAGGAAATCGCAGTAATAGTTTTCCCATGTTCAAATCTTTTGTCGTGGAAACCAAAATTACCCGAATACCATATCTCATCAATCATCCATTCAATACTCGTCTTTTCAGGATAAGGAAAAGGGACGGCCGTAATAGGTAATCCCAAGTATTCAACTAAGATCTTATGTAATAGATGGATCCAGTTTATGATGCCACAATCCATGTAGATCTGTTGTAAAATTTCATTATTGGTTTGAGAATGAGCCGTGTAGTATAGGCGGGCTGAATCGCAAAGTTGGCGTAACCCTATCCCAAAAGAGATCATATGTTTTAGAATATGGCCATTTACTTGCAGTATTTGCAATTCTGGAGCGAGTAAATGAACAGGAGTTTCTTGAAAAGATAGGATTTGCTTTTGATCTGTGAATTTATTTTTTAATTTATCTAGATAATTAATTTTAAATGGGCTTCTGATATCGAAAAGCTTTTTGTGATGCTCTATCCAGATGCCATTGTATTCATAATCAAGGCTAAATCCTGCTGTATCTCTAAATTGAATTCGATTTTTTTTTAGATAATCTCGCGCAGACGCATAACCGTTGTCATCAAAATACCAATCAATATCGCCGCAACTGCGATGAGAAGGAATACGATAACAAGCGGCAACTCCCTGACCTTTTAGTAGTAATGGGTGGAGTCCAGATTTATTAAAAACGCTGAATTGCTCTGCAATCACCAGGTTCATTTTTTCGTTATGACGTTCGATCTGATCAACCCTAACCGCCCACTTTAAACGTAGATACTGTGGCGGGAGCTGATGTTCTTCTAAAAAAGGAAAGCTATCATAAATAATGCCTTCAACAGTATGGTTGGCCGCGTACCTACGTATTGTATTCCAATCGTCCATATCCATTGGCTGCGATAGGATTAGTTTTCCTTCTCCCCAAAGGCCTATACGCAATAATTGAAAAAATATATCCCTTAGCTGATTGTCCATTTAGATTATTCGCATAAAAAAAATTACACAAAGATAATGATTTAAGAGGCTACGCTATCTTTTTTTCTGCTTTTCCTTTGTATTTTCTGTTTTTAAGTATAATCTTATACTGCTTGCTAATCAGGCAATTTCAAATACTTTTCCAGTACCAATATCCCTAATCGTGAGGGGGGGGGACTTCGCTGTCAGGGAAAAGTTCTTCTGATTATCATATCGTAATAAAAAAGGTTAGGAAACCTAATTCCCAACCTCTTGCATTTTCAAAATATACTTTAAATAAAGTCAAATATACAGTATAATTTAAACATAATGTAAAATATTTGATTATCCTACAGAAAGATCAATTAGAGATTGTAGCTAAAAGAGCAAAAGGTTGGTCGTTTCGTTAGATTTTGCATGATTTCATAATTTACCATGTAAATTATGAAAGAAATTAGATTTTATTCGAATTCTTTGTTTATTATGTTATTGTTATAGATCGTATTCATTTCAATTTTAAAATTGCTTTTATTTTTTGAATCAGGGTTTGTTGGAGTTTCTGTTATTAAATCAAATATTGGCCCTGTAAGCTTGGTTCGATAATTTGATTTAATTAAGACATTATTGACTTTTTTTGAACCAATTAATTTTCCTTTGTTGTCAAATAGTGAAAGTGTTATATCAAAGTTTGAACCATTTGTAGAGGATTTTGGCAAAATGGGTGTCTGAAAAATCGTATTTTCTTTTCCAACAGAATCTTTAAGAGAGAATGATAGACTTTGAGTGAAATAGTTCTCTTCGTCACCTATATACAATTCATTTAAAAATGGATTTATAATCGAATATTGAGAGTAAGAAATCCTAAACGAGGCTGCTTCTGATTTAACAGCATCTGAAAGTTGTACCATCAAGAGCCCGTTGAGCCGGTTTAATTCTATTTGGGAATAAGTTGAATCGCTAGAGACCACAAATTCCGTAAATTTTTTTACAAAAACTTCTTCTGATAAATTGAAAATATCTAGATAATGATTGCCATTTATTTTATCTTTAATAAATAGTGGCGCCCCTTCTTCTGCATTATAAAAAACGGCCCCTACTTTGTAAGTACCTTTGGCCAGTTGAATATTAAACTTCCAAAAATCCTCAGTTGTCTCTTCGTTAAGATAGGGTATCATTGACCTATCTAAATTAATCGCGATGTCCCCATTTGAATTAAATATCAAAAATCTTATTCTACTATATCTGCTGCGGAAGTCATCCTCTGGAGACTGATTGCTTACCAAGTTAGTAGCTTTCTTTTCAGAGATGACGGTTAAATCTTGCTGAAATTCTTTAGCTGTAAAGGTTACATCGAATAACCTATCACTATTTGAAGTATGTTCATTATCCTTCTTACAGCCGATTAGTAAAAATAGTACTAAACTAATAACTATATTCTTTTTCATAATTTTATAAATTAGTGTTTATAAAGTTTATATATAAATTATTATCATCATTCAATAAATTGGCTGTCAATTATGTCAAAAAATATGCCAACTAATACTTTAGGAGAAATACGTCCTTTAGTTGTCAATCTAGAGGCTTAGCAAAAACAATTTGTCCTAAGATAAGGTTTTTTACTTGTACTTCTAGTGCGGTAAGTCCTTAAATTAGGGCTGGTAATAGGTTATAATATTTTGGCGTCTTTTTTTTATTAATTTCCTCAATTTGCATAGCTTTCAATTCATCCATTGGTAAAATGGAAAAAATGTGATTACGTAAAATAAGAAGTTTTTTTATCCGAAACAATAAAAGTACTTTATGTACGCTTTATTCACCTAGTTGTTACGCTAATGACATAGCCAAGTTGTTAAAATTTTGAATATAGTCAACATGAGTATAAGTCTTAATTAGTCACTAATAGTTGCTGCGGAGGTGAGATTAAAAATTAAGTGAGATGGCAAGACAATCAGGTATGCCCTGGTTCGATAATGTTCGCAATAATTCTTGTATTCCGGAATGGCTTTCTATTTTTTTACGGATTTATAAATAAGAAAACACCCCTGTCATCGGGCGATGGGAAGGGAGTGCCTGTTATTAACTTAATTTTATGAAAGTATTTTTAATCGAGATATTCAGTGATGATTTAAAATAAAGCCCCCTGATTTACATCTGAGCTTAGCTATTATTAAGTTTTTCTTTATATTATATAGTTGTTCAAATGCGGTTTTGGACGTTATACCTTGGGATTTTGCAATGGAAAAAATCTCATAAGCATAAAAATCATCTGCTGTTAGCTTTAGTACGTTCGTAAATCTTGTATTTTGAATAATTTTGCTAATTAAATTAGTGTTTCCTATCTTTGTGCTATTAGCCGGTTTAATAAATAATGATTGGCCAAAGATCAAGACGGATAGATGATCCTATCGAGTATGATCTGCTGTCATAGGCCAAACTATATAATTATGGATGCAATGCAGCGATTTAAGCCTGCCAAGAAGAGCGATGAGCTTCTGAAGGCTATCTTTGAAGAAAATTTTCCGGACTTTCTGCGGTTTATGTATCCCGATGCCGATGCGATCTTTGATCTACAGCGTGGCCTGACCTTTATGGACAAGGAGCTGTTAGAGATCATTCCTGACCGTGAGCGTAAAAAAGGCAAGCGTATGGCGGATCTTCTGGTCAAGGTATTTTTGCGTGACGGTACTGAAAAATGGATCTTGGTACATACGGAAATAGAAGTCGGGAATGACCATGGATTTTCACATCGGATCTTTCAGTACTATTACCGTCTATTGGACCGTTATCGTGTTCCAGTGGAGACCATAGCTGTTTTTATAGGCGACCGAGGCCAACGGCCGCCCGCTACATACAGCTATTCTGTTTTCCGTACTTCGTTAGAATTCCGTTATCTGAGTTATCAGATATTCGATCATAGCGAGCAGGAGCAGCTTGTTATGGACAATATTTTTGCGTATATTGTGTTGGCCTGTCAGAAGTCTTTACAGGAAGATAAGCTTCCTGAGGAAGAGCTAGCGGAGCAGCGTAGTACGATAGCACGTACATTGATAGAGACGAATAAATACAGTAAAGATCGTATAATGAGCTTTTTGGTTTTTTTAAAGAGTTTTCTTTTTATACGGGATAAAGAAATAAATAGTAAATTTCCTCTATAAATTGTTGGTCAATGGCTGAGGAGAGATCGATAAATTGCTTTTTATTTGCAATTTATCTAAGTTTGACCAATACATTTATCAAGTGACTGGAGGCACAATTGAAATGGGAGTAATCGAAACAATAAAAAGACAGGAGCGAGAAAAAGGTATCAAGACCGGAATTGAGAAAGGTATCGAACAAGGTGTTGAAAAAGGCAAGCGAGAAAAAGCTATTGCAATTGCATTAGAGTTCAAGAAAATGGGATTACCGATTGCCGATATTGCTAAGGGTACTGGGCTTTCTATAGAAGAAATCGAAAAACTGTAATAACGTAATTCTAGCCGTTTAAAAATAATTGTTGTAAGCCATTCTCGGTAGGGAATGGCTTTTTATATTTTTACGGATTCAGGAATAAAAAAACTCCCCTGTCATCGCCCGATGACAGGGGAGCAGCCTTTTTATATTAACCTATTTTTATGAAAAGTATTTTTAGTGAAATTCAATGATGATTTTAAAATAAAGCCTCCAAACGTAAGTAAGGAGGCTTAGCTAAAAGTTGGTTTGCTTTAACCGGCATAACTAAGTTACGCAATAAATATTTTTATATCAAAAAGTTTTGGATTTGTTTTCTACTTAATGTTCAATATCAGTGACTGACTTCGCTTGGGAGGTGTAATCCCGATCATTGGGCGTTCACCATCGCCGTAGAAGTAGTCGAAAAGTTGGCTTAATTGATTTCCGAAGTTTTTGCCAAGGCATATACTTGGTACGAGTAAAAGTCGGTATCATCAGCTGTGTTTTTAGCTCTGGTTATTCGACTTCCATTTGAGCTAATCTCGGATGCTATTTTTCCCTCGGTAAGGGTGACGCCCAAAGATAAACTTAGCAAAGTTACTCAACTCTCCGTTGGTTTTTTAATTCATCTATACTCGTAATCATAGATGAAGTCTACACATTCAATATTAATTGGCGTCCTTCTATTTTTTATCAGATAGTGCTTTAGCTAATAACTTCTGTGTAGCAATTAATTCCTTTTGAGTCTGTATAGTTTCTTCTTGCATGGAGATCGTTCGATTGGCCTGATCCAATTGCTCTTTCAGAGAATTGATTTTTTCCAAAGAAGCATTATTATCATTTTCGTAGAACGATCTGAAAGGTTCAAGATCAGTATAATATTTAAGAAAATTGTGGTTTAATGCTGTGGTGTAGAGTGCTAGTTTTTGTATTGATAGTGTTTCTTGCTTTAAATCATATTCAATGTTTTGGGAATTTTTTACTTTGATTTCTTCCGTCAAACGGGCATTGCTGACACCTTGATTCTTTGCTTCTCTTTTTATTATATCACCAATATGAATTTTCATAAAATTATCTCAATAATTACCAAAAATATTTTGGATTTTGACAATATATTTTTGGTTGTTAAATTGTGTTTACTTATATTTGTATCATAATCAGTTCGCTGATTACAGTCTCGTCAACTAAAACCAGCAATTTTATCGACGCGAGACCTTTAGGAGCATATTCTCCCAATTTTGTATATTTGTGCAATATTTGGGAAAAGCTCCTACTGGAAACTGCGTCAGGTCCTTGCTGGTACCTCGTTGGCGGTGGAAGGTAGGAGCTTTTCCTTTTTTAGTTCTGACTTCCCCCGCGAGACTCTTAGTAATAACCCAGGTATTTAAATTATGAAAGAGCTAGAGTCAAGTACATCATTATCACAACGACGGATCAAGGATCAGTGTCGGCAACATGCAGCAATCCTGCTTATTAAGAACAAACGCTGCCCACCGGAGTAGTATCAAAGAGCTTAAAATCAACAACACGCAATACTTATAGTATTAAAATGCCCATTAAGAAAGGCCCAAAAAGCCGTCCTTATTGGTACAATGTGGTTGATTTTGCCGACCTAATTTTTTCAAGACCAATGCCCGACAATTGCACTATCCTCGTTTCTTTTATTCTTAGCAGCTTAAAAGTACGGATTTTGCGATTCATAAGCAAAGATTCTAAAAAATAAATATAGTTTTTCTATAAAAAAGGTCGGTTTTTCATTTTCTATATGGATGCGGTATCGTCCATATCTATTCACCCGTAATTGTCTAGCACCGCATCTGAAGACCTATTAATAGTTCTATTTATTTACCGGAGTGGCTCAGGCCAGACCCCTGGGATGAAATTGCTGATCCCGATCGGACAGGTAGTCTCTGTCTTAGATCACTCCATTAAAACTTGAAAAATGAGACATTTTTTTAGGGCAGGAGAGGTCTTGCCCAATCAAAAGACAATAAAACGGTATAGTACCCTACTATCTATCCTATGCTTAGTTTCTATGTTTAGTTTATCGGCTCAGACGCCCCGCAAGGAAAGCGGGGCCGATGGGCTAACTGAACGCCCTATTAACATAGGTGATGCCGTGCCTGATGATTTTTGGAAACAAGAATTTACTATTTATAACGATGGACATTTATCTAAATCAACTCTTGCTCCTTTCAGAGGGAAACTTTTGGTATTAGATTTTTGGTCAACAACCTGCTCTCCTTGCTTAATTCACCAAAAGGAAATTGCATTCTTTAAAAATAAGTACGGCAATGAAATCAATGTTGTTATGGTTAACTCCGTGCGTACAAGGGATAACATACAAAAAATTGAAAAGCTTAATAATCTGTTGAAAAATAGTGATTTCGGTCTCAAATCCATACACTCCATTATAGACGATGATTACCTCCATCGCCTATTCCCGTTTAATGGATTCCCCTTTTATGTCTGGATAAATCAGAATGGTAATATACAGACTTATACGATGCGCAACTTATTGGATAGAGGTTATAATGCCCCTTTTGTGGACCCAACACCTAGAACAAAGTAAAATGAAAAAGCATATTTTTCTTTTCTTGCTGTCTTTCTGGGTATCGATAGCGGCAAAAGCACAATTTAAGATAACTGGCAAAATACTGGACGCGAAACATCAGGCTATTGGTGATGCTATTGTAAGGGCTGGAACTGTAGCAGCATCAACAGACGGGGATGGAAAGTTTGAACTTGTTTTGCAAAATAAACATGGGCATATAGATATATCGCACATTAATTATCGTCCAAAGAATGTCTTGTATACATTTCCAGATTCACTGATCGTCACTCTTGAACGGAATGAACTTGCCCTAGACGAAGTGGTTGTTTACAGTGACGGATACCAGTCGCTTCCCAAGGAGCTGGCCACAGGTAGTTTCGAAATGATAGCTGACAAGGTCCTCAGTCAGCGCTCTTCCTTAAATATCATAGATAAATTGGAATCGACAGTGCCGGGCCTTCAATTTGATCGACGTAAATCCGCTACTGTTATGAATGTTAGAGGGCTTGGGTCTTTTTCTGACGCATTGCTTAAGCCCTTAATCATATTGGACAATTTTCCATATGAAGGAGAGCTAAGTAATATAAACCCCAATGATATTGAATCTGTAACGGTTTTAAAAGATGCTGCGGCAAGCTCAATATGGGGGGCGAGGGCTGGCAATGGAGTGATTGTCCTAAAATCAAAGCGCAATGCTGAAAGGTCTAAGGGGAAATGGGACGCTGGAGTTAGTTTTATGATCACGAAAAAAGCTGATCTCGATTATTTGCAGCTAATGTCCTCGGCGGACTTTATAGCAGTAGAACAGCAATTATATGAAAAAGGATTTTATAAATCGGCTTTAAGCAATAGTAGTGCGTCATATTTGTTTTCGCCGGTGGTCAAGTTGCTTCGAGATATAGATGTGGGTAAGATATCAAAGCCGGAAGCTGATAGACAGTTGGAAAGATATCGAAATATAAATTATAAAGATGATATGGAGCATTACTTCTTTCGGAATGCCGTGTTACAACAGTATAACGCAAGCTACGCCACGCATTCCGATTTGCTTACTTCGCGTTTTAGTGTGGGCTACGATAGAAATCTTGCGAACGCAGTTACAGATAAAAATAACCGCTTTACATTAAAATCCGATTTGATATATCAGCTAGGAAAAAATCTGGAACTGAGTACTGCATTTCAATATGTCAATACAACCGCTAACCAGTCGCCTTCGGCATTCAGCTTCCCCATAAACCCGGGCGGTAATAGACAAGCTCTGTATCCTTATGCCCAATTGGTCGAAGAAAACCAAAACGCAGCAGCTATTGCATACGCTTATGACCCAGATTACTTGATTGGTATTTCAGATCCTTTGCTTGACTGGACAATGAAACCGTACAAAGATATCTTTGATTCGCGAACGGATGATAAGATGGACTATTTTAATGGCGGACTCAACCTGATGTATTCATTTTCAAAGAATTTTAAGTTTACTGGACAATATAATATTGAAAAGCAGATACAGCAACAGCAAACTTTATTTACAGAAGATGCTTACTTTACTCGAAATCTGATTAATCAATTTACAACATCAACTAACGGCCTGCTTACTTATGGCATACCTAAAGGTGCAATAAATACCTTATCCGGTAATCGAATGTTGAGCCATCGTGGTCGTGCTCAGTTAAATTATGAAGTGAACAATAATTTACACCTTTTGACAGTACTTGCGGGAGCCGAATATTCGAAAAGAACAAGTGAGAGCTCGTCAAGCCGAGTATACGGTTATGATGTCAACTTGAAAACTAGCCAGCCCGTGGATTATGTGACGCTATTTCAGACCTATAGAGGATTGGCAGGTAAACAAAGTATACCTTATCTCATGTCAGATCAAATGCGTGAAAATAGATTTGTATCTTTTTTTGCTAATGTAGGCTATACTTTTTTTAATAAGTATACCGTTAGCGCTTCTGCTAGAAGAGATGCGTCTAACATATTTGGCGTAAAAACAAACGACCGATGGAATCCATTGTGGTCGGTCGGAACAGCCTGGTATCTGAGCAAGGAAAAATGGATGCAGCAAATTCCGGAGATCAACCATTTAAAGCTGAGATGGACAATTGGCCATAGTGGAAATATTGGCGGGATAACCGGAAGTGAACCGATCATCACATATACGAAAGCTCCTTCAGGGGCTCAGACCACTTTGCCAAGAGCATTAATAAGTGCCTTGCCAAATCCTTCGCTAAAATGGGAAGATATCCGTATGATAAATTATGGACTTGATTTTGGATTGTTCAATAATAAAATATCAGGTTCTATAGAGTATTTTAACAAATTGTCATCTGACTTATTGGCGACCGATCTGATAGACCCGACGTCTGGGTTTTCAAGCATGACGAAAAATGTCGGTAAGCTGCTAAATAGAGGATTTGACTTCAAATTGTCCGGACGTATTGGTCATGGTAGATTTTCTTGGATCCCGACGTTATTTTTGTCAAGCAGCAAGAATAAAGTACTTGAATTCTATGGAAATTTAAGTACAGGTACAACCTATACAACAAATACAGGAACATCGATGCGCCCATTGAAAGATAAAAGTCTTTACCCTGTATTTTCTTACGTTTTCGCTGGGTTAGATCCTCTGAATGGTGACCCTCAAGGATTTTACAAAGGACAGGTTTCAAAAGATTATCGCAATATGTTGCGTGATTCTATTCAAAACCTAAGTTATCATGGTACAGCCTTACCTCCTTATTATGGCGCTTTCCGGAATGAATTCAATTGGAAAAATATGTCGGTCTCATTTAATATTAGCTACAAATTTGGTCATTACTTCCAAAAAGAGACTATTCGTTATGCCTCGCTTTATAACAGCTGGATATCACATAAAGATTACGAAAAGAGGTGGGTAAAACCTGGAGATGAACTGACCACGACTGTACCTTCAATGAATTATCCTGCTGATACAAATCGGGATACCTTCTATGCAAATTCGGAAGCCAATATAGAAAAAGGTGATATTGTTAAACTGCAAGATGTTCAGTTTAGCTACGCTCCAGATTGTTCTCGATTTCTTTCGTCGAAGAAATTAAATGTGCGTTTATTTTTTAATGCCAATAATGTCTGTGTATTATGGAGAGCAACGAAATCTGGACTAGACGCTGATTTTCTGGGAATACCAAATGCAAGGAATTTCACTATTGGTCTGAATGTGTCGTATTAAACTAAATTTCAGCTAGTTATTATTAACAAAATCATAATCTTATGAAATGTAAAAAATTTAACATTTTAATTTTCGTGTCTATAATGGGTTTGTTTGCAGTCACGTCCTGTGATAAATATCTGGATGTAAAACCTGATTCCACAATTTCGACTCCGCAGACATTAAAAGATCTCAGGGCTATGCTTGACAATGAAAGCCGGATCAATCAGACTTATCCGGGGCTGCTCGAAGTGGGGACGGATGATTATTATTTGAATTTTGATCAAATTACCTCCCAATATCAGCTTTACCAAGACTTTTACTTCTGGAAGAGGGAATTAATCAATTCGGGTACATCGAGCTGGCAAGCCAGTTTTGGGACTATATTGGTCGCCAATGTCGTATTGGAAAGCTTGGAGAAAATAACATCTTCTGATATTAGCTTGAAAACGGAGCTAAGCGGAGAAGCTCACTTTGTCCGTGGCTTATGTTACTACTATCTCGCTTTGGTTTACTGTCAAACGTATAAATATGGAAAGGAAAATAATCAATTGGGATTGCCTATACGATTAGGATCCGATTCCAATGTAAAGGTGCAAAGGTCATCTTTGGAGAAAACATTTGAGTTTATCATAGCGGAACTAAAATTAGCCAGAGAATTATTACCCGAACAAGTTGCGGTCAAAACACGGCCAAGTAAAGCCGCGGCAAGTGCGGCCTTAGCAAAGGTCTATCTTTATATGCAGGATTATCAAAATGCGGAAAAGATGGCGTTAGAGGTGTATGATAAAAGCAATGTCTTGCTGGATTATAATAATCTGGATATACAATCCAATAGACCGTTTCCAGCCTTGCATGACGAAATGATCTACCTGGCTTATTCGGTGGAAAATGCTGAGTTGCTCAATGAAGATGACCTTAATATATCCTCGGAATTATACAATTTATATGAGGAAAATGACCTTAGAAAGGAAGTGTATTTTAAGGATAAAGGCGACGGTGCAAAGGGATTTAAGGGGAATTATGCTAGCAATTTTTCTTCTTACTTTGCAGGGATGGCGATGGATGAAATCTATCTTATATTGGCTGAATGCCATACCAGAAGGGGAAGGAGGTCGGATGGACTAATATTTTTAAAGGAATTGCTTACCAAAAGATATCAAAACGGCGAGTATCAGTTGCCCGATTTTACTACTGATACCCAAGCACTAAAATATATTTTACAGGAGAGAAGGAAAGAGCTGATTTTTAGAGGTGTCCGTTGGTCAGATTTAAAAAGATTGAATCTGGATAAGGAATTTGAAACAAGACTTAGCCGCGAAGTCGATGATGGTACTCATGTACAGACAATTTATCTGGAACCTAACGATAGCCGTTACGTTTATCCAATTCCTGAAAGTGTAATTGTTTTGGGGGGTATTGAACAAAATACGAGATAGAAACAAGGGAGAGACCGCCGGTTTCTCCCTTGTTTCCTTCGCTGTTAGTGTTTTCTAAAAGCAGTAACAGTCTCATTTTCTTGAGGTGTTTCTGACGGATCTAATGTTTCAAGGGCATCCTCAATACGTTGCTGTACTGTTTCACTTCCAAAAGCAATATAATTCATGTCTGGTTGTGATGAATTAGATGGATTAGCTGGAGCCTGCAATTCGCAAACAGTTTGATAAGGTAGACTACTACAACTTTTTCCAGCTGGTAAACTGGTAGAATATTTACTCGGGTCAGTCGGGTTATCACTCGAAGTGCCTGTAAAATACCAGGTCTGATTGGCGCGCACAATCTTGGTATCTTTTGCCGCCTTTACTTCTTTCTGATTTTTAACCTCTTTTTCACTTTTAATACTTTGCGCATTCGCACTTAACGAAATTCCTAATGTCATCACACCAATGCTCATGGTACCGATGATTCTTTTTACTAATGTTTTCATTTCTAATGTTTTTAAGTTTGTTATTGTTGCTTATCCTTATTATCCTCCTGGATCGGCCTTGGAGTTGTTCCCTATTGACCGACCGGTACTACCTGAGTCCAATCGATCTGTTATCTTATACCAAAGTTAGCCCAGTAATCTGCCCTGGATGTATGAATTTTAGGTAGATCGATGTATGATTTTATTCATTTCTAGCCATACAGTATTTATCAGAAGGTCTCTACGACATAGTGATCGTGGATTGCGCCTTGTGAGGGCCCCGACATCTCAGGGATGAATACACAATATAAGGGATGAACGACATATATGATAAGTGCGGATGACATTTATGAAGGTGTGAATGACATTTACGAAGGTGTGAATGACACTTACGAAGGTGTGAATGACATTTACGAAGGTGTGAATGACATTTGCGAAGGTGTGAATGACATTTACGATGATATGTAAGCCGTTAAAACAATAGAAACAATAAAGTATCGGCGCGTGCCCTTAGACTATTGGTATAAATTGCAGCGAGTTTTAATCAAAAATCGCTAACTTTATTTAACCAGCAATAAATGAGTTAATTATGATAAGGTCCTTCTTTACACTACTTGTCGTTTTTGTTCTCCATACAGCACTTCGGGCGCAAGAGAAATTCGATCCTGTAGCCTGGAAGGCTCCATATGATCTCAGCCTTGATGGTTGGGGAATAGAGCGGTTTCCGATACCGATAGACTTTGCGCCTAAGATTCCTTACAAGGGTGTAGAAGATGTTCGCTTTACGAGTGGATGGAACAAGCCTGAGAGCGATGAGTATTGGTCTTATGCTTTCTTGTGGTATATAGAAGGGCAGCAGGTGCCCAATTCAAAAACAATTGAAGCTAATCTATCTATGTATTTTGACGGTCTCGTGAACCGTAACATAGAAAAGCGTGCCCTTCCAAAGGAGCTGATCAAGAAAACTAAGACTAAATTCAAAAAATTAGCCGAGCCAGAGGGAGAAGATGAATCTACCTTTACCGGTACCATTCAAATGGTGGACTATATGGGCAAACAGCCCATAACTTTACACTCAACAGTACATGTGAGAAAGTGTCCCGGTACAGATCACACCATTATTTTCCATCAGTTTTCGCCACAGGAGAGATCTGCCCCGGTATGGTCAAAGTTGGATGGATTGTGGCATACTTTTCATTGTTCGGAATAATTTCCATAGGCTTTTCAGTTCGGCTATTTCCAGTCTATGGAAATATCTTTAAAATCTACAAAATAAGGCTCTCCTGCCGAATGCGAATAACCGAATTTAAATAATTTGATCATTTTCCAGCAGGGAGTATTCCTTCGAACGTATAGGTGCATTTTATGGGTACATCCGTATTCAGTTGATTGGCAGTTAGATAATTTTCATTGGTTTAAAAAGACTATTATCAGTCGTAACTTATATTAATAGCTTTCTGATTTCTTGTAATTTTTTAAACTGATGTGACTCAATTGTATCGTTACGTCTTTGAAATTTGCCATTAATTATTAACTTTGCATTTAATTGTAAAAATTTAGCCTAGAAAACGTTAACCTAGTCTGTTGTATTCAGAGCAAGATTCTTAACAGGTTTCTAATTCCACGTTTATATAATTTATTTAAGTCGATAAGGAATTATATCGACCAATTTTTAAGTAAAAAAATGAAAAAGACAAACATTAAAGCCAAAGACAGTTCCAAGCAAATGTATGAAGCTCCAAAAATTGAAGTAAGGAAGATAGAATTAGAATATGGCATCGCTAGTGGATCAAATGCTATGCAACAAGGCTGGAAAGATTCACAGACGATAACCGAAGAAGTTGAAAACTATTATTGGTAATCTCGAATCAGCCTATCTATTTTAAAAGTATTAAAAATGAAAGTTACTCTAAATAAATTCGTGGCACTTTTTTGTGCCCTAACAATATTAACGTCATCTTGTCAAAAAGATAAACAGGAATATAGTGTAGATTCAGGTAAAGGCAACGTAAAGCTTAAAGTTGGGGGGACAAGTTTTACTCGATTAGCAGATAATGTTTCCTCAAAGGCGTCGAATGGAATAAGGTCGACATCATCCGCTGTAGTTCAGTCTCAGGAAGTTTCATTTAATGATGAATATAAAGTCATTGCGACTTTAATTCCTGTGGGAACGAGCCAACAGGCATCGAAGGGGGCATTGCGTGCGGAGTCTGTATCGAACGGAGCTGTAACACAGCCTCTGGAAAAGGGGATAAAATATACTGTCGAAGTGTTTGAGAAAGGTAATCTGAACAATTTCCGTCAAGTAAAATTTTTCACACACGGGGTTGATGATTCAGATATTTCTTTCGATTTACCTTCAGGGGAGTATACATTAGTTGCGTACGGCGGCGACAGGGGAAAGGCATTGCTGGATTATAATAACGAAAATTTTTTCAGATGGCAAAAAGATATTAAGATCTCTGAAGGTGAAAACCTTAATCTGAATATTGTTTTCCAAAATACATTTGCTTCAGCTAATATTACACTAAATGCAGAGAACATAGGGACTATACAAAGCATTGGAAGTCTTAATGTAACGCCTACATATTTTTCTATTGGATATAATGTAAATTATCTTACGGGCTTGGTCAAATATGAAGGTCCGGGGCGCTCGGTAAATATTTTTAGCGGGATGAAACCATCAAGCTCGGTTTGGACCAGTGATCCGCTAGTTTTAAAATCTGGGCCTAATAAAGCTGAAATCAGCCTTTATAATGTTGTCATAAACGGAATTGAGGGCCATATTCACTTATCTAATTTGACTATCGAAGACGGTGTGAAATATGATATTCAGCTTAAATTGGGATCTAAAACGGAGAAGACTTTTAAAATAGCTGGACTGGAATTTGCTGAAAAAAATCTAAATTATGATTGGGATAGTAATACATATTCTTTTAACGAAGGCACATTGTACAGAGGGGGACATTTTTTTCCAAATTATGTTAAACCTAAAGCTAGAGGGTCAAATACCAATAATAAACCAGATCCAGTTGTGAATGGTGCTAATGGAGACCCTTGTGAGTTAGTCCAACCTTTAAACACCTGGAGACTTCCTACAAAAAACGAAATGGAGATATTATTAGCTAGTAACAAGACGATATTAAGTAATTTTAGTTATTTCCCACCAAGTGCCAGCTCAAAAGAAAGGGAAGGTGTCTTCTTTGGTACTGAATCGCATCCCGCTGATCGTTACAAATTTCTTTTTTTATCATTACAAAATTATTATACCAATTCAGCAAGTACTTCTGAGACACCAGGTTATGCCGGAAGATATTTATTAAAAAATGGCGCTAATGAATTTGCTCAATTAGCTTTGTCTTTATACAAATCTGAAGGTATTATTTCTGCGACTGGAGAACCGCGCATAATAAATCAGGTTCCAGAAGACATGGCGCTCTCGGTTCGCTGCGTAAAAAAATAATAACAGATATCGGTTAAACTGATCAGCTATTCGAAATAGCATATACTTATTTAAAGATCAAGAATGTTAAAAGGGGGAAAGGACAGCGCTTGATCTTGTGATAATGAAAAGCGGATAAAATTATTGTTATCCGCTTTTTTTTGTAAAAATGTTTAGATATTTCCAATCAAAGTGAAGCTGTTATATTGATTTATGTTAATGCAACTGTATTGCTGTCGAAAATCCCCCGCTGTTTAAAAAAAGGGATAATTTTACAGTCCATACACAGATTAAACAGATACAAGGTGATGGCATTTTATATACTGTACTGATCAAACGGACGCTGAACTATTTTCCTGAAACCATGATAAACTTGACTCGACAAAGGCTATAATTATCGCTGAGGTGGAGCATAAGGATCTGGGGCCAGCATGTAAAGTCAATTCATTCCCATTAACTTAATGTAATAAAGCGTATAAATGATAAAATCATCTCCGAATACACTGCCCCTAAAATGGTTAAGCACTATTTGGTGGCATTATATCCGGAGAGTGACTCTTGTGCTGTAGTTGCGCTTATTTGCGCACGGCCATTCGAATATCTACAGCGTGCAGTTAACTTTTTTGGTACCCCTTCCTTTTCCAACGACTATCGTTTTGCCATCCACTTTCTGTGTGACATTGACAGTATTGTTCCCGGTTTCATTCCAGATGACTTTATTGAATTTAAGCCCATTTTTTAATTTCATCTGAACTAATTTTCCTTGACTCGTCTTACTGGCGAGAATTTGTACTTCACCGGTTTTGGAAATTAAAATGGATAATGAAGGATTTGATTCCGAACCAAAAATATCCCAGACTTCAGGGACTGCCCAGGTGCCATGCTCTGAACCATCCACAAACTGAATGTTGCGCACTGTACCCAGAGAAGGATTTGTTTGAAACTGAATCTGATCCTCCTTCTTGTTGCCAAAAATAAATTGGCCATTTACTTCCATATTGAAGGCATTATCCAAATTTGTAATGTCAAATACAAAACCATAATTAGACTGTGGTGCATTAAATGACTTATTCAAATATTGATTGTTTTCAATAAAAGTGCCATTCTCAAGCTCAATGCCGATCTTTTTCTTCCCATTAATAATCTTCTCTGTTCGCTCGTATTTCCAATTCATCGCTTCCGAAGTCACATCTTGCGTACAAGTCTTGAATGTTAGTTTCAGGTTGTATTTGTGACCCGGTGTGACTTTGATATCCTTGATAATGAGATCTTTCTTCGTTTCGCCATCAATGGTTACACTACCGATGTTAACAGTACCTGTAGATGTACCCTCGTGGATGAGGATCGTAGGCTCACTTTCAACAGTGCGCAAACCATTTCCTAAAGATGGAAAGATAATTACCGCTCCATCAGGATGAATTCCATTATAATTGATCTGGTCATCTCCTTCTTTTAGCCTAACGTCTGCACTGCCATGTGTAGGTTTTAAAATCGAGGATCCAATATTTGTAATAGACCCCGTGACGCTCTTATCCATATCTAGTGTAGTAGTGATCTGGCTGAATAAATGTTTCATCACTACACCAAGTTTATTTTCTCCGGCCTTAACCGTTAGCGTTTTTGTGTAATACATTAAATCTGCATTCACAGCTTTTAAGATCGCATCATCAATGTTGCCCGAATTGTTGATCTTAGGAAGATCAGTTTTACTGTTTACTGAATATGCGATAAATGTATAGGTTTTGTTGGCCTGCAAGGGTATTCCCGCAGTAGTGGATTCATTTCCGTACGCATAGTCTTTTTCCGTAACAAAAGTGCCGCCTTCATCATATACAACCAGCTTGTATCTGATATCTTTACCTAGTTCATTTTCTTCCGTCTTGGATGTCGCCTTAGTTCCTGTGGATGCTTTTAAGTTGCTTTGTGCATCGGTGGCTGTACTTTCTTCCGAAAAATTCACCTCTACCAATTGTTTGTTTTCTAGGGCAATCACATAGGTTTCGGCTGCCTGATTCCTGTTGGTAGATCCAGAATTTTTTGCACTTGATCTATTCGCGATATTGTTATCATCCTCGCTTTTAGCGACCTGAACTGAGCCCACTTTTAGTATCGCATCCCCCGTGTTGCTGACCTGGGTAGTTTCTTTACTACATGCCGTAATCAAGAAAATAGCGCAGATAAGTATTGAAATTTTTGTTATGGAAAGAAATATTGTTTTTTTCATCTTTTTGGTTTTAATCTTTATTAAAAATTACCAGTCAATCGTTCTACTGTCATCTTGATCCAGTGACCAAGAGTCCTTGACATGACCATTGCTGTCTTCGGGGTGCGCTGTTGCCGATCCTGCAGCGATGCCTTGTTCGAGTGCAATCGTTATCAGCTCTATTTTTGGGCTTTCATAACGATTCTTCAATTTTTTTGTTTTCATAGTTCTATTTTGTTTCTTATTTAATTCCTGTATATTTTCTCGAAATAACCCATAAGCCCTTGACGAAAATTAGATCAGTATAATTTTTATAGTCGATATGGAGCTTTATTTTGTAAATAATTTGACGCAATATTATGTATATTAATCTTTCTTGCGTTTAAATTTCTTTGGAAGATGTTTTTTTGTAGAATGTAAGCTACAGATTTTTGTGCGGGAAATAATTTTATGTATAGTGTAAAGAGAGGTGGTCGTTGTAATAGATCTTGGAAATAGAGTTTATATTGCAGATCGGGATGGCAAGCAGAAATTAGATCTCCTTTTAACATAAAAGAATAGTAATTTGAGCCTTCTTACTGGAAGAAAATCAATTTAACCTTTGTAAGTGCAATAATCAATGGAATTAATAGTAGCTTAATGCTAAGTTAACCTTGTTTAGGTTAATTTTGAGAGCTGAAAGTTTACGGTATTGAAGTAAAATAAGCTTACTGATTTGCTAAATCGAAATGCGCATCATCGACACGCTCCGACACATGCGCTGGAAATTGACAACCTGGAAAAGTGTGTGGTAAGCATGCTGCCCAAACAGCAACAACAAGTCTAGCTGCTGAGCCGGGAAGTGGGATCATATGGCAAATAATCCGAATCTGATTCAAAACTCTGGTTATTAACTGTTTCTTTAGGGAAATAATAGATTATAAATGAAAAAAATACTGCTGTCTTTGCTTCTCTGTTATGCCGCTGTTGCTGGAGCGCAAATCGACCGTGTGAATGTATTCTTAGGATCTTCTGGCGACCACGGTCAGCTTTCACCAGCGGCGTCTTCGCCTTTTCACCAACTGAGTATTGTGCCCTATACCAATCCTACAACGCATACAGGATACGAGTATCTGGCCAAGGAAATTAAAGGCTTTACCCACAACCGCCTCGAGGGGGTGGGCTGTATGGGGAGCGGAGGACTGATCCTGATTAGGCCCTTTTTAGAAAATGACACGAAGCTTTTGAATAAAGTTGATGAGCAGGCAAGTCCGGGTTATTATGCGGTGAATACAGCAGAAGGCATTCAGGTCGAAGTGGCTGTGGACGATGACTTCGGTAAGGAGCAATTTGCCTTTCCAGTCGGAAAAAAAGGTTTTTTTATCGATCTCGGGCATGCTTTCAATGGGGCTTTTGTTGATAATGAATTCACAGAGACAGGTAACCTCTTTTTGGGTAAAGTGCGTGCCAAAACTACCTGTCATGTTGGTATATATACCATTTATTATGCACTGGAAATTCCTAAAGCCAGTAGATGGCGAAAAGAAGGAAATAAGATCTGGGTAGACCTGAAAGAGGAGACTAAGATAGCGGACATTAATATCGCTTTTTCTGCTGTGAGCCAATATGACGCAAAAAAGAAAGTGACTGAATATGCTAAGTTAGATTTTGAGACCGTAAAGAAAAGGGCTGCTGATCGCTGGAAAAGTTCCCTTTCAGCGCTGCAAGTAAAGGGCGATTCGGATAAAGTAAATCTGTTCTATTCCTTGCTATATCGCAGCTTGCAATCACCCTATGTTATCAGCAATGAGCAAGGCGATTTTCGGGGAACAGACGGAAAAATACATCATTCCAAAGAAACACGTTATCACGGTTGGGCCATCTGGGACAATTATAAAACACAATTGCCGCTTCTGGAATTGCTAGATCCCAAAATGTACCAAGGTGTCGTCTCATCGATTGCAGACCTATACCGTTATGGGAAGTTTGATTTTGCGGGACCATATGAACCGGCTAATTCAGTCCGGACGGAGCATGCTGCTGTCGTCCTGCTGGATGCGGTCAGAAAAGGATATCAGGTCGATCTTCGAGGCATCAAAGACTCCTTGGTACGTGATACCACGCGCTTTGATTTTAAGAAACCGGATAAATACCTTGAGGCCTGTTATGATCTATGGGCAATGGCCAAACTTTTTCCAAAGGACAGCAAAATCTATCTGGAGCGGGCAAGATCATATCAGACAATTTGGAATAAAGATTTTAAAGATCTGACCAAACGGGATGTCGATCGTATGTCAGCGCGTGATATGTATCAGGGTACAATAAGACAATATCGCTGGAATGTGCCCTTCGATGTCGCAGGATTAAAGCAGCTCGCTGGTGGCGAAGAAGAGTTTGTAAAGCAGCTGGATGAATTTTATGATGGGTATTATTTCAATAGAGCGAATGAGCCGGATATGCAATCGCTGACCTTGTATAATGCAAGTAAGACACCTTGGCGTTATCAGGAATGGGTACATCGTATAGCGTTGGATACCACCATACAATATTATTTCAACGACAATAGCCGCGGCATCGGAGCACATATCGATCGTATCTATAAAAATGAACCAAAAGCGTTTATACGGACGATGGACGATGATGCCGGCGCGATGTCAAGCTGGTGGGTGCTTTCCGCCATCGGACTGCAGCAACCCTTGATAGGTGAGCCTATTTTCTATATTAGTGTGCCTTTTTTCGATCAGATTACTTTACAAAACGGTATAAACCCGCTTGTCATTGAGGTGCCGAATGCAAGTGACAAAAGGCGTTATATCAAATCAATCCAACTGAACGGTAAGGATTTGGGACGTTTATGGATAACACACGATGAACTCAGAAAAGGTGGGACAATCCGTATTGAATCTACGGAAAAACCTACAGATTATGGCATTG
Source organism: Sphingobacterium sp. UBA7625 (assembly GCF_002484085.1). Taxonomy (NCBI): domain Bacteria; kingdom Pseudomonadati; phylum Bacteroidota; class Sphingobacteriia; order Sphingobacteriales; family Sphingobacteriaceae; genus Sphingobacterium; species Sphingobacterium sp. UBA7625. Next base: position 32,414 of record NZ_DLJD01000059.1, read on the forward strand.
CTAATAACTGGATAAGTAATATCAACGAATAGTCGAAGTGTTCCTGGTGGAGATGCAGCTGCAGAGTCAGGATTTTTTATTTGACCGTAGGGTGAGTTATGCTTCGCGGACGATCAGTAAACTGAGAAAGAAGGGGCGCGCTGGTAATAATTATGAATTGCCTCCGGTATATTTTGTTGCGGTGCTAGGCTTTTGTTTGGATCCTGAAAATCGGGGAAAGTATTACTACAGCGGCAAGATCATGGATGAGTTTGATAATAAATTCCCCTATTATCGGGCGATGCAAGGGGAGTTACCTTTTTTATTAACCTATTATTTATGAAAAGTATTTTTTTGAAATTTCAACGATGATTTAAAATAAAGCCTGCAAATGTAAATCGGAGGCTTAGCTATAAGTTGGTTTTCCTTTAACGGGCATCACTAATTTAGTGATAAATGTTTAAATATCAAAAGTTTTGTAACGGGTTTTCTGCTTAATATTCAATATCAGCGACAGTGTATACTTGGCAGGTATGATGCCAAGCATGGGACGTCGGTCATCACCGCAGAAGTAGTCGAAGGTATGGCTAGGGATACTTTTTAACGTGCGGAATACTAAACTACCATTCTTTTTCTGTCAAAGCTTTCTTGTCAATTTTACTTGGATATTGTACAAAAGCGACTTGAAAGTTAATCGAAAAAATTTTTGCTGATATAGAAAACTGTATCTATGAAATAGAGAATTCCATTTTTTGTCAATACATTTTCGTCATGAAGATCTTCAAAAATCAGACCTAGATCATCGCTTATATAGTCATTATTACGTGTATTGCGAAAAGAGTTATATTCGAGGAAAGAACGCACCGATTGAAGATCAGTTGTTTCGTTCGCTATGACGAATTGTTGCTTTACTACAGCATAAAGCTGTTCATCAATAATTTTAAACCCCAAAAAATCGTAATTTGTAGAACTAAAGAAAAAATTGTGGATTAGTAAATTATTGAAATAATCTAACCAATATTCATAAAATATAGATGAATTGAGCTTTATAACGTTGAGGTCATCAAATTTGTAGACACGCTGTTCCGCGCCTTCACTGATAAACATCAGCTCATCTATTTCGTTTAAATAGAACAGAGAATGTTCTGCCGCGAAATCAATTAAGCATTTTTCTTCTTCACCTTTGAAATACTCTTGTTTTTCAATTCCTTCGCTTGGGCGCGCATTTTTTCTAAGGAAATTCTGGACTTGTTTGAGTTTGCTTGAACTGCCAATTGGTCCATCTCCGAGAATGATATTTTGTAGTTCATCTTTAATATTTTTCATTTATATCTAGTTCAAAGATACGAATTTATCATCAAAATTGATAACAAAACTGATCTGCTATACTCGTAGCTCAGTTACAAGCTGCTTTTTACGGGTAAGGGAGTCCGTTATGTCGATAAGCTTGTCAAAGTCTTTTTAAAGGACGGCAGCGAACAATTTGTGCTGTGCCATGTAGAGATACAGAGCAACAAGGGCAGGGGTGATTTGGCGGAGCGTATGTTTCGTTATTACTACCGGATATGGGATCGTTACAAAGTTCCTATTACGGCAATTGCCATTTTGGCCGATGAAAATGCAAGCTATCGGCCTGTGGTGTATAGCCGGGAATTTATGGGAACGACATTGCGCTACGATTTTAATAGTTATAAGATCCTCGATCAGGAAGAATCGGTCTTGCGGTCTAATGAGAATCCATTTTCTGTGATTGTCCTTACTGCTCTTTTGGCTATCAAGAACAAGAAAATAAGCGACGAAGGTCTGAAAGCAATTAAGCATGATCTTTATGACGAGATGATAAAACGGGAGATGGATAAGGATACGAGACAAGGGCTATATGATTATCATTGATTTAATTTGTTTTTAATAGGGAATGATACTGTTATGAGCATAGCTCATAACGGTTTCTTACTTACTACGTAAGTTTTGATAATGAGGAAGTTTTGAGTATATTTCCTCAATAAATTAATTTTCAAAGGCAGAGGAGAGATCGATAAATTGCTTTTTTATATGCAATTTATCTAAGTTTGAACAGGAAATAAAAACAAAAATAGGAAGGAGCGATACAATGGGCACTCAAGAATATTTATTAGATAAGGCTGAAAAAAAGGGAATTCAGAAGGGCAAGATTGAAGGCAAAATTGAAATGCTTAGGGAGCTAGGTTTTACTATTGCTGAGATCTGCCAAAAGCTCGGTCTGGCCAAGCCTGAGGTCGAGAAGTATTTCGGTGAAATAAAAAAAGCATAACGCTTAAAAGTTTATAATAATGTATTGAGAGCCATTTCCGCAAGGGAATGGCTTTTTGTTTGATCCGCCAGATGTTAACGTTTTTTAATTGGCATCCTCTAATTGCATATTCCGGTGATATGCACCCATCTGTACCCTATCTGTGCCATCTTGGTAAAAAGTTTACAAAATGTACTTTTTAATACCAGCAGAACTGAATTACCGCCATTAACTCAGCGAGGCCGTTTTCTTTCAAAGTTTTTTTACCAATTTTATTACCAGTACCTATCTGGGTACAAAGTTTACCCAGCTGCGCTCACGGTGATTCAATTTAGGTAAGAAATGTACCCTGTCTGTACCTATCTTGGTACAAAGTTTACCCAGCTGCTCATTTCTAATCAAATTACTGAACGCTCGCCTTTTCCGTAGGGATTCGAAGAGATGGCTAGGAAGAGTTTTAGAAATCTTTACTAGAGCATATAAGATCTTGCTAAAAGCTCCCATTTTCATCGGCGTTAGGATTAAACCTCAAACAAAATACTAATTTAATTAGTATTTTGTTTGACTGTTTCCTATCTTTGTACTGTTAACCGGTTAATAAATATTAGGACACAAATTATGGGCGTAAAGCAAGGGTCTAGGCCTTCCAAGAAGAGCGATGAACTTCTGAAGGCTGTTTTTGAAGATAACTTTCCTGACTTTCTGCGGTTTATGTATCCCGAAGCAGAGGTGGTCTTTGATCTGGAGCGTGGGCTGACCTTTATGGATAAAGAGTTGTTGGAGATCATTCCTGACCGTGAGCGCAAGAAAGGAAAACGTATGGCAGATCTTTTGGTCAAGGCTTTTTTGCGGGATGGCACTGAAAAATGGATTTTGGTACACACGGAAATAGAGGGCGGCAATGATCCGGGATTTTCACATCGGATATTTCAGTACCATTATCGTCTATTGGACCGATACCGCGTTCCGGTAGAGACGATAGCTGTTTTTACGGGCGATCGTAGCCAACGGCGACCTGCTATCTACGGTTATACGGTGTTCCGAACATCGTTGGAATTCCGTTATCTGAGTTATCAAATCTTCGACCATAGCGAGGATGAGCTCCTTGTTATGGATAATATTTTTGCGTATATTGTATTGGCTTGTCAAAAGTCTTTACAGGAAGATAAGGTTCCTGAGGAAGAGCTGGCTGAGCAACGCAGTTTGATTGCGCGTACATTGATACAGACGAATCGTTATAGTAAAGATCGTATAATGAGCTTTTTAGTGTTTTTAAAGAGCTTTCTTTTTATACGGGATAAAGAAATAAATAGTAAATTTGACAAGTACATTTATCAAGTGACAGGAGGCACAATTGAAATGGGAGTTATCGAAACAATAAAAAGACAGGAACGAGAAAAAGGGGTTCAGAAAGGTAAGATTGAAGGTAAGATTGAAGGCAAACGGGAAGAAGCCATTGCAATAGCATTGGAGTTTAAGAAAATGGGTTTACCTATAGTTGATATTGCTAAAGGAACAGGTCTTTCTATCGAGGAGATCGAAAAACTGTAATCAAGCATTTTAAAGTTTATAAATAATGTTGAAGCCATTTCCGCAAGGGAATGGTTTTTCTAATTTATAAAGTTTACCCAGCTGCACTCGCGGTTGGCCAATTTGGTAAGAAATGTACCACATCTGTACCTATCTTGGTAAAAAGTTTACCAAGCTTCGCTCGCTGTCGGCCAATTTGGTAAGAAATGTACCACATCTATGCCATCTTGGTAAAAAGTTTACCAAGCTTCGTTCGCGGTCTGCCAAAGTTATAATTATGTCTATAGCTTTTTTGAAATTTCACTTGTATTATAGATATGATTACAACTATTTGCCTACCCAAATTTTTAGTTGTATGCATTCACTGGCCGCAGCAAAAGAGATCTGCCTCAGTATGGTCAAAGTTGGATGGACTCTGGGATACTTTTCGGTGTTCGGAATAATTTCAGAGAGGCTTGTCAATTTGGCTGGCGGAAATATCTAATTCGTAGAACTTTAAGTTGGAATATTTACTATATTTAATAGAAGAAATAACCAAGCTTTCTCAGGAAATGTCCTTCTTCTTGAAAGCATAGTAGAATTCATCCTAATTTGTAAGTTTTTAAAAAAAAATAAGAATGCCATGAGTTTAAGTACATCAATGACAAACAGCGTTGAATACAACATTTGGGTTGCGGAGCAATTGGTCGCTTGGCTGAAAACCTACCCCCAAGAATTGTTACAAAAGGAATGTCTATCCAGTTTTAGTAGCATTGCAAAAACACTGAAACATATCAGTGATACTCAATTATACTGGTCCTCGATGATCCGCGAAACGCAAGTGCCAAGTTTTGAATACATCGCTACAACAGTGGATATTGAAAAAGAAATGGCCAACTTGGTCAATGAGGCAAAGCTTTTGGCAGCTTATGTAAAAGAAAATATCGAAGCGATGAGCGAACCCTATCTAATAGAATCCCAATGGTTTTCGTCAAACTTCCCTAAGTATGAGTACCTCCAGCATTTATTAATCCACACAACCTATCATCGCGGACAAATAGTTACTATTGGGCACAATGTGGGGGTTTTAAAAGCACCGATGTTGGATTATAATTTTTGGAACGTGATGCGGCAGCAAAAATAGCGATTAATATGCTCCGGAGCTTATTTGGAGATTGACGGAAATAATTATGAGGCTAAAAGACGTAAAAAATAAATACATTGGGCTTTGGAAAGGCAACCATCGGTTGATCCTAAGTTGGTTGCCCGATCCAAACTTTGATTCGATATCAAACTTAGTTATAAAAGCCGTTGCTAATAACAAATTTCTGATGTTTAATTATGATTGGCATCATGAGGGAGTGGCGCAAGAAGGGATGCTATTAGTGGGTAACAACAATGAACAATCCGAAGTTACAGCATCATGGATTGATTCATGGGGCATGGGTGGAAAGATCATGAACTGCTATGGTACAACGAATGAGGTGGGAGATATTTCCTTAAGGGGCACTTATGAAGTGCAGGATAATCCCGATTGGGGTTGGCGCATTGACATTCCATTACCTACCGATAATAGCCTTCAGGTGAAAATGTACAATGTCTCGCCAGATGGTGAAGAATTCTTAGCCGTCGATGCAAGTTATTCGCCTGTTTAAGGCAAAGGCATCAAAAAGTGTTTTTTAGATATAAGAGAACCTTAACGTAATTTTACCTTTGATGGCAAAAGAATTGTCTACTTGTTTTCTTTTTGGAATCAATTTGATTGTTTTGTCTAGTCGGTAAGAAGAATAAGATCAAAATAAAGTAATCTGGTGTTTAGAACATGATCTTTGGAAATTCCCATAAACTCCTTTTCCTGCTCATCTGAGCTGAAGAGTTCTATAAACCCATTTCTCTTATAGTATTTAAGAGGAGCAATGCTATTATAAGAGTCAACAACAATAAATCTACAGCCTGTTTTATTTGCACCATCAATAAACCACGATTTAATAAAGTCCATCAATTGATCACCAATAGATTTATCTTCATTATCTAAGTTCCGAAAATGCACGCTTACTCCCAATCTTCCAATCAAAACTGCCGGATAGCTCTTCATTTGTTTAGCTCTGGGAATATCAGCGTTTACTTTTTTCTTTCGGGAATTTGGTAGTGTGATTGTTTTTATGCTGTCATTTGATATTGTAAATGCAGCAACTATTTGCTTTTCATCGCTATCCAATGTAAAGCAATAACTTTTACCTAATAATTGAGAGGAATAGTTTATTACATCGTTGGCGAAGAAATCGTTTAAATCATTATTCCCACAATCAAAAGGTATTGTATTCTTTAGAATCTTCTCATCGTACACTTTTAGAGTGCACTTTTCATATAAGAAAGCCAATAGTTGGTTAATTAGATTTTAGCCTTCGCTAAGATTTTGGTTGCGATAGATAACTGTTCGGTAAACTTAACTGTTGATTTTTTTTCAATAGCAGCTTGTGCGTTACTATCGAATTTAATAGCAGCTTCTTTTTTAAGAACAGGAATGCTTTTTATTGTTATTGCCATAACTGTCTATTTTTAATTGTTTTACGATACAAAAGTAAGTAATTTTTTAAAATTTAACAAATTTAGTGCTCCAGTCATCAAGTGTGTTCTGGGAATGATATTTTTTAGCTTCTCTTTAATATCTAGGATTACAGGGACAAGCGGAATCTGTATGGCGGCTCTTTTGGTCAAGATTTATTTGCGGGATGGTACTGAAAAATGGATTTTGGTGCACACAGAAATAGAGGACGGCAATGATGCGCGGTTTTTACATCGGATATTTCAGTACCATTCAATATCAACGACAGAGTATACTTTGCAGGTATAATGCCAATCATGGGACGTCGGTCATCACTGTAGAAGTAGTCGAAGGTATGGCTAGGGATGCTTTTTAAGGTGCGCAATACTAAACTACCATTCTTTTTCTGTCAAAGCTTTCTTGTCAATTTTACTTGGATATTGTATAAAAGCGACTTGAATGTTAATCGAAAAACTTTTTACTGATATAGAAAACTGTATCTATGAAATAGAGAATTCCATCTTTTGTCAATACATTTTCGTCATGAAGATCTTCAAAAATCAGACCTAGATCATCGCTAATATAGTCATTATTACGTGTATTGCGAAAAGAGTTATATTCGAGGAAAGAACGCACTGATTGAAGATCAGTTGTTTCGTTCGCTATGACGAATTGTTGCTTTACTAAGGCATACAGCTGTTCATCAATAATTTTGAAGCCTAAAAAATCGTAGTTTGTAGAACTAAAGAAAAAATTATGAATAAGTAAACTATTGAAGTAATCTAACCAATATTCATAAAATATTGATGGATTGAGCTTTATAACGTTAAGGTCATCAAATTTGTAGACACGCTGTTCAGCTCCCTCACTAATAAACATACGCTATCTATCTCGTCTGAATAGAACAGAGAATGTTGTGTCGCGAAATCAATTAAGCATTTTTCTTCTTCACCTTTGAAATACTCTTGTTTTTCAATTCCTTCGCTTGGGTGCGCATTTTTTCTAAGGAAATGCTGGACTTGTTTGAGTTTGCTTGAACTGCCAATTGGTCCATCTCCGAGAATGATATTTTGTAGTTCATCTTTAATATTTTTCATTTATATCTAGTTCAAAGGTACGAATTTATCGTCAAAATTGATAACATCACTGATTTGCTGTACTCCTAGCTCAGTTACAAGCTGCTTTTTATTTTCAATTTTCATATCTTATCTTGATATGACGTCGGTCCTTTTGTAGCATTATAATAATGGACCAAGATAAATCAACGTAGCTTCTGTTCAATATCAGAGACAGAGTTTATTTGGAAGGAATAATGCCAATCATTGGACGCTCACCCTCCCCGTAAAAGTAGTCGAAAAGTTGACTTGGTTTAATTTGTGATATTTTTGCTAAAGCATACACTTGATAAGGATAAAAATCGGTGTCATCAGTAATGTTTCTTACCCTGCCTATGCGACTGCCATTTGAGCCAATTTCGGTTTAAAATTAGGGTTATAAAATAAAGATCCGCATGCTGTTTTAATGGGAAGCAGTACGAGTGTCTAAAACGGGAATCATTGGACTTGGATCTAGAGTTTTCTTATTAAGGTTGAACTGAATCTATTTTTTTATATAGGTCGCAACCATTTGAGTTGATATGGAGCCATCTTTATTTATGCGATTAGTCTGCCCTTGGATAAGAGACACTCCTACATGCTTTTTTAATAATTTATAAATCCTATCGGGGTTTAACGATACTGAATACTTAGTTTCTAAATACTCTTGAACTTCGGCAGTTGTCTTGGTGGTTTTAAAAAATGGAGTGTGGAGGACTATATATGCAATTACCTTAATTTCCCACTTACCTCTATTATCTTTTAAAACAGGAAATGCGTTAGTCTCTTCCCTCGAAAAGTATTCATTGACATTCTCTTTATTTCTCTCTTTAAAATATTTTATTTCTTCGATGGCGCTGTTCAAAAGTATAATTTCAGATTCGAAATCAAAAAATTCTACGAGACTTATAGAAAGTCGCTCGCATATTTTGTCTACTGTTTCGACAGAAATAGGTATTGTTTTGCTATGATAGCTTTTGATGGCACTTTTGCCAATATCTGTGAAAACGGCCAGACCTAATAGTGTAAACCCTGTTTTTTCTAGAATATCATCAATTCGGGCCGATATTTTTTCGGAAAGGATTATGTTGGTTACTTTAGCCATATTGAAAATCAGCGTATTTATAATTAAAAACTTTTGATATTTATGTCTGTTGTTTGTATATTTGTACTACAATCGGTTCGCTGATTGTAGTCTCGGATATCGAAACGGCAAATTTCAAATGACACGAGGCGTAGGGTTTGCGAACCCCCAAGCTTTTTGTATCTTTACAACAAGTAGGGGCGAGCACTCTCTATTGGAAACTGTGTCAAGGGCTCTTTGCCGTGCCTGATATTTAGTGGAAAATAGTGGGGCTCGCCTCTTCTATATTTATAGATGCTTCCCTCTTACTTCCCTAGAGACTCTTAATTATAACCCAATTCATAAATTATGAGTGCAAAAGAGTCCAGAATCACAACACAGCGACGACAGATCAAGGATCAATGTTGCCAACATGCAGTAATCCTGCTTATGAAGAATAAGTATTGCCCGCCAGAGTAGCTGTAAACAATATTAAAACCATCAGCAGCTGATACCATTCGTGTCGGTAGTGTAAATAAGAACGCCCCACAAGGATTTTCTTACCAACACATGCTTTTGGTTTTGCCGACCTGTTTTTTTCAAGATCAATGCCCGACAATTGCACTATCCCTGTTTCTTTTATTCTTAGCAGCCTAAAAGTACGGATTTTGCAATTCATAAGCAAAGATTTTGGAAAAAATAAATATAGATTTACTATACAATAGGTCGGTTTTTTTCCTTTTACCGACGGATGCGGTATCGTCTCTATCAAATTAAGTGTAACTGTCCTGCACCGCATCTGAGAACCTATTAATAGTTCTATTTATTTACCGGAGTGGCTCAGGTCAGACCCTGGGATGAAATTGCTGATTCCGATCGGACAGGAATACCTCGGCCTAAAACCACTCCATTAACTCTTGAAAAATGAAATATTTTTTTAGGGCAGGAGAGATCTTGCCTAATTCTGGGCTAATCACGGGAATAGCATTTTGGTTGTCGGCTATCATAATCGCATTATTTATTATAAAGGCTAAATTGATATGGAAAAAGTAAATATCCCTTTGTTGCCGATCGAGATCGCATTCTACGAACTTAATGATAAAGGGTATGATCCTCTCGACGTTATAAATGAGTTTTGGGCAAGCTACCATATCAATATGTGCCATGATAATATAGAGGATGTGATGCAGGGGTTTTTACAGAACACAGAGGTGTTCAATGTATTTGAGAAAAGCAAAAAGTATGCTTTTTTTCTGGATATATTACGTTTGTTAATCGCTTATTTTCAAGTTCATTATCATAAAATAAAGATTGATGACCACAAGTTTTCTCTTTTTAAAATTCCTGAAGAACAGGAAAAGGAAATGGGAATAAGAAATATCATCTATGATTTTTTCGATAGAATATCTCAACAACCTTAACGACTATATTATGAAAAATAGAATTTTACAGATTTCCCTGTTTGATGGGGAAATATTCAGATTTACAATAAAAGTATTGATTTTATTGATACTATTTTTAGTTTCTATGTTTAGTTTATCTGCCCAGACGCCCCGCCAGGACAGCGGGGCCAATGGGTTTAAGCCTAAAAAAGAGGTACTGCGTGTAGGCAATGATGTGCCTAAGGACTTTTGGTCTCGGAAACATCTCTTCTTTCGTAATGGAGATACTGTCTCAGCAACGCTAGAAAAATATAAGGGTAAAATATTAGTGTTGGATTTTTGGTACTTAGGCTGCAGGAGCTGCTTACTTGATCAGAAGGAAATCGCAAAAGCGAAAAAAAGATACAAAGATCGTCTAAACGTAATAATGGTCAATAACCTTCCAAACTGGGACAATATCGAAGCGTTCAAAAAATTCCATAGAATGGAGAGATACAGGGATTTTGGAATGGACGAATTTGAATCTATTATTTATGATAGCTACCTGTATGATCTGTTTGATTCATTTGCATACCCTATGTATGTGTGGATTAACGAGGAGGGAGCAATACGTACAATAACTGGAATGAACCTATTGGATGCCCGCTTTCCTATTTCATCTAAAGAGGAAGGAGAACGATTATGAAATGGTATTTCGTATTGTTGTTTTGCTTGCCATTGGGGGCAAGTGCGCAGGACATTCTTAAGGGAATTATTAGCGACGAAACGGGAAATGCGATTCCCAATGCAACCATTTTAGCAAAACAAAATAATTCAATAACGAGTTCGGATCAATATGGTCAATTCAGTATACCTGTTAATGGTCTTCCTGTATCAATTGTGATTAAACATCAATCATACCAGCTTCTTGACACGGTCATTTATAAAATTGATGTTAGTACGAAGTTTAAATTAAAGAATAAGACAAATGTGCTGCAAGAAGTATTGGTCAATACGGGCTATCAATGGTTGCCAAAAGAACGCGCTACCGGCAGTATCGTGCAGTTGGATAGGGAACTACTGACAAAGAGAACTTCCTGGAATATATTGCAGCAAATGGAAGGACTTGCGACCGGCCTTCAGTATGACAATAGGTCGGGAAACGCACAGCTCAATATCCGCGGATTGAGTTCGTTCAGTTCAATATTGTCCAAACCATTGATTGTCGTAGATAATTTTCCTTTTGAAGGTGATATTAACAGTATAAACCCAAATGAAGTAGCATCAATTTCCATTTTGAAAGATGCTGCTGCAACCTCTATTTATGGGGCAAGAGCTGGTAATGGTGTCATTGTGATTAATCTCAAAAAGCCAAACATTGCCAATAAGTTGGATGTATCATGGGATTATTCGCTTACACAAAAACCAGATGTTGCCTATCAACCAACGATGAATAGCAGTGATTTTATTGATGTCGAAATGATGTTGTTTGAAAAAGGCTTTTATAAAGCATCACTTCAAAATGTAAATAACAGGAATATTGTGTTCTCTCCTGTTGTATTATTGTTAAATCGTGTTGCTAAAGGCGAAATATCTCAGGAAGAGGCTTCCAAAGCCATTGATCAATATCGAAAGACAGATTATAGAGATCAGTTGCTGGATGGCTTCTATCGCATGGCAGTGAATAATCAATTGAATATGGGCTATAGTTTTGGAACTGAAAAAGCATTGACTCGAATAGCATTGGGATATAAAAGGACTCTTCCAGCAGCTAAGGGGAACCAGACAGATCAATTGAATTTGCGCTGGAGTACCCAGTTTAAAATAGGGGAAAAGCTCAATATCACGCCTGGTCTTACTTATACCAAAACCTTAGGAAAGAATCGGGGCTATAATCCTAGCTACCCGATTAGCATCTCCGGTGGAAAATCAAATTTGTATCCTTATGCTTCATTGTTTACCGATGATGGCAAAGCGCTGCCGATTGCTTATCAATATAATCCCGTATTTCTCGACACTGTAGGCAATGGAAACCTCTTGGATTGGACTTTCAGGCCTTTGCAGGAAGCAGATGCTATTCAGGTGGACAGAGATGCTAAATATATGGCATTTGATATGCAGTTTAATTATATAATAGGAAATGGATGGAGGCTTTCGGCATTATATAATTATGAGAATGAAACGGCCGATAATAAAACGATCTATAAAGAAAACGCGTATTATTTTAGAGATCTGTATAATAAATTTACGGTTCAAGACGCAGGAAAGTTGATAAATAATCTGCCTAAAGGACAAATTGTCGATTTTAATATTGGCCAGATGACTAGCCATAAGGCAAGGGTACAAGTCGACTATTCCAAGAAATGGGGGCTGCATGACCTGGTGTTTCTATTAGGCGGAGAGCTTTCTGATCGATTGGCCAATACCAAAGGTTCGCGTGTATATGGTTTTGATCCGAATACACAGTTATCACGCTCCGTTAACTATTCGAATTCACTGCAGACTTATCGGAATTATTTTGGCTTACAAAATATTCCTTATCTCGACCAATTTAGTAAAAGAAACAATCGTTTTATTTCCTTGTATTTTAATGGAGCCTATACCTTGATGGATCGCTATATCTTTAGTGCTTCAGCCAGACAGGATGCGTCTAATAATTTTGGTAAACAAACCAATAACCGATGGAATCCGTTATGGTCTGTTGGAGGTGCATGGCTGGTAAACAAAGAGCATTTTTTGGCGGATTTAACTTTTCTGGATAACATGAAAGTGTCATTCACCTATGGTTTTGGCGGAAATGTTGGAGGTAATACTGCTCTTTATCCGTTAATTTCTAATGCAAAGGCAGTTTCATACTGGATTGCTAATCAGCCCTATGCTCGCGTCAGTTCATTGGCGAATTCGAAGCTAAAATGGGAGCAGGTGCAACAGACAAATTACGGGCTCTCTTTCTCGCTGTGGAAACAAAAGTTGACGTTTTCCTTCGATTATTATAAGAAGGTCTCAACAGATTTACTTGCTGCAGATAATATCGACCCAACGCATGGTTTTACAAATTTAGAAAGGAATGTTGGTAAATTGAGTTCTAAAGGTGTCGATTTTCAGTTGGGTAGCCAGATTTCACATGGTGATTTTAAATGGAACGGACAATTCCTCTTTTCATATAATAAGAATAACGTAGATGCATACAATGGCGGCAAGTATACTTCGCCTGCTCTCGTATCGAATACAGGAACAACAAATCGCCCTATGGAGGGATATAGCCTGTACCCTGTTTTTGCCTATAAATTTGAAGGTCTAGATGTGCTGACAGGTGATCCTCTTGGAATATTGGATAATGAGACTTCGAAAGATTATAGCAAATTATTAAACGTACCTAATCAGGAACTACGTTATTATGGCACGGGATTACCCATATTTTATGGTTCATTTAGACACGCATTGCAATACAAAGATTTTGGATTCTCATTTAACATTCTGTATAAAGGAGGACATTATTTTCAGAAATCTACGATAATGTATGCTAATCTTTTTAATTCTTGGGCAACTCATGCTGATTATGAATTGAGATGGCAGCAGCCTGGTGACGAATTGAAGACTACTGTTCCATCCTTGATCTATCCGGCTAATTCTTCGCGTGATAGTTTTTATGCCAATGCTGAACCGAATATTTTGAGAGGTGATTTAATCCGCTTACAGGATGTGCAGTTTAGCTATGATTTAAAAATTAAAAATATACGTTATCTCAAAAATATGCGCTTGAATCTGAATGCTTATAATCTCGGCATCCTCTGGAAAAAAGCGAATACTCCTTTGGATCCAGACTATTCATTTATGCCTCCTGCCAGAACATATTCTGTTGGATTAAATATGCAATTTTAATATGAAAAAATCATTTTACATTTCTCGATTACTTCTTTGTAGTGTATGTATGCTATGCACAATATCATGCGGTAAATATTTAGAAGAAAAAGCTGACTATTCGGTTTCGGTCGCCGAAACATTAAATGACCTGAGAGCGCTGCTTGACAATGAAGGTGATCTCAATAGAAACCTCCCTGGACTATTGGAAACAGGGACAGATGATTATTATGTCTCCGCTGACCAATATGGTGTCGTCCCTCCATATTTGCAGGAGATCTATATTTGGAGCGCAGATTTGAATGCAACGGATTTGGCATCGTGGATCACGCCATATAAAGCGATTATGATGGCGAATGCAGTGTTGAATGCCTTAGATAGAGTGCCAAATACTAACCCGCAACTTTATCAAGAACTGTATGGTGAAGCACACTTCATAAGAGGATATCAACTGTTTTTACTTGCCCAGATTTTTTGTCAACCCTATAATTCGCTTACGGCAAAACAGGAACTTGGCCTGCCCTTAAAATTTGAAGCAGACTTGGCAGAAAAAATCCAGCGTAGTAATCTTAATGATACCTATCAGCAAATTATTGATGACCTTAAAAAAGCAGCAGATAATCTGGATAACAGAAGCAAATTCATATCAAGACCAAGCAAAGCTGCGGCTTTTATGGCCTTGGCGCGAACTTATCTGGCGATGGGTGATTACCTTTCGGCAGAGTCATTTACTGATAAAGCCCTGAGAATTACGGACGATCTTTTGGATTACAAAACTGTAGCCGCTGAGAGCGCGCAGCCATTTAATACTAAGAATCCTGAGCTTATATATTATGCCGAAACTGGACAAAGCTATCAATTGATTTATCCTGATTATTCCTTTATAAGCAATGACTTGTATGCCATGTACGATGCCTTAGACTTAAGGAAATCATTGTTTTTTTCGGTGAATTCATCAAACCAAATATCATTCAGAGGATATTATGCCAATACCGCGGTATCTTACTTTGGAGGTTTTGCTACGCCAGAGCTTTATCTGACTAAAGCAGAATGCTTGGCCAGGAGAGGCGCAATGGAAGAAGCGGCAAACTATTTGGATCAGCTGCTGTCAAATCGCTGGAAGGATAAATCATATGGTATTCATTTGGAAAGTCACAAAAATATACTGTTAACTTTTATTTTGGATGAAAGGAGGAAAGAGATGCTGATGAGAGGGGTGAGATGGATGGATATTAGACGATTAAATGCCTTGGATAATAGGGGGATAGCCTTGAAGCGCGATTTGCTCGTTAATGGGGAGATGAAACTTTTTGTATTACCTGCTAATGATCCTAGGTTTTGTCTCCCCATACCTCAAGAAGTTATTCTACAAAGCCAGATTCCTCAGAACCTGAGATAAAGATAATGTCAATGGTTGAAGTAGACTGAATGTGCGGGCTGAAAAATGCATCTAAAATAGAATAGGGCCGTCCAAGGTGGATAGCCCTATTTGTTTGGCATTTAATTTTTTCGGAAACTGCTAACGGTTTCATTTGTTTGTGGACTTGATGTGTTTAGAGAGTTCTTAGCATCGTTGATTTGATCAGCAACTGTTTTACCTGGCAACACCGGAGCTGACATATCCGGCTGTCCACTGCCATTATCTGGAGCCTCAATAGTACAAATTCGCTGTAATGGAGTGGGGCAGCCATCGGAATGCGGAGTTGTCGTATAAAGACTTGGAGTTGTCGGATTATCGCTCGAAGACCCTGTAAAATACCATGTCTGATTTGCACGTACAACCTTCGTTTCTTTACTGGTCTTAACTTCCTTCTCAGCCTTTACCTCTTTTTCATTTTTAATACTTTGGGCATTTGCACCCAACGAAATTCCTAATGTCATAACACCAATGCTCATGGTGCCGATGATTCTTTTTACTACTTTGTTCATGTTTCTATGTTTATAATTTTAAAAAATTTACCTATCCTTATTATCCTCCTGAATCGGCCGTGGAGTTGTTCCCTAGTG
This sequence comes from Sphingobacterium sp. UBA7625, assembly GCF_002484085.1. Classification (NCBI taxonomy): domain Bacteria; kingdom Pseudomonadati; phylum Bacteroidota; class Sphingobacteriia; order Sphingobacteriales; family Sphingobacteriaceae; genus Sphingobacterium; species Sphingobacterium sp. UBA7625. The sequence goes on from NZ_DLJD01000059.1 coordinate 48,102, forward strand.
ACCGACTGATACTACCCGAGCCCAGCCGATCTGTTATCTTATACCAAAGTTACCGCAGCAATCTTCCATAGATGTATGGCTTTTCGGTAGGCCATTGTATGATTTTTCGATCAATAGCTATCGGTCGCCCTCATTTTTATCGGTACCGTAGTCCCCCGGAGCGACTCCTGTATGCTTTTGGAAAAAAGTCGAGAAATTTTGCTGATGTCCATAGCCACAATAATTGGAAACCTCTTTGACAGAATACCCCATGAGCAACAAATCTTTGGCCTTTTGGATCGAGAGCTTATTCCAGGTCTGCTTTGGCGTTTCACCGTACGTCGACTTGTAGACTTTGCCCAGTTTACTGATGTCCGTCTCCAGTGCATCGGCAATGTCGCGGATCGAACAGCAACTAAAGGTCTGCAGTACCTGATCGCTGATCATCCGTAGGGCGCGTTCGGCCAGCAGCTCATCCGGATTGATCTTTTCATGCCCCTCAAAATTTTTGTAAATGGCAATATCGTATAGGTCATAGACGAGCTTGACCGCCAGGGCTTCGTTATCCTTATGATACTTGAAAAAACGCGTTTCAATCTGGGCAAGTTGATAGCGGGTCCGCTCTTTGATAGGCCAGATGGCACTCTGATAAAACCGATCTTTATCCCGTAAATGGGCGGATCTGAATTCTGATAAAAAATGGCGCTCCTGGTATAGGACGGGCCGAATGTAGCCTATGTCGACCAAAACGCCATATACCAGATACTCGCCGGGGACTAGGTCGGTATGAAGCGCCCCATTGGGAATATAGATATAGCTGGCGCATGCGGAGGGAAGCGCTGCCTGGCTGTTGCCTGATGCTTGCTCAAGTAGGATCGCGGTAGGCGAATGGAGATTGTACAGCAGGTGGTAATCTGCTTTACACGTTTCGATGGATAGCCTGTTGGGTACTTGCACATGGGCCTGCAACCGATAGAATATAACACTATGGTAGTCCATGTATTCTTCTATAAGCTGGATACCTGTATCTTCATAACGCTGTAGCTCGGAATCTGGCAGCTTGGGCAAAAAGGCCTTCGTCTGATCAGAAAATGTGCCGACCTCCGGAAGCTTAAAATGGAAAGTTTTTTTCATAAATAATTGGCTTTTGGTTATTTAACGTGTTTGTTATTACCTCCTTCCCTTGTATCGAGATCCGCTGTCGCCATTCGCACCTGTAACGTTGGCTCGGTGGTCTCAAGAGGTTTTATTATTGGCTTGGCAATGCGATGTAAAAGGGGATGATCCCAGGCACAGAGGTTGTACCAGATCATCAGACAGGAAAAATGGATCAACCCCATGGTCAGTGCGATACCCAGATGCATTAAAATAATGCCGGTACTGATATAGAAACGGACTCGGCGGTTGATCCATAGCAATCCATATCCCAATTCTAAAAGCAATGTGGCAATTCCTAGTCCGGCCCACATGGTTGCAAACTGCTGAGCGGATTGGGGAATAGTAAACAATGCTGGGCTCAGGGGTTGCTGTATGGCTTTCCAGACGGCTTCGCCATTCCACCAAGTGGGGCCAATGGCTTTACCCAAACCGGCAAAGAAATACACGACAGTAAGCTGCAACCGAAATACTGTGGCCCCAAGTCTGGCCCATCTTTGATGAGGTAGTCCACGACTTCCGAAACAACAGCATATGAAACCGGTAAACAAACCTGTCTGGGCGAGATAATCTGCTCCGTAGCTCCAGGTATAGTTGGCGATAAAAAAAAGATAATGCAATATTATGAGCCCCAGCATGGCGACTTTGCGATAGTGGTCAAAAAACAAGGCTAACCCACAGATGATGTATAGCAGGCCAAAGAAATGGATCCATTCTAGGCTGGCTAGTGTGTATTCCGGTAAATTGGCAATCAGGGTGTGGATGGATAGTGTATCTGGCCTTTGCTGCGATGAAATGCTCTCCTCGTCAAGGAATGTACCCTGGCCAAATAGCATACTGAGGTCTGGCCATAACCGCCACATTTCTATGGACAGCAGCAGCCCCAGTCCCCTAGACATAATAGTTAGGATCGTATCGGCGCTTAGCTGTTCTTCCTTGTTCATAACTTTAATTTTTGATATACTCAAAAAGAATAATGTACTGGGATGAAAGGTGCGGCTCACCTTTTTGGACTAATGCTGGTATATATTTCGTTATTAAACGACATGAAATGCTGTCGGCAGCCATAATATCGGACAGACCGCCTGTTAGATTGCTGATTGATGTACGCGCCTGATCCTGTAGATAAGACTGACTGCTATCAACGAATGATGAACCCAATTGCAGGTAACTGTTGAACCGGAGCATTCCGGTGGTACTGTGTATGCGCGGTTCGCTCAGCAGCGTTGCGTTGCCGTTTTGATATTGGATATATTCAAGCTGTATCTGCATGCCTACACTGGGACCATAGAAAGTATAGCCTCCACTCAGTCCTGCGAGGTCCTGATATAGATAAGCGAACCCGAATATTTCTGGCAAATGATCAGGAAGTTTAAAAATGATCTGTAGGTTGTAGGCTGATGCCATACAGATATGTATGGCACAGCCTAGGGCAAAAATCAGTCTTAACATAGGTTTAAGTAGGGAGTAACTGCTATTTTAATTGTTTTATAAACTGTTCTTTGGGCGAAGAGGGGAAAAATAAACGGGTAGAAAGTCCATCTTGAATGGGACTGCCCACCGCGTTCAGGTGTATGTAATTTGTGCTGGATCTGTCCTGCATAGACATGGTGGAAGTAGGGATAAGGTCAATGGCAAAAAACAGCCCAACGCTAACTAGATAAAAGGATAACTTGAATGATTTCATGATGTAAGTATTTTTTTGTTTATTTCTTTAAATTGGTAAAATCAAGGGATAACTTTGGGTTAACTATTTGTTTATATCGGCTGTAATTATTTATTTTACGGCTATAACTATTTTTGTCATCAATCAACATAAACCTATTATGAGCAAATTTCCTGTGGTTATAATCGATGATCTATATGGTGCGCTGGAGGATACAGCCGCCGTATTGGAAGAGCTTGGCTTATTTCAGATAAAAGGAAAATTTACTTCGGTAAGAGATGCTGAAGTGTATTTTCTAAATGCAGACGAGAGAGTTTATATTATATTTTGTGATATTGAGATGCCGGACTGTTCGGGCTTGGATGCGATTAAGAGGCTCCGTAATTATTGTTCGCACTTTGTTTTCGTCACCGGTTTTGCGAAAGAATATGCGCTAGACGGACACAAAGTGCATGTTGATGGTCTTTTGTCAAAACCTGTTGAAGCGGATGAACTGCTTGACTTAGTAAAGCATTTACAACGTAAAGCCCCCGTCAGTAGCACCGATCGCGACCTCAAGCCCGAACCGATGATCTTTCTGGATTTTGTTGATCCAAAAAGCGAATTGCATCTTGCACGAAAGAATGGTCCCCCAATGCGGAAGCATCCGGAAAACAAAAGGGAATATGCAAAAGTCCCGGTCGCACTTGCGGAAATTGCTTATTTGGAGAAAACGGGAAATTACATTCATTTTTACGCGCTTAGGCCAAATGATCAGTTTCTCTTACTGGGGGTGCTCAACAAAAGGATGATGGACATGGATGATCTACTCCAGCAAGATCCGAGATTTGTCCGAGTCGATCAGTCTGTATTCATTAATTTAAACTATGTTAAAAAAGTGGGCCTGGAAGGAGTCAAAGTCGGACCAAAATTTCAACCTGTTTCAAAATCACGTGCTGATGAACTTAAAAGAAAATTGATGCTGATGGATATTAGCCACAAATTGTAAGGTCATGCCTGCCAGAAAACAATTCATGCTTACTTGGCTCAAAAATATCGTACTGAGCGCTGCGATTGTCTTTTCGCTGGCTTATATCTTCCTGATCATACCGGCAGCATTTCAGGATTGGCGGGATCAATTGACTGCCATGGGCCTTATCGGTATTATATATGTGGTGGTTAGGCATCTGATACTCCCTAGACTATTTATATGGTCCAGGTATAATGCCTGGCTGCTGATGACTTTCGTCATGCTGCTTTTTCTGTTTTTTTGTTCTATTCCAATCTTGATTAGCCTGTCTACGGGTGCATTGAAATGGACACCGGGAAAATGGGAGATTGAAAATTTCTGGCCCGTGATATTTTTAATCATTCCGCCCGTACTGGTAGCTTTCTTTATGTATAGCTGGCAGTTTGGTGTTGATAAGTGGTTAGCCTACCGAGAAGCGCAGCAGCGGCTGAATGAAATCGAACATATAGCCATAAATTGGGAATTAATTGCCCTGACAAAAGATCTCAATCCTCATTTTATAACAAATAGTATGGCTACGATCCGGGCTTTGATCCGCAAATCACCAGCAAATGCATTGCTCGCTGTAGGTATACTAGGTAAAATAGCAAAGGTATATATGAATAATCATGATACATGGTTAGACTTAAGGAGGGAAATGGAAATGGTCAATAAATTGGTAAGTATGTATGAATTTATAAAGGGACATGCAATTTCGCTACAAGTGGAGGATATATCGGACGGAGCTTATAGGATTCCCAAAATGCTCCTGTTCAATCTGGTCGAAAATGCATTGCAATACGGTGAGACATCCATAAAGAAGTATCCCATACGAATAGTGGCCACCAAATCACAAGATAATATGGTGACCGTTCTGGTTTCCAACCGGATCGCAGCAATAGCGGTTGCTGGTAAGGTCAGCCACAATACAACGCTACAGCGAATTGAGCGCCAGCTGCGGTTACTGGATCCGGAGCATGCCGTCCTTACGGTGTCTAATAATACATCCGTATTTATGGTGTCAGTCTCTTTTTATCAGTATAGCATTGCCAATGCTGAAATAGAGCAGAAAAATTCGTAATTTAAGGTAATTATAAACCTTTACCATCCGTGGGTATTTTCCTTTATTTCGCAGGGCTTGGCAGACCGTGAGATGTAATTGCAATCGGGGCTACCCGGCTGTTCGTTTCAATCTGTCTCAAAATAGCATCAAATTGTCTCAGAGTTGATTTTAAGCGACATAATATTTTAATTTTAGCAAAATCAATCACACCAATTATATGCAGTATCGGGAGAATTACTATTTCAGTTTTTGGGGACACCACGGGCATTCGCTAATACCTCCACAGGTACTTTTTTACTAAGCCTTCTTATAAAACCAATATCCTTTAATAAACATTAGTTCATGAATTTTAAAATCAACAGTTTTAAAGTGGCTACTAAATTATTGTTATTCAGTAGTAGTCTAGCTGCTGGAGCCACTTTTGCTATGCCTACTGCACTTTATGCGCAGGAAGCACAGTCTAATCTAAAAGGTACTGTCAAAGATGAACAGGGGAAGCCTGTTGCTGGCGCTACGATTGCCGTCAAGGGCGCTTCAGTCAGTACATCCACAGATGCCAATGGCGCATTTACGCTGCCCAATGTTAAAAAAAACGATATCCTCGTAGTACGTATGATCGGATTCGCCAGCAAGGAAGTTGTCTACAGTGGCGGTACTACGATGGCAATACAGGTAAACGCTGATACACAGAGTCTGGACGAGGCTGTCGTAGTCGGTTATGGCTCGCTTGAGAAAAGGGAGGTTACCAGTGTGGTCACCAGCATCAAGCAAAAGGACATGGTAGCCGGAGCGGTCTCGCCACTGCTTGCCATTCAGGGCAAAGTCCCTGGGCTGAGCGTTGTCTCTACCAATGGCACCGATCCCAATGCCGGCGTTTCTCTGCAATTGCGTGGGGTCAATTCAGTCAATGCTTCACAAGGGCCATTGGTCGTTATTGACGGTGTGCCGGGCGGGGATATCAATTCGGTCGCCAAAGAAGATATCGAATCGATCAACGTGCTACGCGACGCCTCAGCTGCTGCCATCTACGGTACAAGAGCCTCTGGTGGGGTCATCCTGATCACCACAAAACGTCCTCAGGTCGGTAAAGCTCAGGTCAATTTTACGTCTGAATATTTTATCGAAAGCATACGAAAAAGACCAGAAGTACTTTCTGCAGAGAAATTTGTCGAATATGGTCTCGGAGAAGACCTAGGGCACCGTACAGACTGGTATGATGAGGTGACCAACAATAATCCATTTAGCAATCGGCAGGTGGTCAATATCAGCGGTGGCTCAGAGAATGCCAATGTGTATACTACATTTACAAAAAGGGGCGCCAAGGGTATGGCGATCACATCCAAAAGAGATGAGATCGGTGGCCGTATCAATAGTGCATTCAAATTTTTTGATGGCTTTGCCGAATTAAATACCAATGTAAGTTATAATGAGGTCAAAGCCTTCGGTTCTAATGGTGATATCTTTAACAACAACGATATCTTCAATATGGCATTGGTCATGAACCCGACCGAAACACCTTATGATGCCAATGACGTCAGCGGATACAATGTGCTGGAAGGTGGTTATGATAGCTGGAACCCTGTTGCCGAAGCACGCTTGCGGTCGGATCAAAAACAGTTTAAATACCTGCTAGCCAATACAACCTTAAAATTGAACCTGACAGAACACCTGATTACAAGTGCGACAATCGGCATAAAAAATAATACGGAGCATGGTAATTATTATCGCTCGGCACAGCACCGCATCTCGAGAGAGAATAATGTGGATGGGTTTGCCAAACAATATTACAGCAGATTTAATGACCGTGTTTTTGAATGGACAGCCAACTATACCAACCGTTGGGATAGGCATTCCCTTAATGCTGTTATCGGCTATAGCTATCAGGACTTTAATGGACAGGGTTTTTCGGCTGAGAATTCAGACTTCCCTGTCGATGGTATTAATGAACACGATATGAATAGCGGAACTTACCTTTCTGACGGACGTGCTGGGCTGGGGTCATGGAAAAATCCATGGGTCAAACTTGCTGCCTTTTTTGGCCGTGTCAACTATTCCTATCTCGACCGCTATATCCTGACAGCGACGGCACGTTACGAAGGTTCGAGTAAGTTTGCTCCTAAAAATAGATGGGGATTTTTCCCCGGATTATCTGCGGGATGGCGCGTATCGCAGGAGCCTTTCCTCAAGGATGTCCAATTTATCAATGACCTTAAATTACGTGCAGGTTATGGCGAGACAGGAAATGAGGGCTTTGATGCCAAAGTAGCTACGCGGATGTATAGCGCTGACACCTGGTTTCTCCAGGATGGTAAATGGTTCAAAACCTATGGTGTGATGCACAATCAAAATCCCGACATCAAATGGGAAGTAAAAAAAGAATATAACATCGGATTGGACTTTGCTGTACTGAACAACCGTCTGAGTGGTCGCTTTGATGTCTATAAACGAAAGATAGATGATCTTATTTATGATATCAGTGTTTCGCAGCCGCCTGCTATCCATGATAAAACGACGATGAATGTGGGGAGTATGCAGAATACAGGGTATGAGTTTGAACTTAATTTCAAAGCTGTCGAAAATGACAATTTTAGTTATACCACCAGCATCGTTGGATCGCATAATAAAAGTAGGCTAAATACCTTATGGGGCAGCCAGACATTTACCGACCGCAAAGATTTTCCAGCGCCGGGTTCGCCGGGCTCGGCTGTTAGATTGTATCCCGGTCAGGATATCGGTCAATTTTTTATCTGGAAATTCGCTGGATTCACTGATGATGGCTATTGGAAACTCTACGACAAAGAGGGAAATGCGTTTGATGTGAGGGATCGTAGTAAAACCATTGAAGACAAGGCTTTTGTGGGTAATGCGATACCTACGCTTCAGCTTTCCTGGAATAACCAGTTTACCTATAAAAACTGGGACGCCAGTATCTATATGCGTAGCTGGATCGGACATGATGTTTTTAATATGATCAATATGTATTACAGCCTTCCCAATGTGAAAGGACAGAACGTGCTAGAGGAGGCTTATGACAAGCATAAAAATATAAAAGGAGAAAAGGAACTGAGCGACTATTGGCTGGAAAAAGGGACCTTTCTCAAGGTGGATGCGCTAAATATTGGCTATCGCTTCTCTCAGCACTGGATCAAACCGCTTAAATCGATGCGGATATATGCGACGGCACGCGATCTTTTCGTCTTCACAAACTACAGCGGACTGGATCCGGAAGTGAATATCAATGGACTTGAACCGGGCTTTGAAGAACGTAATGTCTATCCCAAGACAAGGACTTTTATGATGGGACTCCAAGTAAACTTTTAATTGTTAGCAAAATGAAAAAATACATTTCTATAGCAGCATTATCGCTGGCGCTATTGGTGTCAGGCTGTACCAAATTAGATCAGGAATTTTATAGTTCGGTCACACCGGATACCTTCTTTAAAAGTGAAAAAGATATTAAAGCAGCTCTATTCAGGCCTTTTACGCATGCTAAATGGTACCTGGGCGAAGACCGCTGGCGGCTGCAGGAATATACCGCAGACAACTTTGCCATAACGACCAAAGGCCGACATTGGTACAATGGTGGAGAAAATGAACGTTTTCATTATCATCGCTGGACACCGGACGACAATTGGATCTGGGAAACCTGGCGCGGTACATTAATGGGAGTGGCTTTGGCACTTGATACAAAAAGCGATCTCAGCAAATTGGATTATACCAAATTTGCTTTGACAGAAGAACGTAAATCTGCAGATCTGGCGCAACTTGATGTCTTGATAGCCTATTTTTATTTGCGTGGCCTTGACTATTTTGGTGGAATGCCCATATTTGATTCTCTCGACCAGGAGTCTTTACCTCGGAACTCGGATCAGGAACTGTTTGACCACATCGAAAAGCTGTTGAAGGCAGCAATCGAAAACCTCCCCGCAAAAAAGGGGGACGATAAGGAAGAGGGCGCTATCCGAAAAGCTGCCGCAGCTGCCATGCTGGCCCAGCTTTACTTTAATGCGGAGTCTTATATCGGGAAGTCAATGTATGAGCAAAGCCGAAAAATTGCTCAAGATATCGTAGACAAGGTATATGGTGATTATTCTTTGGATAGCAAATGGAATGGAGTTCACGGTTTTAAGAACAATTTATCACCAGAAATTATATGGTCCATGCCCTCTGAATTTAAAAAATTGGAATACAACTGGTTTTATGGCGATTTTTATCATTATAACTCGCGGCAATTTTTTGATCAGGATATGGGCGGAAATAACGGTACGCATCTGACGCCATCGCGAAAACCCGATGGTTCATTATATAGCAATTTTAAATTAGGCTCTCCGTATGAAACATTTGACAAGGATGATCTGCGCAAAGCACCCTATATTTATCACAGTGCGGATCAGTATGAGGGTATGTTTATCGTTGGTCCACATAAGACGCCTGATGGCAAGACCATTGTTGGGGGTGAAGAATATAAGGGGCTGCCATTGAATTTTGTAGACCAGGTAGCCCGCTTTTCGGATGTTGGACCAGGGAAAAAGTACAGCGCTATTGATAAGCTTCCGTCTAAAATGTCCGAAGGGGAAGAGAATACAGGAATACGTCTTGTGAAAGTACCAATACCCAATCTTGCCAATAATGAATTGCGATGGGGGGCAGATCTTCCAGCTATTCGCCTGGCGGAAATTTACTATATCCTAGCAGAATGCAACTATAGGCTAGGAGACAAGCAGCGGGCAGCGGAGCTGTTCAATATTGTCCGAAAACGTAATTTTATAAATGACACGGACCCAAATCCAGTGACTGCGGCAACGATAGATAAATATCGTATCTTGGATGAATGGAGTATAGAATTTCTTGGTGAAGGACGTCGCCGCACCGACCTGATCCGTTGGAATGCATTTATTACAGAACCATGGTGGGACCATAATCCCAGTAATTCACAACATCTAAACCGTTTTCCGGTACCCAATAAAGCCATTGCAGGAAATAGCAATCTGGCACAAAATCCGGGCTACTAATATAAAATATGGGATATTTCTTGTAGGAAATGTCCCATATATACATTATTTCCTTCTATATAGCTGACATTCTCCCCCCTTTAGGTGATCAATAATTCATAGTTTCAGCTGAAAAATTCGTAATTTAAGGTAATTATAAACCTTTACCATCCGTGGGTATTTTCCTTTATTTCGCAGGGCTTGGCAGACCGTGAAAAAGAGCTGATTTTTCTTTGTCGATAGAAATAACCCTACCTGTACGTCGATGGTCTTAAACCCATAGACCATGAACCTAAGTATATTCTTACATACATTAATAGATCGTATAGAAAAATTGATTGAAATTTTAGGGGCGATATACCGCCTGCTGGCGACCCTGATCCTCATCCTTAAAGTAAAGAAAGTAGAACAAAAGCCACTGCGCGAGCGTAAACTCTGGACACATACCGAAGTGACGACATACCTTGGTATCAGCGTCTCGACTTACAAGCGCCGTGTGCAGGAGGGATTGCTCAATCCGATGACCCTGACCGGGGACGATCGCTACTTTGAAGAAGATCTGACCGAAGCCCTTGAAAGGAGCAGACTCAAAGGGAAAATATAATTTCAGGACGGCAGCAATTGGATTTCGCGCTAAGGATCGGTGACTTCGCGCGGTGACTTTGTGATCTTCCCGACTAAAAGTGTGAAACAGACCGTTGACTGTTTGTTTTTTTTCTATGACGGAAACGGAAAGTCGCTCGGCCGAATGAAAAATTCCCCGGACTGGTTGGTGCAGTCGGGGGAATTTGTCGTTTAGTCACCCGGAAAGTTTGAACAAACACTGGTCTGTTTCATTTCCCCACCTGGCCAAATGGACTTTTCACTGGTCTGCTCGGATCAGTCACTGAATTATGCGAATATTCCTAGTGACGGAATCACTATTTTACTGTGCGAAGCTGAGCAATCACCCCGCAAAATCATCACTTTCTGATGTCTTTCCGATCAGGTTGGCTCAAATGGGCTCAATTAAGCTCAATCTAGGTCAAAACTTCATTTTCGGTCCGTTCCCATACTATGTTTGTGTCATTAAATGATCTCGCGAGGAATATTTAACCGTTAACAAACAGATTTTTAACTGACTCTGCTAAATAGCATTTGCAGGTCAATAAATAGAACAAATATGGCAACAAAAATGAAAGCCTTGATCGGGTTTGGAAAAATGAAAGATGATGAACTGGTCATCAGCTGCAATACAATTATCGGTGCAATGACCGGCAACGCCAAGTACCCAGCACCGACGCCCGCACTGGCGGATATACAGATCTTGTTAGAGGATTTCACGGCCAAGCTGGCCATTGCACGCAAGCGTGGTTCGCCCGAAGATACCGCCCTCAAAGATGAGAGCCGCAGCCCGCTTATTGTGGTGATGCAGCAGCTGGGGTACTACGTCAATTCGGTGGCCCAAGGCCATCTCTCTACCTTACTGAGTTCGGGATTCCCGACCAATAGCACCTCCTTTGCCAATCAGGTGCCCCTCAAAGTGGATAATGTGCGGCTCTCGGACGGACGGCAGTCCGGACAGGTGAAGCTGGATTTTGCGCCCCAAAAGATAGCGACCATCTACGAATATCGCTATCGCATACGAACGGATATTCCGGTCGAATGGGGGGATCGGTTTACGACGACTTCGTCCCGGAGCAATATTATCGCTCCATTGGAAGTGGGCAAATTCTACGAAGTGCAGGTGCGCGCGATCAATACCCAAGGGGTAGGTGACTGGAGTGATTCCGCCAATATCCTGGTGCGCTAATGAATATGCTGCTCAAAAGAGTCAGACAGGGGAAAAATAGTACCCTGTCTGAATTGTATATAGATGGCCTGTTTCAATGTTATGTCCTCGAAGACAGAATCCGTGATCATAAAATCAAAGGACAAACCTGTATTCCGGCCGGGAGGTATCGGCTGGGCGTTAACTATTGGGGCGGGATGAATACCGCTTATAAAAAGCGTTTTCCGGATATGCATCAGGGGATGATCGAGATACGGGATGTCCCAGCTTTCAGCAATATCTATATCCATATTGGCAATACGCATGCGGATACTATGGGCTGCCTGCTGGTGGGGACTTACTTCCATAGAGACAAGAACCGCGAAGACTATGAAGTATATAAATCACAGGAGGCTTACCTGAATTTATATCAAGTGTTGATCGACCATGTAAAAAGTGGTAAGGTCATCCTGTCTATCGAAAATAGGCTGACGGGAGGGAACATGACTAATGCCTGGAAAATGAACTAATAAATAATTTATACAGATGAAAAAAATAGTCAATAAAATAGGAAAGGTGCTGGGACTAGTACTCGCAGCACCGATAAAGCTGCCCGGAAAGGCATTAAATATCGTCCGGTATCTTGCGCTGGGGCTGGGAATCATCGAATCGGTCATAAACGAAGATGATCAGATGATAAGTGAAGGGGAGACGGATGAAACAGGCTCGGAAGATAAGAAGGGGAGGAGAGGGGAACAGGCGCAAGATAGGCAAAGGATGAACCCGACAGAGAAAGGAGCGATCAATGAAACTTAGTGATATGCGACTATCGGCAATCGGTGGTACACTCTGTGGTATCTGGGTTTCTTTTTCAGTAGGCGACCTGATTAACGGCGCACTGACGGCATTGGTCGGAACGCTTGTGAGTTTCTCGTTAAGCCGTATTTTAAACCGGATATGTAAGCGTAAACAATAAAATGACTGCAAATGCGCTGCTTATCTAATTTAACATTTTATAACAATTTCTTTTAAACGATTCTGGTTTCAGGCTGTTCTATTCATAAACAACGAAAGGAAAATATTTATGAGCGAATTAACTTGGAAAGGCCGTTGGAATGAAATCAAAGGCAAAGTAAAACAGCAGTATGCAGATCTTACGGATGATGATTTACTGTATGCAGAAGGCAAAGAAGATGAGTTGGTCGGTAAGCTGCAAAAAAAGACTGGAAAGACACAGGATGAGGTGAATAATTGGTTGAACGGTTTGTAGAAACAAGTGTTTTTTTGTGATAAGGAAAAACGGATAGCAGGAATGTTATCCGTTTTTTTTGAAATAAACCTGGAGAGGTAAAACGGTTCGATGTTGCTGTTATCTACAAAAACTTAATTCAGCGCAGTAATTCTGTATCGCCGGCAATAGAATGTTGATGTTCACATAATATCTTTATCAAATAACGAGAAACCGCTCTGCTATTTAAGAGAAATTTGATAACTTTAATAAATAACTTAAATACAAAATCCAAAGGTATGAACCATCATAATTTTATGAGCGCTATTGACCAGATCATTTCTGAAGGCGTTAGAAGAGGTATACTTCATTTAACCCAGGAAGGTAATCTGACAACCGACAACCTTATCCGCATCAATGATTCCGAGTTAGTAAACTTTACCTCTTGTAGCTATCTTGGACTGGAACACGATGAACGTCTAAAAAGTGCTGCGATAGCAGCGGTAGAAAAATATGGCGTACAGTTTTCCGAATCGAGAGCATACGTATCCATCGATTTATACCGGGAATTGGAAGAGTTGATGAACAGGATTTTTGAAGCTCCTACAATTGTTGCCCCTACGACAACACTCGCACACTTGGCTGCCATACCTGTGATTCTGGATCCGGAGGATGCTGTTATCGCTGATCAGCAACTGCATAATTCCGTGTTAAGCGGCATAAACGTATTTAGGGCAAATTGGCCGATTCACTTTGAAGTCCTCCGGCATAACCGCTTAGATGTGCTGAAGGAACGCATCGAAACACTTCAAAAAACGTATAAAAGGGTTTGGTATTTTGCCGATGGGGTGTATTCCATGTTCGGGGACCGCTGTCCTGCAGATGAGATCTTTAATTTGTTGGACTCCTTTCCCACATTTCATACCTATATCGACGATGCACACAGCATGAGTATATTGGGCAAAAACGGAAAAGGATATATACTTAGTAACCATACTATACACGAGCGTATGATTGTAGCCTCATCGATGGCCAAAGCCTTTGCTACAGGCGGTGGTGTTTTGGTTTTTCCGAATAAGGAAATCGCCAGAAAAGTGCGCGCCTGCGGGGCTCCGTTCAATTCCTCCGGTCCTTTGCAGCCAGCGACCTTAGGTGCTGCAGTTGCCGCTGCAAAGATCCATTTAACGGACGAAATTTATGTGCTGCAAACTGAACTGGCTAATAGGATAAAATATGCAAACTCATTATTTAAAGCAACCTCTTTGCCATTAATTTCGAATTTTGATTCGGGGATATTCTTCGTTGGTACATCAAGGGCCGAACTGGCATATAGTATCATGGAAAGAATGATCAAGCGCGGATTTTTGTTGAACATCGGCGTATTTCCCGCTGTATCCAAAAACCATTCAGGCATAAGATTTACAATGACAACACTGCAATCCTACGACCAGATTGAAAGAATGATAAAAACGTTGAATGAAGTATTTTTTGAAACTTTAGAAGAGCATCAATATTCAGTCGATCAGATTTATAGCGCATTCAAGGTCGTCGCCCGTCTGGAGGATCGTGCAGCCGGCGAATTCATTAGCGAATATAGCACTGAAAAAGAATAGCATATACAATACCATTTTCTGCTATGTCCTCTTCTGAATTTTTGGAATTATGCTGAGCATATACGCTTTGCTTATCCGGCAGGCTCTTCGACCGAGTTATAGGCCCACCCTAAAATGTTCTTGATCGAAGCTTTGATCCTATTCAGCCCTTCGGGGGTGGAGATATCGATCTCGCAGACGGTACTTTTTGTATGTGCCGAGTGGAGAACAATATAATAGATGCCTGCAACCAGAATAGTAACAACAGCTCTGAGGTCGAGATCCTTACCTTGAAGCTCTTTATCTGCAAAGGCAAAGAAAAGAGCACTCATCTTTTCCCGTTCCTGCGAAATCTCAGACATTAGCACAGATTCCTCGCAGATCTGCCAGGCCAAAATCTTTTGCATTTCTGTATTGATAAGAAAATCATCCAGTTGATTTAATAATAAAGATTCTAAAAAACCCCTTGATCCAACCTCGGGTGCATTTCCAAAATATCCAACAGCGTTCATCGTTGCTGAAAGCCAATAGTCTTTGCCCTTGATATAAGTTTCTACCAAGTTGTCGAGCGTCCCGAAGTATAGACCGATGAGCTTGCGGTCGACACCGGCCACCTTTGAAATATTAGCTATCGTAAGTCCTGAATAACCTTTTTCTTCAAGTACTTTGCCAACGGAAGTAATTAACTTCCCCATGGTCCGTTCTTTATTATTTTTCTCGCCCTGATATTTTTTTCTTGACTGTTGTTTATTGGTCATAATATTGCTTGAAACCGAAAGATTTAAAGATCAATATCAAATATATAAAAAATCAACTTAGCGTCCAGTTAATTAGCTAAAGAGTTGTAAATTATTTAAATTTTTGGTTATAAAAAATTGATATGCTTTTTAAAAAGCTGCAGAAATTATTGATGGAATTTCTTGCGACCTGCCCTCAATACGGCTACATGCATTGGTTAAACTCGGGACAAGGTGAATAGCTGGCTGAACGGATTGTAATGATAATATGCTATCTCAATTTTTTAATGTCGGGCCATGTACGATAAGTTTACCATCGGCATCGATCTCCATAAGGTCTATAAATACCAACCGTTGATGCCCGGTCGCTTCCGTTCGGCCATGGTAAACGCAATAACGATACTTGCCATCCCGCGAATAGGCAATACTATTGTGACCTGTCCCCGTCACGGAGCCATTTTTTTGTAAAATGGGATTATTTTCGAATTTTTCAAAAGGACCTAAAGGACTGTCCGAGGTCGCATAACCGATCGCATAATTCTTACCATCAAAATTATTCGCCGAATACATCATATAATAGGTATGGCCTTCTTTAAAGAGATAAGAACCTTCTGTCCATCTCCGATTTACTTCCCTGCTGGTGACAGACCTGCTCTCCCAATCGTCCGAAACACCCTTTGTCAGTGGCGGACGCAAAAGTAATTTAGGCTCGCCAATGATACCCGAAAAATCAGATTTAACTTCTACTCCATATACCCAGCTTTCTTCAACCTCATCATACCAGCCTTTATTTTTTGCCCAGGTGGCCACCTCACTTTGTACCGGGTGTTTGTAGCAGCATCTTGAATAATAGAGGTAGACACGGCCATCCTCAAACCATAGATTGGCATCAATAATTGGATAGCCGGGGTCAAAAATGGGCCGGTCATAGAGGTCAATAAATGGCCCGGTGGGCTTATCCGATACCGCAACACCGATCCTGAAATTCTCCAGTTCTTGGTTCGGATTATCTTTCCATTGAGCACTATACAGCATATAGTAGCGTCCGTCCCTTTGGTAAACCTCAGGAGCCCAAAAGGCATCTGATCCCCAGCCATTTTTATTGTCGTGATGATAAACCTGACCTTCAAAAGTCCAGTCGTGCAGGTTGGTGGATGAATAGGCTCCGAAGCCTTTGACCACATCCCCGCCGGTACCGTACATATAATATGTTCCATCGGAATCTGTCAATACAAAAGGATCACCGAAAGCTATGGGTAAAGGATTCTTTATCAAAACTTGTCCCTTTAAGACAAAGGACATTAGTAAGGTGAATAACAATAAGGCGGAGGGTATTCTCTTTATCATGTATAATGGATGTTAAATACTCCAAAAGAAGTGAAAATTTTATTCCTTTTTAGCTCAATCTTTTGTCTTTTTGTCTCAAAATACACCACTTTAGACAATATATTCCTGATTTAGATCGCGCTGTGCCTTTTTTTTGTCTCAATAGACTATGGCTGTCGGAAATGCCCTCACATGTCCTCTTGGCATTTTTTGGTACATTTGATTATATTTGAAAGAACCGATTGCCAACACAGATTATGTCTTATCCTATTTTTTTAGTTTGGCTGATCCTGCAGTTTAGCGTAGTAGTTTGCCATGGTCAATATTATTTCAAGCACTATCAGACACAGGATGGACTTCCTCACCATGCTGTTCGCTCGATCTTACAGGATAGCAAAGGCTTTATGTGGGTAGGCACACGTGCTGGCCTATGCAGATTTGATGGCTATAATTTTAAGCTTTGTGAGAATAAAAATGATCCTTTTAATAACATCGGCAATAACGTAATCAATACCTTGACAGAAGGGAAGTCCGGGATACTATGGGTCGGTACAGGAAAAGGGATGTACCATTACGATACCGTTCGTGACCTGATCTCGCCAGTTGAGCTGATCCCCCGGGTGTATATCGAACAGGTGATTGCCAATGGTGATGAACTCTGGTTTATTGCCAATTCCTCGCTATGGCGATATAGCATAAAAAAAAGAAAGGTCACAAACTATCAGATGCAGACTACCGCCTTATTTCTGGATAGTGCTAAAAATCTGTGGACGGGAAATAAACAGGGAGAAATGCATATTTTCGATTCTCAAGGGACACCTCTAAAAACCATGAAAACGGTGAACGCGATCAAGCAGTCGAATATCAACACCATAAGCGCTATTTTTCCGCTTGATGATTCCGGCGTGCTCATTGGTTGCTTTGGGGCTGGACTCAAACACTATGATCTGGATAAACGAACGACAACGAAAATTTCACTTAACGGAAAGGACGACAGCGATCTATTTGTTAGGGATATCTGTAAGGGAAATAATGGAGAATATTGGATCGCAACCGAATCGGGCGTGTATATCTATAATCCCGATACCAAAAGCTGTCGGCATCTTGCCAAGCGTGCCGATGACCCTTATGCCCTGACGGATAATGCAGTTTATAAAATTTGCAAAGATAAAAGTGGCGGGCTCTGGCTGGCCACATTCTTTGGTGGACTCAACTATTGCTCCCTTGAAAATGCGCGTTTCAGGAAATTCTACCCCATTGCAGGACAAAACTCGATATCCGGATATGCTGTTCGTGAGATTGTTCCTGACCACCGGGGTAATCTATGGATCGGAACTGAAGATGCAGGTCTCAATAAGTATGATACCCAGAGGCAACTTTTTATGCGCTATCCAATGACCGGTAAACAAGCGCTGTCCTATCCCAATATCCATGGTCTGCTCGCTGCCGGAGATCACCTTCTTGTAGGTCCTTTTCATCGGGGCTTGGAAATTATGGATATCCGAAATGGGCTAATTGCTCAGCAGCACAGGTCTGTCGGCCAACCCGCCGAATCTGGTAACGACTTTGTTCTGAGTGTCTTTCAGACAAGTGATAGCACGATATTAGTCGGTACGGCTTATGACGAAAATGCCGGACTGTTCAGCTATGACCTCAAGAGAAAAACTTTTGATCGTATCAACTATATTCCTGATCGGCCTTATGTGCTGACCATCCGCGAGGATAGAAAAGGGTATATCTGGGTGGGCACTATGTCGAATGGTGTCTATTACTATCACCCAAAGTCAGGCGTACAGGGAAATATTCGATTCGGGAGCTCGGTTAAAACAGGTCGCATCACCGAATTTCCGGTATACGGTATCCATGAAGATAGCCAGGGGGCAATCTGGTTTGCCACAGAAGGGGGCGGCCTGATCCGTTTAGCCCAAGATCGAACAACAACAAAAAGATATGATACATCTACGGGATTTCCAACCAATGTGTATTTTAGTTTGCTCGAAGATGATTTTCAGCACCTTTGGATAAGTTCCTTGAAGGGGCTTTTGTGCCTGGATATCAAAACCGGAACTTTTAAAAATTATCAGCAAGCCAATGGATTGATCACCGATCAGTTTAATTTTAGTTCGGCCTACAAAGACCGCACGGGCATCTTGTACTTTGGATCAGTAAAAGGGATGATCGCCTTTGACCCCAAAGATTTTTTAAAAACAGGACCGCCCCCGCCTTTATTTATTACAGGCATTGAGATAGACAATAAAGCGGTCCATCCCCGAGTAGATAACAGCCCGATTAAACGCGCTGTAGTTTACCTCGACAGTATCTGTTTAGATTATAACCAAAATAATTTTAGTATCGAATTTGCCGCGCTCAATTATGCATCTCCAGAGGTCACCAGATATGAATATATACTGGAAGGATTGGCCCAGAAACGAACAATTCTTGCTAGCAATAGAAAGGCTTACTTTACTGATATCCAGCCCGGAGAATATATTTTCACTGTTAGGGCCAAAAGCAATACAGGGAGCTGGTCAAGTATTGAACGCAGGCTTGTCATTATCATAAACCCGCCATTCTGGAGAACATTTTCCGCCTATTGCCTATATACGTTATTGGTTCTTTTGTTTCTGGCGCTGATCTGTTTTTATTACCATCGATGGACACTTCGAAAAAACGCAGTAAAGCTCATGCGCTTTGAGCGTGAAAAGGAACGAGAAATCTACGCTGCTAAAATAGAGTTTTTTACGCATATTACCCATGAAATACAAACCCCGTTGACGCTGATCCTGGGACGCGTACAGCGCATGCTACGAAAGTTCACTGATAGTGATACAGTCAGAAAAAACTTATTCCAGGTGGAGAAAAATGCATTAAGACTGACCGAACTGACAGCAGAACTTTTGGATTTTCGAAAAACAGAATTACATCAGTTTGGGCTCAACTTTGTAAAAACGAATATAGTTGACTTATTAAAGGAATTGGTCTCCTCCTTTGAACAGATGGCGGACCAAAAAAATATCCTATTGAGCTGTACATACCCCAAGGATGATGTCATCGCCTTTGTCGACCGGGAAGCTACGATCAAAATATTGAGCAATCTGCTCTCAAACGCTATAAAATATGGCCTCACATACGTGGATGTGAAGCTGGCAGATCCTGATACGGAAAACAATAGATTTAGCGTCCGGGTTGAAAATGATAGCCGGCCCATTCCTGAAAAATTTGCAAAAAAGATTTTTGAGCCTTTTTTTAGGATCGACAACAGCTCTGGTTTTGGAACCGGGATCGGCCTTTCGCTCGCAAAGTCACTCAGCGAGCTGCATAACGGTACACTACTGCTTGTCGAAAACGGGGGTAAGATCGTAGTATTTGAATTGGTTCTGCCACTACGGCAGGATAGGGAGTTTGAACTCAGCAGTTGGAAAAAAATAAATTGATTATGAGACAACACATACTTATTATAGACGACAATCTTGAAATTCTAGAGTTCCTGTCCGAAGAATTGGACGAAAATTACCATACACACACCGCCGAAAATGGTGAAAGTGCAAAACAGATCCTGGATAATGAAATTATAGATCTGGTGATCTCGGATATTATGATGCCCGGAATCGATGGTTTTGAACTCTGTAAATTCATCAAATCTAATCTGAACTATTGCCATATACCGGTACTATTGCTTACCTCCAAAAACAGCTATGCCGCACATATTGAAGGACTTGAAGTCGGCGCCGATGCTTACGTACAAAAACCTTTTCCTTTGGAACTTTTACTGTTGCAGGTGGACAATCTGCTAAAAAACAGGGTGAATATAAAAACACACTTTGCGCATGCACCTTTTGAAGATGTACGTATGCTGGCGCCCTCAAAACTGGATGCCGAGTTTTTACAAAAACTGGATGCTTATATCAAAAAAAACTTTAAATATCCCGAACTTGGCATAGATCAGCTTGCTGAACATATGTTAATGAGTCGACCAACATTTTATCGCAAAATAAAGCAGCTCTCCGCGCTTTCGCCCAAGGAGCTTGTCGATAAAATACGCTTAAAGAAAGCGACCGAGTTAATGGCTCAAAATGAATTTAGCCTACAGCAGATCGCTACGATGGTAGGCTATAGTTCACAAAGTATTTTTAATAAAAACTTCCACAAATATTATAAGGTATCTCCGTCGACTTATCTTAAATCAATGCCCAAGGCCTAAATTGACGGGCTGATTTGAGCGTAAAAAAATAGGCATAAGCCGGCAACCCTGCTTATGCCTTTACGAAATTAACCGATATATATGATCAGGCTATTTTTAAAATGGTGATCGCTACATGCAAGCTAGCCACTATTGCGGAATATACCCACTTCAGCCAGCCCGGGCTGTTGTTGGTTGTCGTAACCTGATTTGGGTACGAGTTTAAAATACCGGAATTGCTTGGTTTGCCTCAGGTCGATAAACTGTCTTAGGAGATTGACATCACTCAACGAAAAGGTGCCCAGATTTTCCCAGTTTTGATTGTCGTTGCCGACATGGATCTCCAGTTCCCTGATCTTTCTGTCGCCGTCTTTCTGATGGATCACAAAACCGTCTACCGATTGAACGGATCCGATGTCGATGGTTATGTAATGGTCGGGATACTGCGTGGGATTGACTGAATAGCGTGTTATCCAGATGGAATTGACATTGTCATCGATCACTGCGGCAGCCAATCGGTTATTATTCGGCTCCTCGGAACTAAAACCAGCGACAGTCCAACCGCTCTTGTTATAGATTTTTCGCCATTTTTCTCCCGATGGACGCCTTTGTTTGAGTGCAGCATTGGATGGTAGTCCAAAATTGGGTGATCCATCTACATGCCACGAAAATTGCTGAATATAGGGACGACGTATGGCATTGCCATCGTTGGCCACACTGCGTGCGTGATAAATCATCCAGTCTTCCTTTCCGTCAGGAGATTTAAAAAATCCGTTGTGACCGGGACCATAAATGCTACTTTCGGGTCTCATGGAAAATACGGGATGGTTGCGTTTGGTCCAATCTGTTGCCTGTAGTGGATCTCCGCCTTCTTTTAAAGAGAGCAGGCCGAGGCAATAACCGTCAGACCAGTAGCCGCTGCCAGAATAAACGATGTAGACTTTACCCTGGGGATTGATCAAAACCTGAGGGCCTTCGTTGATCGGATTTCCGTTTTTCTCCCAGGAATAGGTCGGGGAGGTAATCATGACCTTTGGTCCGGAGATGGTCCATGGATTGCTCATGGGAGCAATATAGATATTTTGGGGTGGAGCGCCGGCATCGCCTCCTGACCAGATCATATACATTTTTGCGCCGTGCCGAAAAATGGTACCGTCAATGGCCCATTCATTTGTACTGTCAGAAATTTTGCCTTTCATCTCCCAGTTGCCCTCTACGGGGGTAGCAGAAGAATTTTCAAGTACATACATCCTGTGGTTAGCATTACTGCCATTATCTGCAGCAAAATAGAAGTACCATTTGCCATTTATTTCATGCAGTTCCGGCGCCCATAAATTCTTTGAAAAGGGCTGATCTGCCGGAGGTATGTAGACTTCATATCTACGAGCGGAAGCGAGTTCGGACATGCTCTTGGTTTCGAGGATCACAAGCTTGCTGCCCTGGGTATAGGTATAATAATAAGTATCGTCTTTTTGTATTACCCAGGGATCAGGACCACCAGACAGCAGCGGATTGGAGAAGGTGCTGTCCACAACTACGGTATCGTCCGTAGAATGGTCTATCGGCTCCTCACTACTTTGCGGGATGGGATCGAAATCGCTTACGTGTTTGGTCTTTTGACAAGCAGATACCCATAACATGCTGCTCATCATAAAGTAAAAGGTCACTGTCATTCTTTTCATGGATGTAGTTGTTTGATTAATTTTTTGTTATTGCTGAGCCTCAAATCTCATGTTACCATTGTATTGCCTGGTCTTCATCGGGAATTAGGGTATTGCGGGAGCGCTCCATGGTCATGCTTCCTTCGGCACGGTAGCGTATGGGTACACCGGGCATGGTGGTGATATCGTCATATTTGTATTTTAGATAGACCGTGCAATATTGTTTGACCAAATATTTTTTGGTGGCGTCTGCGATCTCCCGTAGCTGATAGGTCGGCTGCCCAAGCATCTCAAAGTTGATGGACTTGTCAGCAGCGTATACATGTAATGTGCCTGATTTTATTCCGTTAACATCCTCCGAAGGTTCCATAAATTCCATGATGATCTTGTAACGCCCCCGGTCTTCTGACTTCTCTTCCAAAACGCCGGCATAAAAAAACACCGCTTTTTCGTCTACCACCCAGGATGTCCGCACGCTGGATACAAGTGGGTTTTTAGTCTGCCCGTCGGCATATACATTCATCGATGTGGCTGAATAATTGCCCGAATAATTATTAAACGGTTTGACGTAAAGTAAGGCCTTGCGCCATCCCTTGCGATTATTGGTCACATAGGTAGGGTCTTCCTGAATCGACAACGGAAGCACATAGCGCTCGACCAGATCAAGGTTGTCAAACTTAAATCTGATCGGATAATTTTCAGTATGTGCTCCTTTCGGAATCAGACAGCTTTCATTGGGCAGCGCAAAAAACTGCCTGGGAAGCTGTTTAAAATACAAATCTTTACGGTATTGATATTTTTCCTGATTAAAAGTTGCCAGGGTATCACTATCCACATCCACCTTGACGTAGATGTCTTTGTCGTTTTCCCTGGAGCCGCTGAGAATAATTGGCAATTTATAGGTGACTTCGCCGGTCTTGTTATAGCGCAGATAGACCTCGGACACACCCTCACTTCCGATCGGTGCTTTAAAAGATACCATTTGTGTATAGAGTTCTTCTTCCCACTCATCATTACATCCAGTTTGAAACAGGGCCAACGCCATTGTTAAAATATAGATATGAAGCTTTTTCATCTGTTGTTTATTTCTAATGCTTAAAAGATAATGCAATACGTATTGCGGTGTTTTCTGTTAATTTTCTCAAAATTGTAGCATCAATCGAAAGAAGGCCATCCCGGCGCTTGTGTCATGCGTCTATTTTTGCGGAGCTCATCCCAGTCTACGGGCCAGAAATACATTTTTTTAGAAAATATTGTCTGGAGTTGCGGTACGCGCACAGGTGTATAAAATAGATCTGCATTGTCTTTGGTCATATACACGTTGTAGCCGTAGATCTGCTCCGCCTCGTCTACAGGAGCATCTTTCCATCTGCGCAAATCGTAGTACCGCTGATTTTCGCCCAGCAATTCGATTTGTCGTTCACTTTTTATTTTACGGCGTAATGCTGTCCGGTCGGTATATATGGTTGTTTCATAATTGGGGACGCCCGCCCGTATACGGACCATACCGATACTGTTTTTCATCTGATCTATATTTCTACTGATCTGGTGGGTGGTCTTGCCGTCCCAGCTTGCGATCATATAAGAACCGTTGATCTCATTGAGTGCTTCAGCATACATGAGCAGCAGATCGGCATAGCGTATGGCAATCTCCACCTTGGGGTATATCTTGCCGCCATTGCCCGTAGCATTATCTTTTGGGTTGACAAATTTCATCATACCAATTCCAGTGGGTAGCCAGCGGTCACCATTGATCATGCCCTCATTTTCGCCCCGATAGTAAAAGATCTGTTTGTTGGTGACATTGGACAGGTTGGAGGTAGCGCTAGACATAGTCCACAGTGCGCCACTAAAAGCCACTGAGGCGTAAAATCGCGGTTCACGATGGGCAAAATCCTTCCAGGCGTTTTCCATGAGTGGTTTGAACTGATCAAGTTCGGCCTTTTGAACAAACATATTTGCCCCATATTTCTGACGGATTTCTTGCCTGTTAAATACTGTTCCGTCATTCATGGCATAGGCATCACACTGTTTTAAGGTAATGCCATGGCAGTTATATCCACCGCCCACCTGCGGCATCTGGTGTCTGGTCAGTGCGATAATGCCATGGTTCTCATCGGTTTGATTTTCTCCTCTGGTAAAGATCATTTCTGGATTTTCGGCAGCATATAGGTCACCGTTAAATACGGCACGATAGGATTCGAAAGGGTCGATATTCGCCCATCCCTCCGGAAAGTTCTTTTCGGAGTATTCAGGATGATGAGGAGGGGCGATGGTGGCGGGATAGTCTGCTGTGCCTTTGACTTTAAAATCGGCGGTGTATAGCTTGTAGGTATTTAAATCGATCACATCTTTGGTCGCAGCAGCTGCACGTGCCCATTTTTCTTCGTTGTATTGTGCCGAAATCAGCATTCGGCCTTTATCGTC
This sequence comes from Sphingobacterium sp. UBA7625, assembly GCF_002484085.1. Taxonomy (NCBI): domain Bacteria; kingdom Pseudomonadati; phylum Bacteroidota; class Sphingobacteriia; order Sphingobacteriales; family Sphingobacteriaceae; genus Sphingobacterium; species Sphingobacterium sp. UBA7625. The sequence goes on from NZ_DLJD01000059.1 coordinate 72,845, forward strand.
AGTAAAGTCGCTCATCTCGGCGTTACCGTTGGCAAGGGGGCTTGCAGCATATAATAATGCTTTGGCGCGTGTTGCCAATGCCGCTCCACGGGTCGGACGGGCGATATTGCGGTTGTCACGTTTCAAAGGTAGATCTTGCGCTGCCAGGGCCATTTCTTCGGCAATAAAGGTGGCTACTTCATCGTAGGTGTTGCGCGGGTAGGCAAGTTTGTCGTAGCTTTCGTCGTAGTCTACACCTTTGTCCGGCATAATCGGTACTGGACCATATTTGCGTAGGAGCAGCCAATAAAGGTAGGCGCGGATAAAGCGTGCCTGCGCCTTGTAATCTGCTACCTGTTTGGGCGTGAAAGCTCCGCCTTCGGCCATGCTATGGATCATGACTGAGGCCTGGCGGATTCCGCCATAGGACTGTGCCCACGATTGGCGCTGCCAGGTATAATCGTACTCCCCAAATTTAAATCGCCGGTACTCATCGCCGTTGCCTCCTCCGGATTCATTATAGAACATATCGTCCGAGTAATTGGAGATGGTATAATTTCGGTGGCCCATTTCGAGGTTGTAATCCAATAGTTTGTTGTAACAGTTTCCTAGCCATTGCTCGGTATAATCCTTGCTTTTAAAAATGCGTTCTTCACTTTGTCGGTCATCAAAAAAATGTTCGACATCCAGGTATTTGGAGCAGGAGCTAATGGATAGGCATACACTGGCACTGATCAGTAGGGGTGTGAATAGGTGTATTTTCTTCATGATTGCTATCGTTAGAGGTTGATGGTAAGTCCGAGGGTGATTGTTTTGGCCAGTGGGTAGGCCTGGCCATTGGAGCTATTCATCTCGGGATCCCATAATTTAAATTTGGAGAAGGTCAGCAAGTTCGTGCCCATGGCATATAGGCGTGCCGATTTGACGCCAACTCTTTTTGTGAATCCATTGGGTATGGCATAGCCTATATCCAGGGTTTTGAGCCGCAGGTACGAACTCTCCCTAAGCCAATAGGTTGAAGCGCGGTAGTTATTTGCGCTGCCCCCATAACTGAGCCTTGGATATTGGGCATTTACATCTTCGTTGACTCCGAGTATCCAGCGGTTGGATTCGACCACATCGGTCAGAATATTTCCCCAGTCCCCCTGACTGAATGGGTATACCGTGTAACCATTGATAAAGAAGGAAGATTTTCCGGCACCTTGAAAATGCACGCTCGCATCAAAAGACTTGTAATTTGCTGATATGCCAAAGCCATAGATCAGGTTGGGGTAACGTGTAGCGCCGATCGGTACGATATCGGTATCGTCAATCTTACCGTCACCATTAATATCCTTGTATTTGATATCCCCGGGTGCTGTGCGTCCAAAACTTTGGGTGGCGCTGCTACGGATATCTTCATAGTCTTTAAATAGTCCCAAGGCAATAAGCCCTTTATTCTGATTAACCCGAAACCCCGAAAGGGTGGTGTAGGGATAGTTGCTAAACTGATCATCGGCTTCCAGGATCTTGTTTTTACTGTACGTCATTGTGCCACGTGCAGTTAAACTGAGCTGATTGATTTTTTGGGTAAACCGCATCTGTCCATCAAAGCCTTTGGAGAGGGTAGATCCCACGTTGGCCCGGGGATCCTGCCCCTGTAGGCCTACCACAAAAGGAATATATTTACGTTCCATGTATATTCCGTCGCGCTGTTCATGAAAGTAGTCAAGCTGTCCGCCAAATTTGTCATTGAAAAAAGAAAAGTCGAGCCCGAGGTCGTGTTTGGTGGCAATTTCCCAAGTAATGGAGTTGGAGGCTATACGCGAATAAGTGAGTCCAGGGTAGAGATTTTTGCTTTCGATATCGCCCCAATTGTAGCCGAGATTTTCATCGGTGCTGAAAGAAGCTAGATACGGGAAGCGTACGGGCATGGCGTCATTGCCTACCTTACCAAAGGAATATCTGATCTTGAACATGTTCATCCAGGTAAGCTGTTCTTTGATGAATTTTTCTTCCGCTATGTTCCACGCGGCGGAAACTGCCGGAAAGAGATCAAACTGATGGCCTTTGGCAAAATTCTCTGACCCATTGTATCCGAAATTGAAGTCGAAGAAGTAACGTGATTGATAACCGTAGGTAAACCGGCCTGCAAGTCGCTGATTTCGGCGTTCTATGCCTTGCATGATATCTTCACCATAATTGGAGGTATTGACGCGCTTTTCCTGGGTATACTGTATTACTCCACCTAGGCTATGGTCTTTGATGCGTTTGTTGTAATGCAGTTCACCTTGCATCGTTTCAAAGCGGTCACCAGTGGCATTGGAACGCTGGGTCAGCAGCTGCTCGGTAATTGTTCGCTTGAGTACAAGATCGCCATCTGAGTTGCGTAGCCGTTCAGCCATCCAGCCTTCTGGCCATTTCATTCTGCGGATATTATTGTTGTTGTTAATGTCATATCCAAAACGTCCTACAAAACGTAATCCTTTGGTCAGCACATCGAGGTTTTGCTCCAATGTGACATTGGTCTGCAGTTTGTTTTCCCAGTTTTCGATATATCCCTGCTGTGTGATCAGTACCCATGGATTCTGCTTCTCGGCCCCTCCTCTGGAGGCAACACGGCCATCGCTATATTTAATGGGGATAGAAATCGGATTCTGGCCCATAAGCGAAGCCCAGATTTCATCATAGGTGCCGCCGGGGAGATTTTGCTTGCCCAGCGACCCGCTGATACCCACTCTCAACAATGTGGATTTGGTGAGGTTCATATCAATATTGGCGCGGTAATTCCATCTTTTATAATTGGCATTGGTATTATAATTCTTGAGGTTCTCGTCGGTTTCGTACATCCCGCCTTCATTGATGTAACTTCCGGATACAAAGTAGCGAGCCAGTGAGCCTCCGCCGTCGAAGTTGAGCGAGCTACGTTGTGTAAAGGCACCGTCCTTTAAAAACATATCCATCCAGTTGATGTCGGGATAAAGATCGGGATCGAGTCGATTTTTTATGAGAAAGAGCTCCTCGGGGGTGTAAAAGGGTTCTTCGTTGCGGGTGATGCGTGATTCGTTCATGAGGCTTGCATAGGTGTGTCCATCAACATACCGGGGCGTAAATGTTCGTGTATTGTAGGAGGTCTCATGTTTGCCATTGATGCTCACACGATCTGTTTTTCCTTTCTTTGTCGTGATCAACACAACACCGTTGGCGCCCCGTGAACCATAGATAGCGGTCGTGGAGGCATCTTTAAGGATGGAAAATGATTCGATATCTTCAATACTGATCTCATTCAGGCTACGTTCGAATCCGTCGACGAGGATGAGTGCGGAAGTGCCTGCGCCAAATGTGGAAATACCACGTATCCAAAATTCGGACATGTTGCTTCCGGGCTGACCGCTGGACTGCATAGCCATTACACCCGCAACATTGCCCGCCAGGGCGTTGGTGATACTTGAGGTCGGTGTCTTTAGCTGGGAGAGATCAACCGTGGTGACAGCACCCGTTACCGTGGCTTTCTTTTGTGGTCCAAGCGCTGTGATAATGACCTCGTCCATGGCTCTATGGTCTGCCTCCTTTAGGATAACGTCTATTTTTAGATCGTCTTTTATCAGTACTTCCTGTTTTTCGTAACCGAGCATAGCAAACACCAGCCATTGGTATTTTGATGCTTTAATCGTATAGTTTCCTTTGTTGTCAGAGGCTGTTCCCAGTCCCGGTTGGTCTTTTATGGTTACCGTGACCCCGCTCAGCGGTTCCTTTGCCTTGTTGATCACACTTCCTGTAATTGTTACCGGTACACGCGAACCGTTCTGTGCATAGTTGAGCGTAACGGTCATCAAAGCCAGTAGGAGAATTAGAATTCTTTTTTTCATCGGTTTATTATTGGTCAATATGGCCCTTCGGACGCTATCTTTTGATCACAGCGTTTTAAGGGATCTTTATGTATGCTTCTGAATTGCTTTATTCAATAGATATGGTCCGTATGCGTTTATTGTTGCGCTCGGCGATATAAAATATCTTCCGTTGTTCATCATAGGCAATTCCGGTCGGATCAGCAAACCGGGCTTCCTTGCGCGGGTCGCCGTCAATGTAGCCGCTTTTACTGCCATCCGGCGTGGGGCTGCCCTTGCCTGCAAACGTGCTCACCACACCTGTGGGGGCTAACGTACGGATACTCTGGTTGTACTGGTCGCAAAAGTAAAAATCATATTCGTCGGCCTGGCCTGCATAGTTGGGGTTCTTGACAAATACACCTTGATAAGCGCGCTCAATTCTGGCGGAGGTGCCGATGGCATCGACGTCGCCTTTGGCCGTCGGGCTGCCGGCAAAGATAATGGGAGGTTGCAGTTCCCGGGTCGTCCAGTCATATAGGCTCTTGTAAATACATCCGTAGGAAACGATGTAGGCGTAATTGCCTGTTGGATGAAAAAAGATCAGCGAACTGTTATTGGTGTTGCCGCCGATCTTAAACAGTTCCTTGGGTCCGAGCTCATTAAGGAATGGATCAAACACAGCCTTTTTGATGGCGATACCTGCATAGCCATTGTAGAACATATTGTTGTGAATGGGGTGTGGGGCGCAAGAGTAGGCCGCAGGATCATACAGATAAGGGTGTACCCGGCGATAGTTTTCGGAGCGAAGGGAGTAGGCGATCGCGACCTTGGTTCTGGCAGTCAGATTCTGGTTGTCGTCAGTGAGGAATAAGGTATCTGTATTTGCACTTAATGTCGTGGTCTGCATTTTTGTAAATCCGGCCTGTCCGTTGGTAATGAGTGTCGAGACTGTTTTCGTTTCCAGGTCTACCCGGCGCACCGCCCTGTCCAATTCGGTGACGAAGAGCGCATTGCTTTCAGGCTCGTAGGTGATATAGGCTGGATAGGCAAATCTTGCCTCATCAAAATTACCATCTATAATGGATGAATTGCCGTTTTCATCCACATTCCCGGCGAGAGTGCCTACGGCGGTACTTTTGGCATACTGGAATTCATCGGGGAAAATGTGTTCCACCGATTCTCCGGAGCTACGGCTGATCACAACTTTTACTTTTCCCGAACTGGTGTACCGCGGGATCATGCAGTAGATCTGTTTGCCGTTTGATCCGACAACTTTGAGTTCCTGTTCGCCGATAAAGACTTTAATTTTGTTGACATCGTTGCCAAAATTACTTCCTTCGATATACAGCCTAGTGCGCACCGCCCCTTTTTTTGGGGCAAAGTCGTTAAAAAGGACCGGGCCGGCAGGGGCATCGGCCGTGGTTTCGCTGGCACCGTCTTTTTCCTTACAAGAATAAAAAAGGATACCGAAAATCACAGCTATGCTGAGGTGTATGAAGTTCTTTCTACACTTTTTCATTATAAATTTTGGTTAAATAGGTGAAATAAGATCTGTGTTGTATGGTTTCTGGCAAGGGCTAATTATCCCGGCCGCTTGCCAGGAGGACGTTGACACACCAGAGGTAGGGCGCCTGCCCATGAAAGTCACCGGTATGGCGCGGACGATCATAATAATATTGCTTGTCATTCTTTTTATTGGTACCAACGCAGACATCGGATACCGTTCCCTCGGCGCTTACTTTGTCAACGAGTGCAGGCCATGCCTTTTCTATGGCTTTTTTGTAATCTTTTCCAAGCCAGCCTTGCTTTACCCCGTTGATGAAGGCGTAGGTAAACATCGCTGAACCGGAAGTCTCGGCCCAAAAATCTTTTTCGTCGATCAGCTGGTTCCACAATCCATTGGACTGTTGATACTGCTTGAGGCTTTTCATCATCTTGAGGTATCCGGTCATGATCCGTGGATAATCCTGATGGGATTTGGGGAGATTTAATAACAGCTCGGTCATTCCGGCGGCCATCCATCCATTGCCCCGGCTCCAGTAGAAGGGTACATCCGGGGCATGATAGAAAAGGCCGTTCGGGCGTTGCAATTCATCCAGGTAGCGTACCATTTCTTTGGCTGCGCGATCCAAATATTTGATATCTCGACTTACTTTGTAGGCTTGGGTCTGCACGATCGTAATCATGTACATGTCGTCGATCCATAACCTTGTCTGCCAAGAGTATCCTTTCGTGGCCCAATCTTTTTCCTGCTGTGTGGCATCTGCCGGTACTTGCCATTGGCTGTCCGCATAGCGCATTCCCAGATCTTTGTAATCGGATCTAGGATGATGTTGGTAAAACGCAAGAGGCAAGCTTCCAAACATGTTTAAATCGACGTGATTCATCGGAGGAAGGAATTGTTTCTCTGTGGAAAGCAACTTTTCAAATTTTTGTTGCACTTGCTCAAGTAACTGTTCATCTTTGCTGATAGCGGCAAACTTAAGGGCGCCAGCCCAATAAAATGTTTCGGGGTAACTTATCCATTTTCCGGCATGGAGCGCATGCTTTGCATGGACAAATCGGGCAGCGATTCTTTTACCGATCAGATGAGGGCTATAGTTTCCTTCGAATTTAAATTGATCAGATTGCTTTTGCGCATAAGCCGACGGAACACTTGTCCATACGATCAGGCAATATAGGAGGATGTTCGTAAGGCGGGAAAAATTGCTTTCTTTTGGTAAAAAGAAGCTGAAAAGTTGAGCGATGATGTTCATAATTTAATTCGGTTAAATTCTGACGATCTTCAAACTACGCGAAGTATAGGTTTGATTTTCTTGAAATTCGCGTACCCATTAAGCCGGAATAAAAAGTAATCGTGAATTTGGGTTTATAACTTGGTTTTATCTAATACTGCTAATTTCGGGTTATGTACAATATTAATTCATTCATTCTTTTGTTGATTTGTCTCAGATTTTTTTTAATCTGTTTTCCAACGCGGTAAGATATGCCAAACAGAGCGAGCAGAATTATTTTGCGATCTATAGTGAAAAGACAAGTAAAAATATAGTAATTATTTAGAAGATAATGGAATACCGAAGGCAGAGGTAGGGGATAGGTCTCTAATTGGAGAGAAATAATCTGTATTTCTTGCTATTGGGTGTTGATCGGAAGAAAATATGGCTGATTTTTGGTAAAATAAAAAAGGTTTTCAAGCTGGGAGAATGAAAACCTTTCAATAACCAATTATAAACCTAATAAGGTGTTGTAAATATCGTTATTTTTGTTTTATTTTTCAATTTTTTGTTAAAAAAAATACCATTTATTATTTTTTTACTATTTTATTGATGTCTAATAAGTTTTAATTGAATTTTTTTTCTTGTTTTTATTGCTTTTGTTCTGTTATTTCTTTTGTTTTTAATGAATAATAGTGTTTCTAGTATGGGTAACTGCTGTTTTTTTGATTAAGTCTTGTTTTCTTATTCCTCTAATTGCTACTTTTTTTTAAAATATGTTATTAAACTTTTTCTATTGCGAACTTGTTGATAAGATATATGAAAATATGATGTGATCTAATTGTGTCAAAAACTGTATTAAGGCCTATTTATACTGTCTGTTGTCAGTCAGGTGACCCGGAAGGTCGTTGGGAAGCAGGAAATCGCTGTACCAATAGCAGCACTGAGACGAGAAGGTTGCCCGGCTCCCGCTGCTTATAACAAAGGTATCTAACACTTATTTGCCCCTATGGCGCCTTCTCGTATCGAAAGCGGCATAGGGCTACAAAAAGTAAGGTTTATTTGATCTTAACCAGCTCGACACGGCGGTTTTTTGCTTTGTTTTCTTCGGAGTCGTTGGCTACAAGCGGTCGCTCGGCCCCGTAACCTTTGGCTGATAAGCGCGATTTGTCTATTTTTTGCCCTACTAAAGCAGTCATCACCGCATGCGCTCTATCATCAGATAGTTTTTTATTATGTGCCGCGTCACCTGTATTGTCCGTATGCCCTTCAATGGCGATTTTAAGGGTGGGATCATTTTTTAGCGCTTCAGCAATCTGAATAACCAGATCAGTACCCGCTGTGGTTATGCTGGACTTATCGGTATCAAACGTGATGTAAACAATTGATTTTCCGGATTCCGATAGATCCTTGCTGATGTCGTCTGCCGTGATTTTTTGGATGGTTTGTTTAAAGTTGTTTTCCTGTAGTATATTCAGCTTGGCACCAGCATTATTTGCCGTATATTGAATAAAGATATTGCCCTGATTTTTACTACGGATGACGTATACACGGATCTGTTCATCCGCATAGCCAATATCGCCCTCATCACCTTTATAGGGGTCTTGTTTATGGTACCGTTCGTATTCTTCGCCCGTGATGGTGCCATCGAAAACTTTAACAGCACCTATTGATGCTAAGTAATCTTCCATACTCTTTTCAAAATAGCGTTGTGAAAACTGCGTACCCTGTTCATTGGTAATATTTGCTTTATATAACCTTCCCTCGTAGGGTTTCATGACGCCATTAATAGCGAAATAGCAAACATCAAAGTCCTTATTGATGGGCTGGTTCATCTCCTTATAGCCTTTTGGTGGGGTAAAAAAGGGAAATACACCGATATCTGCATCCGAATAGGGGATGCTCGCAAGGTCAAGCGTTGCCGATGTGTCAATTTTAGCAGGCTCCTCCGTCGCTGATGTATCTTGCGGAACGGAAGGCGCTGCGGTTTCTTTTGGTTTTTGATTACAGGAAACCATAACTGCTGCAAGTGTAAATAATAATGCTGTTCTTTTCATGATCTGTTCTTTTCTTTTTTTGCAATGACAAATTTTGTGCCTAAAGGATAATTAACAGGCTGATTTATTATATAGCAAAGCATGCTGTAGTCGTGACCGCTCACCTTTATTAAAAAATATTTCCCAATGGAAATGGCTCTTTCTTTTGATCTTGACTTGAATATTTGTATGTTCTTACCTGTAACGCGGCATCTTCAAGATATTACGCAACTCCTCCTCCGTGTAGCGCTTATTGCCACTATGGAGCAATTTGAATCCACAGACAAGCCGCAGTCCATTCATCGAAAAAAAACGAAGTTCATATACATCCCTGGAGTAACCGGTGAGCTCCATCAGTTTGCTGCGTGGCATTCCCTGTGGATAACCATGTTCGATGCTTTTGGATTTATAGAGTTCAGCAAGCTGCTTTTTGCTGAGCCTGCAACGCTCTCGCGTACTATGAGCCGGCTTTTGACCAAAAGATTCAATAAAACGATTTAAGCGTTGACCGGTTTTCCAGACCATCGCACCCGATGTGACACCCATTTTGGCTTCCAGTTCTTTTGTCGTCGGTGCCCTGCCGAGTTCTTTGGCGAGACTGAGGTAATAGTCTCTGATGCTAAATTTGGTAATGGGTATTTTAGTTCCGGCGAGATAACATAGGTTGTTCCAGCCAAATTTTTCCTTCAGGTACCAAACCGAGGGATAATTTTCAGGCTTTAGCCGTTTGTAGTCTTTATAATATTTGATACGGTGCTTTTTGATCAGTTTGATCACTTTCTCTTTGGCTTCATCTGCCGTCATCGTGGTAACCCGAAAGTGAGACTTTAACTTGACGTACTCCAGTACATCGGCCCAGCTGTTGACATGCAGATGCCGGTAATAGGATAAGGGATTGTAGAGCCCATTTTTCCTTGTGCAATCTGATATATTCGGCGATCGCCCATGTTTAAGGTAAAATTTGACCAGTGAATTTTTTAGCTTTCCAATGGAAGGAATTCTACGGTCATTGGGCGCAAATCCCGCTGCCGCAATAAACTTGTTCCAAGACCCAAAATAGTTATTTATAGTGGATGATTGTGCAGAAAATTCCCTGCGCATGGGAATTCGGCCGTTCATTTCATAAAAATCGCTTACCAGAGCCAATAGTTTGGCTGTTATCTCTTCTTTTGTTCTGGTATTAGGCTTTAATCCCGCCGCAAGGATAAATTTGTTCCAGGCGCCAAAATATCGGCGTGCGATCGTATTAATGTCTTCCATCTCCCGCCGGACCGGAGTTCGGCCATGTTTGGCGTGAAATTCACGCACTTTAGAAAATGCATGGGCAATAATATCTTCCTGTGTTTGTTTCAAATTATTTCTCCTCCTTCCTATACGATGATACTATTGCCGAGCCAATTGTAACCATAAATTTCTTTTGACTTAACCTTTTGTTAAAATCACAGAAGTCATGGAAATCGATTGATAATGCTGTGCATATTTTGAGAACCGATTCCAGTGTAATAGGAATACTGCCTATCTGGTAACCCTTTAATGATCGAATATTAATGCCCGTCATATGGGCTAACTCCTGTATAGGAAGTTTTGTGAAGCGCAAAATCTCATCGATACGACCTGATACCGACTTAGAAAGTTCGTTTTTTTTAGCTGTTTTTACCATGCTAATATGCTTGACTTAGGTTTACTATAAAACAAGATAAAATGACTGTTAATATAAAGGTAATAATTTTTCTTTAATTTTACGCGCCGTATAGTGCCTCGCTTGCTATTGCTTACTTTGAAAGTAAGAAAGGGGTACGCACAAGGCTGTGGTACCCCAGGTATTAAGGGAAAAAAGGGACAAGATTAATTTTGACGTTTGATACTGATGTTCAGGTAACGGTTGTTGTCAAAACCACTCAGGGCATTGACGATAACGACACCATATTTTTCGTCCGGAGTCTTAAAATAAAATAGGCTTCCCACCTTCAGGTCTTCTAATTTGAGGTTAGCTGTCTTACGCGAGATCGCATTCGTTTTTATGGCTTCACCTGAGGTCAATGTATTTAAAAATGCACTGGTCTGATTGTTTTGGATGCCCGAAAAATAGGTTGCGCGGCCTTTACCTGCAAGGTCGGTAAAATCAAAGGCACCAAATGGAATGGGACTAGCCTGAAGCGAATAGATGTTGTATTTAAAGGTGAGACTTCCATTGGGTTCCACGGTGTACGTCCGGTACATACCTAGATCTATTTTCTCCGGATGTAGTTTGGCCTCGGCATAGGTATAGGTTTTACCTTCCATTAGGTCGATAAAGCAGGCGCTGCTCCGGTTTACGCTATCAGGCATATAGAGCACGCGGTTGTTGAGATGAACGTAATCGGACAGTACATTGTAGGTAACGGAGGTAGAGCCATCCCCCATAAACACTCCTTCTCTGTCAACGGCCATAATCCGGAAGGTGCTTTCGCCGACTTTATCGGCTCGGATCTTATATACATAGCGAAAACTTCTTTTTTCTGTTTCCCCTAATGGTATTTTTAGGGCAGCGGCACCGGCTCCATTATAAAAGATCCAGACCTGGTGCATATCTTTGGATTTGGAGCTGATGGTAAAATCAACGAAGATGGAGTCGCCTACGGCAACATCCTTATAGGTACCGATATTGTGTTCGTTTTCCATATGAAGCGTGACGGATACATCTTCAAATAGATTGAAAATATTGTCGCCTTCACGTTTACACGAAAGTAATGTGCCCAATAGGAGCACAACGAATATATAGTTTGCTTTCATCTGTAAATAATGAGGTATAATAGCTGTTAAAGAGGAACGATTCATAACTAATCATTTAAAGGGTCAAATGTACCGCCCTCGTAACCGATAGTCTGCTCCAACAAAGGGGAGGAGTTCATAAAGGTATTGGGAAGGGGATAGAAATAGTAATAGTCACGGAAGGCAAAGGCCCCATTGGAACTCTCTGCACGCAGGTTGTAAGGATATTTAAAATAGGTCAGTACCGTATCGCGGTTGTTCATATCCAGACTTTCCCGATGGCGGATACCGGCCGCGTTTACCGATTCGAGATACGTTTTTGCTGCCCCAGATTTTGCTTCAAATAAATAAGTCTGAATAGTCCCCTGCAAGGTATGCATACGCCGTGTCCGCCGTAGGTCGTGATAGCGTTTGCCTTCAAAGGCAAATTCAATCTGCCGCTCGTTCATTATAAGATCGCGCATCTGCTCTTTGTTGGATGCCAGCGATAAGCCATAGTCAAAGTTTCCCTGTGCTATTCCGGCGCGCTGGCGGATGCTGCGGACAAGTTCCTTCGCAAGGGAGAGGTTGCCCGTTTCATTGGCTGATTCAGCATAATTCAACATTACCTCAGCAAAACGGATTTCGATCCAGTCCATGCCATTGCCGCCCATATCGTTGGCAATCCCAACAGCTGCAGACGAAAGTGCCGGATTGACAAATTTTTTACAATAAAAAGATTTAATGGAGAATTCATCTTCGGCATTACTGTAATTCCATTGTTTTCTTCCAGTCTTACCACTTAAAGGCCATTCGGCACCGTTATAGACAATGGTATGTTTAAATCTGGGATCGCGGTTTTTCCAAAACAGTGCGTCGTCATAACTTGTATTGCTGCTGTTGGCCGGTGTTCCGTCTTGCATGGCGTAAGCGCCTAGCAATAGGGTCGTAGGGACATAATAATCTGCTGGTGACCCGCCCTCGGATCCAGGACGCGAAGCGCGCTCTACAATGGTGAACCGCTTTGGTGATGTCGCTGAATAGGAACGGACAATCACGGCCTCGGTATTCGCAATGCCTTCTTTTAGAAAGATCTCGTTATAATTGGGCAACAGGGCCCGGCCGTCGGCTTTGCACAGGTCGTAAGCCTCTTTGCTGGCCTGCAGGGCTGTTTCCCAACGTTGTGCCTCATGGGGGTGCGTGGGGTTATCCGTAGGATTGAACTGTGGACTTGCCCAGTACAATAGTGCTTTGGCTTTCAGTGCTGCCGCCGCGGCTTTTGTTATTTTTCCGCGACCTGTGGCGTCGTCCCATACCACACCATCGAGATTGACCATGGCCGAATCCAGATCGTTTACGATCTGCCCAAAGCAAGCCTTTGCCGAAGCTCGGCCCTCCAGTTTCAGGTTATCGGGATTTTGAGGTTCAAGAACCAATGGTACACCGCCGTACAGCCGGGTGAGCTCAAAATAAACCATAGCACGTAGCGCATAAAACTGGCCTAAAAATTTTTTCTTTACATCAGTCGTAAGCGTGCCTGTTGGGATATACGCAATGGCATTGTTGCAACGGGCGATGTCAAAATAGCGGTTGTCACCGACATTGGTTCCCTGATATTTGCTTGCAATGTATTTGACATCATTGAGCATAATTTCACCACTTAATCCCAATACTTTTTTGCTAGGGCCATTGGTTCCCGAGAAATAGTTTTCGTCACTGGCATAGTGCATCTGCATGTCATTGGTGGTGATCTCATGGGGATGGGTCGGCATAATCATGGCATAAGTGCCCGCCAGATAAAATTCTATTGCGCCTTCGTTGTCCCAGATACGGGCGTCAAGACCTCCGTGATCGACCAGTTCAAAAAAATCATCTTTACAGCTTTGGGTCATAAGGACGGTACTGGATGCCATCAGTAGGGCTATGATATAATTAAAATGTCTTTTCATGTCTTTGTATATTAAATGCCAAAGTTTAAACCAAAGGATATCGTCCGGATGGTCGGATAGTTATATAAGGATGAGGAATAGGGATCTCGGTGTTTAAAGGGGGCTACGATCGTCCATAAGTTATTGCCGGATAGCATCAGCTTGAGTGAACGTACATTGATCTTATCGGTAAAATTTTTGGGTACACTCCAGTTAAACACCATATTGTTGATCCGGATCGTCGTCCCGTCCTTCGCCCAGAATGTCGAATTCCATTTTCTCATCATGGCTGCATCATCGTAACGGGGGAATCTGCCATCGGGATTATCCAATGACCAATGGTCTTCCCAGAAGCTGGGTACATTGACTTTATCGGTAGGGGCAGTCATGGCCTGTGATTCATAAAATGCTTTGCCGCCAAAAACTGCTCGGAGGTTGGTGTTCAATGAAAAAGATTTATAGGCTAAACCAATGGTAACACCCGTAGAGAAAATAGGCGATGTATTCTCAAACATGGTGGTGAGATCTTTCTCGGTAATTTTTCCGTCGCCATTGGTATCTTCGTATACTGTCCAGCCGACCTGTGGCACTTTACCATCGATGGTATAGTTGGGGTTTTTAGCCAGAAAATTATCCACATCCTGCTGTGTACGCAGCATATCCACATAGATCAGTCCATAATTGCCGGTATTGTATTTGCGGGAGTCGGTACCCATTTCGACCTTCCAGTCGGGATAGGAGAAATCATAGAGCTGGAATTTGTTGAAAAACATCTGTGTGGTATAGCTGCCCGAGTAGCCAAAGTTCATGTTGGTGGATAGCTTAAGCCCGTTGGAAAATGTATTTTGGTAACCCAGGGAGAATTCAGTCCCCCAGCCTTTGCGTTTTTGGTAATTTACCACCGGTGCTTTGAATCCGGCATACATGGGGAAATTTTCATCATTCCCTTTGTCAAATACATCGTAAGAATCGCGGAAGTAATACTCGAATCCGAAACTCAATTTATTATCAAACCAACGCGATTCAATACCAAAGTTAAACGTACGGTGTTTTTCCCAGGAGATATCTGGATTTGCAATAATTGTCGGGTTGAGGGATGCCACTGGGGTCTCGCCATAGAGGTAACCAGTATTGACCAGGTCTACACTAAAGCGGTCCTGCCAAAGACGGGCGTTGACGCGATCCTCGCCCACAAGACCGTAGTTGGCCCGCACTTTTAGATAGCTGATATAGTTCAGCTCTTTAAAGAAGTTTTCTTCGCTGACTACCCAGCCTGTCGCGACTGTGGGAAACAAGCCCCAGATATTGCCCTTGGCAAAGCGGGAGGATGCGTCCAGACGGGTGATCACCTCCACGAGGTATTTTTTCTTATAGTCATAATTGAAGCGGCCGAAGACAGATCGTTTTACGGCCTCTTCAATACTTCGGCCATTATTCGTAAAAGTAGATTGGTCGAAAGCCCAATATTCATCCAAATTCAATAGCTGTTGGTTGGTCCAATAGGCCGATAAGCCCTCGGAATTGGATGCCGATTGCTCAGCGCCAAGCATCACAGCCATATTGTGATCGCCAAAGGTATTGGCATATTGTAACACAAGATTACCTTGGTAACTGCTTCCCTTGCCCAGTGACGGAGCAATTTTTGTTTTGTTGCCATCCATACGAAAGGTGCTGTTGACAGTATTGGTATAGAGTAAGTTGTTATTGCCCCTGCGTACAAAGTCGTATAGATCATAGGCTGGAAGGTATTCCTGACCACTGGATGATGTGCCGGAATGTGACACTTGGATACGTGCATTAAAACCTTTCAGTGCTTTTGGGGCATAATTTAGCGAAGCATTGATGCTATAGTTTGAATTGTTTTGCTTTTGATAATAACCTGAATTTATAATGGCCAATGGATTGGTATTACTATTGGCGTTGATGTTGTTAAAGTTGACAGGCAGACCATCGATCTGGATAGGTACCCATTGCGGGGTCGTAATCAGGGTCTGGTAGAAATTCTGGTCGCGGTCATCGGACAGACTATTTTGGCTGTTGGTTTTGGTATTATTGACGTTAAAAGCTACATCTGCCTTCAGTCCATCGATGATTTCGGCATTGAAGCCCGATCGGAATGAATATTTTTGCTGGTTCATGCCAGCATAATTGCCATCTTCTTTTTGGTAACTGCCGCCGGCAAAAAAGGTGACTTTTTCACTCCCTCCGGAAATAGATAGATTATGTCTTTCCATTTTGGAGGATTTCCACAGTTCGTCATACCAGCTTTTGTAGGGATTGGTTTTGAGGTAGGCAAGATCTTCATCCGAAAAGAACGCAGTGGGCTGTGCATTATTCAATGCATAGGTTTCATTCAACAATTTGGCATGCTGATAGGCTGAGAGCATTTTGGGTTTGACGGTGGCATCTGAAATACCAATATAGCCGTTGTAGCTCAATTGGGGCTTGCCGGCTTGTCCTCTCTTGGTCGTGACAAGGATAACTCCCTTTGCGCCCGAAGCTCCATAAATAGCTGCTGAAGCATCTTTTAAGATCGATATATTTTCGACCATAGAAGCGTCTAGGTTTTCAAATACATCCGAAGTAGAGATGATCCCATCAATGACATATAGCGGCTCGTTGGTAACACCCTGTAATTTTGCCTGATCTGAGGCAAAGGCATTCCGGACATTGAGGGTAACGGCGGCACCTGGTCGGCCGGATGATTCGCTGACACCTAAGCCCGCAACACGGTCACGTAGGGCTGCAGCAATATTTGCTGCGGGAATATCCTGGATTTCTTTAGGATCGACCGAAGCCACAGCACCCAGTACTTCACCGCGTTTTTTTGTACCATAACCCACGACGACGACTTCATCAATACTTGTATTGGATTCAAGCCGGATGGTGATGCTTGTTTTTCCGGTCATGTCTATCTCTTGCACTTTATAGCCAATGTAGCTGACAATAATGACTTGATTATCGGCGGGGAGGTTGATATGGAATACGCCATCTTCGCCGGTCTTGACCCCGGCTTTACTGCCTTTGACCAGGATGGTCGCACCATGGACCGGTTTCCCCTCGGGATCTAATACACGTCCGGTTATACCCGCAAATTTTGTGGTCAATAAAATAGGCCTTTCGGTTAAGCTGTGGGGATAAAGCGAGATGGGGGCGAGCGCCATCAAAGGACAAAGCAATTTAATACTACTTTTCAGTAGTGTTCTCGTGAAAAATTGGTAATTCATACAGTTCAATTGTTTAATAATTGGTGTTTCAAGAAAAGTAAATAATTACTTTAGTTATTGGTTAATAGACTCTTTCAGGTTACGGCATGCTCCATGTGATGGATAAGTAATCTTAAGCAGAAAATGGGATCTGAAAGAACTACGTTGCAATAATGCAATTAAACTTTTAATCCACTGTCCTGAACTGTTGGTAACACACAAAAAAAGCCTTCTCCAGCAAAGGAGAAGGCCTTATGTATAAAAGTAGGGGGTGATTTTTTTTGCTAGTTTGCCGTTAATGCGACGGCATTGAGTTGTCTGGACGTCCCGTCAGGACCGACAGCAACGATATTGTCGAAGATCACGCGTGTACCCGGAACAATGCCATTTAAAGCAGATGCCATGCTTGAACTTAACTGCCCGCCCGAAGTGGACAGTACGATTGCGTCTGCACGGGGTTTGGCAATAATCATCGTAAACTTGGTCACTTTAAAGGTAGCGTCAAAGTCAAAGTTATCCAGTTTCGCAAATAGTGCATTTTGTGCTTTCAGCGCTACTGTCGCCATGGAACCGCCTGTTTTACCGGCAAATTTGGCAATCGGATCCGGGATTCTTTTGACACGGAATTCGGTCGAACTCAAGGTTTGTGTCTTGCCTGGTGCCACTTCGGCGGATACGGCAATGCGGGCAGTTCCCGGTGAACTTACGCGTACATTATATTTGCCACCACCGGCACTGGATATGCTCCCGCCACTCATGCTCACACGAACTTTATCGGTAGGTGTGCCTGGAGCTGAAACGGAAATCGGATTATTGACGCCGATATACAGGACATTCATTTTATCCGGTGATACCACGGCCGAAGGACGGGCCACTTGATAGGTCTGCTGGGGTGTACGATATTCCTTAAAGGATCCATCAGTCTGTTTGACTTTAATCACCCCAGTCCAGCTAAAAATACCTTCCCGGTTGGTCGGTACGGAGTATACCCCTTTACCATCCACAATCTGTAATGCTGAACCGTTGACAGAGATCGCCGGCTCGGACTTGGAATCGGATGCGGTTAAAAAGACTTCTGCTTTGTAAGGTTGTCCCTGTACCAAGTAGGATGTAGGCGCAACGGCTACTGCAGCAAACTTGTCCAGATTAACCACGGCCTGATCCATTTTGCCCAGAATGATCTTCACCACATCAGACTCGGCATTTTGTGCATCGGTCTGGATCTTTGTCAGAATGGTCATCGCCGCGGTCAATGGCGTGCCACTGCCGAAATTGATATCTTCCCAGGATCTTTTGCCATTCACCGACTTCTCCGGATTCTTGGCTTCAAGGGAAAAAGAAACCATTTTTTGCTCTTCAGGTGTCAGTAATGCCAATAACTTGGAACGGGTTTCATTAATCTTGTCCTTCAGAATCGTTCCTTTTTTCTCATTGATCATCAGATTGGGAGAGATGTCTTCATTTTCCCGTTTGACCAGGTCACCCTTTTCTTCGTCGTATCCACCGCCCTGTTTGACAAATTCTTCTTTCAGGGACAGAATATATTTATCGAGCTCGCCAATAATAGCCTGTGCTTTTTTTGCTTTTTCGTAAATAGGTTTGGCCCTTGCGGGCTCCTCCTTTAATTTGGTGTTTTCAAATGCAGCGAATAGCTGTTGTACAGCCGTGTTGACATTTGACTTGGATGTTTCGAGACTGTTGTTGATATTTTTGAATGCATCCAAGATTGAATCCGGTACATTGAGTGCCAATAAAGCAAGCAAGACCAGATAGAGGATGCCGATCATCCGCTGTCTTGGCGTTTCTCTTCCTAATGCCATTTTTTCTAATTTAAGTAATACAAGGATAAATTATACACGAGGCTGGTTCATGGCACTGAGCATATTACCGTAAATGGCATTTAATGCATTCAGATTTTTCGCCAGTTTGCCCACTTCTTCTTTAAATGCTTTGGAGTCATCCAGTGATTCGTTGAAGTTTTGCATGGTATAGCTTAAGTTCTCATAAAACTTATTCATGGACTGCAGGTGTGATGCAGAGTCTCGTAATTCACGCTCATACATGGCATTGAGCTGACCAAGATTGCTGGTCAGGTTTTTTACCTGGTCGTGGTAGTTTGCCGTATCACCGGAGGTATTTGACATCGCTACGAGATTTTGTGATGCTTTTTCAAAGGCTAAGCTTAAGTTGTCAAACTTGGAGGTTGCTGTCCGCAATTTTTGTGTGAATTCATCTGTCGCTAGCGAGACATCAGACAATTTGTTGATAGCAGATACTTTTTCGCTGAAATCACGTAATCCACGGCCGAGGTTTTCGATGCTTGCAGGCTCAATATGGGCGTCGGCAAACATCTTGTCCAGGGCGGCTGTCGCCGATGGGCCTGCGGGCTGTGCAACCACTGTTTTACCACGAACAGGAAGCTCGCCATTGAAATTATCGTCCAATTCAGGATACACCCTGCTCCAGTCAGGCTCAGGCGGTGGGGGATTGAAACCCATCAGAAAGAAGAGAAGTGCCTCAACACCAAGTCCGATACCGATCATGTAGTTGGCTGTGCTGCCGCCAATGTGAAGGATCTTGAACAGTACCCCGATGATGACGATACTCGCGCCCCAGGATATGGCCACATTTAGCCATCTTGAATTGTCTTTTTTCTTGCTCATAGTTTTTATGTGTGTTTGGTTTAATTCTATTATTGGATAGTTTTAATTCATTTTTTTGTATAAAACGGATTTGTCTGTTTAATAGTATATACTTGCCGTATATCGCAAGCGGATTTAGTGTCTAGTTGAAACGACCAGCTTTGTTCAAAAAATATACCAAAGATGAATCTTGATCTAATTTTATGCTCTTAGGTGATCCATTTGTGATAGCAAATAGTATTTTCTCAAAATAAAACAAACGTTAGCTCTGCCCAACAGTTATACATAGTAGTAATTTATATGTAGTGCAATAGAAAAATAACTTTATGACCGAAGTATTAATCCAACTTTCACAGAACTGGCCTGCGTGGCTCTGGAATATGGCATTAATCCTATTTTCATTCCTGATTGGTATGCTCATAAAAATATTGTTTATACCCCTGTTGCGAAGGCAGGCGATCGAGCAGTCTTCTTATTCCCTGTTTCGTTCATTCATTCGCCGATTCAACAGGATATTGAGTATTTTTATTCCATTGCTGGTCTTTAACAGTTTACTTCCTTTTGCGCATTTTAATGCCAGAACATTACAGGTGGTGACCAAAATCAACGAGATATTGTTAGTCAGCTTTTTCGCCTTGGCTTTGATTCAGGCGATCAAAGTATTTGAAGATTATCTGTACCATCGATTTGATGTCAACAAGGAGAATAACTTACGTGAGCGGAAGGTCAGGACACAGATCGTTTTTATCCGCAAAGTGGTGGTGACCATCATTATTGTGGTCGCACTGGCGATTGTATTATTAAGTTTTGAAAGCATGCAAAAGATCGGTGCAGGATTGCTGACCGGTGTGGGTGTCGGCGGTATTATCATTGGCTTTGCGGCACAGAAATCACTTGGGAATCTGCTGGCGGGTTTTCAGATCGCATTTACACAGCCCATACGAATGGACGATGTGCTGGTGGTTGAAGGGGAGTGGGGAAAGGTTGAGGAAATCAACCTCACTTATGTGGTGGTCAATATCTGGGACAAGCGTCGTCTGGTACTGCCGATTACCTATTTTATCGAGAAACCTTTTCAGAACTGGACGCGGACTACAGCAGAGATATTGGGAACGGTTTTTATCTACACCGATTTTACCATCCCCGTGCAGCAGCTTCGGGAAAAGCTGACGGATTTACTCACTGGACATCCCCTATGGGATGGTCAAGTAAATGTATTGCAGGTCACTGATCTTAAGGAGCATTCCATGGAGATACGCTGTTTGATGAGCTGCCGTAATTCAGGGCAGGCTTTTGATCTCCGCTGTTACATACGTGAACAGATGATCGATTATATCAAGTTCAATTTTCCGGATGCCCTGTCCAAAACACGAGTTGATTATACTGCGAAAGAAATTAAAGCGTAACCCTTTTTAGGGGATCTTCCTGCCAGTCAGTGATTGGATACGGAAATGTCTTGTTCAAGCCATATCTTTGTGAAGTAATTTTGAAAGCAATATGCAGATTTTATTTTTTGTTTTATCGGGGCTCTTGATTGTCCTTAGTCTGCTGCCTTTTATCAGGTGCCAGCACTGGGTGTTTCGTGTGGCTGAGTTTGTGAAGCTGCAGCTGCTGGTCTTTCAGGTGCCATTGTTGGCCTGGGGATTTTACCTGGTTGCGGATGCTCCCTGGATATGGAGCATACAGATCGTTCAGGCGCTATTGATTGGCTATCATGTATTTATCTTGGTTCGCTATACTAAATTTTGGCGGAAAGAAATATATGAAAAGGGAAAAGATGCCTCGAATAGCATCAAAATTATCTCCTGTAATGTCTTGCAGTTCAATAAAGAGCACGACCGTTTTATAGAGCTGATCCGGAAAGAGCAGCCGCAGATTTTTTTGACAATGGAAAGCGATGCGGTTTGGGAAAATGCCCTGCGGGAATTGGAATCAGACTATCCAAATGTGGTCAAAGTGACCTTGGATAATACCTACGGCATGCATTTTTACACCAAGCTCAAGGTCAATAAAAGTCAGGTACATTACTTTGTAGCCGACGATATCCCCAGTATAGAAGCTGAATTGGAGACAGAAGACGGTCACCGTTTTATATTTTTTGCGGTGCATCCACCGCCTCCAAGTCCTACGGAGGAAGAAAATTCCAAAGAACGGGATGGTGATCTGCTCAGTGTGGCAAAAAAAGTACGCGATTATAAAATGCCGGTGGTGGTGACGGGTGATTTTAACAATGTGGCCTGGGCAAGATCTTCGGTCCTGTTTAAAAAAACAAGCAAGCTGATCGATGCACGGATCGGGCGTGGCATCTTATCGACCTTTCATGCCAATTATTGGTTTTTCAGGGTTCCGCTGGATCTGCTTTTTCATAGCCCAAATGTATTTATAGACAAGCTTTTTATTTATCCTTCGGTAGGTTCTGATCACTTTCCCATGGGCTGTACCTTCTTTATAGACCGCTATTCGGATGAGCAGGCGGAAGATATCGAAGAGCTTGAAAAGGGAGAAATGAACGAAGTTAATGAACTGATCGCGGAGGGACGCAAGGAGGAGAGTGACAACCGTGAATAGTTTTCGCATGCGATGGGCTCCTTGGTCATTGTGTGATCTTCAGCTTATATTCCATGACCGGAGCTACTGAGAAATAGCCCAGCGCATTATTGGAAATATTGGATTTCGGATTCCCGGGTGCGGCGTTGCTGAGATTGTTGCTTTGGTACTCGTTCCAATATTGATAGGTTTTTTGGTCCACACAATAGCGGCGTACAGTAATTGTGTCACCGGGGGATAGGTCTTTCTCCTGGTCGGTGATATAATGGGTTACTTTCAGTCCGTCGTTAAATTGGTCGGACTCTGCTCGTGCAAAACGAAAGGGGCTGCCATTGGTGGAGAGGGTATAAATATAATAATTGGAAATTTTAGCGGGATCTTTAAAGGTCAGTGCTGCAAAAAAATAATTTTCTCCGCCGAGATTTTTTTCGGAAATATGGGTTGACTCCACGGCAACATAAGCGGGCATCCGGCAGGTAGAACCATATTGCTGCTTTTGGACGTCAACATGCAACGTATAGGTCCGGCCGGAAAGGGGCTTAAAGGTACGATGGATATAATAGCCATCTTTCTCATATTGAAAAGAGTAGTTTCTATTTTCATTGTCTTTGACCCATACCGTTGCTCCTTTAATCCCGGAAGTATTGATGGGATCGTCGAATCCTACGGATCGTGAAATGCGTATTCGCTGGACTGAACTGGCGTCGGATAGCTGGGCATCAATAACAATGCGTGCCGCAGCGTCATTGAGATCAAGGTCCACTTTTTCTTCACAGGAAGAAATCAGCAACAACAGACTGGATAGGATAAAAGACAGTTTAGCATTCATAAGGTCTAAAATTTAAAGTTCCAGGTGACGGAAGGAATGATTCCAAATAAAACAATTTTATAAGCTTCGGTCAGATTGGGGTTGTCCTTGTTTTCCCGAAAGTCAATGGTATAAGCATTTTTGCGGTTGTAGGCATTGTATATACCAATTGTCCAGCTCGAATGAAAGCGTTTGCCCGTTTTATTGGGGGTGTAAGTCGCTGACAGATCCAGACGATGATAATCAGGCATGCGGTAACCGTTCCGCTCGGTATAGTAGAACATGGATTTACCGTTGACAAGGTATTTTCCGCTCGGAAAGGTAACGGCATTTCCGGTATTGAAGGCAAATGTTCCGCTGACTGTCCAGCTGTCCGAAAGGGCATAATTGGCCACAATTGCGAGGTCGTGCGTACGATCCTGCCGTGCATTGAACCATTTCCCCTCATTGATCCCGTTAAATTTACGCCGGCTTTTGGAAAGGGTATAGCTGATCCAGCCTTTAAGACGGCCGCTATTCTTGCGCAAGTGCCCCTCTATTCCGTAAGCCCGGCCGATACCAAAGAGCAGCTCCCCTTCAAAATAGGCATCCGCCTGTAAGGTGGCCCCATTGCGTACGTCAATCTGATTGCCCAAACGTTTGTAATAGGCCTCGACCGAAAAATCGTATTGCTTGTTCGCAAAAGTACGGAAGTAACCAAGGACGGCTTGGTCTACGCGCTGTGGCTTAATATGGAGACTACTGAGTACATACTGATCGGTGGGCAGGCTGGCGGTGGTATTGGTCAATTGATGCAGGTTCTGCACGATGCGGTTGTATGAGGCTTTTAAGCTGCTGCGTTCATCTAGCATCAGACTGGCGGACAGACGTGGTTCCAGATTGATATAGTGTTTGGCAATCTGGCTGTTATCCTGTTTTTCGGAAATAGGCATTCCGTTTTTGTCAAATTGATAGAAGGTCCGTTTGCCCAGGACCATAAAATCATGGACATGGAAGCCGTACTGTAACGACAGGTTGGTGGTAGCTTTCCATTCGTGGGAGATATAACCACCGAGATCAATACCCCGCTGGCTTTCAATGGCTGTCGGATTGACAGACTGATTTTTGCCCGAAGAGAGATTGGCTGGCCGGATGGACTGTGCCAGTGCGCTTACCCCCAGCCGGATGGTATGATTGGAGTTCGCATAATAGGAAAAATCCTGCTTCGCATTGACGTTTCGGATGTTGGAGGCCACCTGAAAATCAATCTGCTCGCTGGAAACACCGGACTGATAATTGAACCCACTGTAGATAAGCGAGGTGTTGCTCGATATTTTATCGTTAAAGCGGTGGTTCAACCGTGCCGTCGCCGTGGTATTTCCCCAGAAAAGATGAAATAGGTCATTGTACTTTAATCTGTCTTTGCCATGATAGCCCGATAGGTATAGGTTGGTTTTCTTACCCAGATTAAAACTAAGCTTGGCATTTAGATCATAAAAATACAGGCTATTCTTATCCATATCTTTACTTTTCGCCAGTTTTAAAAATGAATCAGCATAGGAACGGCGGGCACTGAATAGAAAGGAACTCTTATCTTTTACAATAGGACCCTCAAGATTAAGCCGCGAAGCAACTATACCCAGCCCACCTTCGCCAGAGAACTGTTTTTTGTTGCCCTCCAACATGGAGATATCTAGTACTGAGGATATCCGGCCGCCAAATTGGGCCGGTATGCCGCCCTTATAGAGCTGTACGTCCTTGATCGCATCCGAATTAAAGGTAGAGAAAAATCCGAGGAGATGTGATGCATTATATACAGTAGCCTGATCAAGGAGGATCAAGTTTTGCCCACCGTCACCACCACGTACATGAAAATTGGTAGAGCCTTCACCGCCGCTCTGTACACCGGGCAGCAACTGTATGGTTTTAACGAGGTCTTTCTCGCCAAAGATGACGGGGACATCTTTAATATCTTTCATATTGAGATGAACTGTACTCATCTGCGGGTCGTCGATGGCTTCACCCTTCTCTTTGGCCGATACAACAACTTCATCGATTCGGTTGGCTAAGGGCTTTAATGCAAAGTCCTTAGCAAGGTGCTGCTGAAATTCTATCGTAACGGTCTGTTGCTGATAGCCGATGTAACTGACCGTTAACTGCTGAGCGCCCTTAGGCAACATGATGTGATAATGTCCCTGCGGGTTTGTGGTCGTACCGATGCTGTCCCTTACCCTTTTAATAATGGCTCCGCTCAGTGGTTTTCCGGTCGTAGCATCACGGATAGTACCGCTTAGAAATGTTTGCTGTGCCGAAGCGAGGAAAGGGGCTAGTACAATAGTGAGGGAAAAAATATACGGAATGATTGAGCTCATTTTTAGTACTGGTCTGGGGTGATCTTTTTTACAAATATATTAAGTGCTTTATTTTAATCTTGTGTTAAAATTTGTTGCTATAGTTTAGACGCTCCCGTACTGATAATTGTTTCATTTTTTTCTCTGGTTTAGTTAGTATGTAACGCTTTTGCTACATTAAATATTGTTCGAAACCTGTTATTAAAGCATTAAGTTAACTTAATGTATGATATTGATCTGTACGATTAAAAAAACAATATGCGGGATATTTACTTATAAATGTGTAATTTAATGGCGCTAATTCATATTGTAAATCTAACTAATGGATAAAGATTATCATTATAAAATGCCTGAAGAAAAGCTGCAATCCATGACCATTGATTTTTTGCGCTTTCCCCTGATTGTGGGTGTGGTATTTATCCATACCGATTTTTCTGATATTGTCATGGCCGGAGCAAAACAGATCAGCTTTAGGGATTATCCTATTTTCTCGTCTGTTTTTTTCTTGTTTTCGAAAGTTATTTTTGAGGTCTGTGTACCACTTTTCTTTTTTATTTCAGGGTTCCTGTTTTTTTATAAAACCGCTGGTTTTTCTAGAGAAATTTATTTGCAAAAATTAAAAAATCGTGTCCGGTCTCTGTTGGTTCCTTATGTTTTCTGGAATCTGTTGGTCATTTTATTCCTTTTGCTTGCACAGACATTCTTGTCGGGCAGTTTAGTTTCAGGAAGAAACAAATTAATAACGGATTATAGCATGCTGGACTGGCTATGGTCCTTTTGGGATACCTCTCAGATTAACCCGCATTTGAAGAAATCGTTGCCTGTTAATTCACCCTTTTGGTTTATCCGTGATCTGATGGTTGTAGTGCTGTTTTCGCCAATAATCTATTTTCTGATCAAAAAGCTACGGGCCTATGCCGTAATTATATTGGGATTGCTCTGGATTTTTAATCCATTTTTTTATTTTCCGGGGTTGAGTACGGTTTCTTTCTTTTTCTTCACTGCAGGGGCGTATTTTAGTATCAACAATAAAAACTTTGTCAGTGGTATGCGGCCGATGCTATCGATCGCGGTGCCTTTGTATGTCCTGCTTGTTGTGGCACAGTTATTATTTATGAACAAAAGCTGGTGGGTTGATTTATACTGTGCGGGAATTAGCATAGGTCTTATTGCTACGGTGTCAGTTGTTGCTCATTTTATAGGAAAAGAAAGCTGGCGCCCAAACCTGTTCCTGGCCAATGGCAGCTTTTTTATTTTTGTCTACCATCGTTTGCCGCTGGTCTTTGTGGTCAAATTTTTATTTAAGGTACTCAAGCCACAGTCTGAAGTCTTATTGCTGTTCCTGTACTTTTTCTGTCCCGTTATTATCATTGTTTTTGGTTTGATGATTTACAGTTTTTTAAAGCAGTTATGGCCTCGGTTTACGGCAATTGTCAGTGGCGGACGTTAATCAGAATTTATGAAAAGATATAAAAGGCCTGTCATTATTCTACTTGTATTGGTTATCGGGGCATTGCTAGTCAACTATGGCCGCAAAATACTGATTAAAAACAAGTACAAGCGGATGCGGACGGAATATGTATTTACAGATGTCATCAATCTTGGCTGTACTCCGGTGAAACAACAGGGCGCATCGAATACCTGTTGGTCCTATACCGGTAATTCATTTTTGGAGTCGGAGATGATCCGCATGGGAAAAGAGCCTGTTGAAATTTCACAGGTTTATACAGCCCGACAGGCCTATGTGGACAAAGCGCATAATTTTGTGCGTCTCCACGGAGGGCTGACGATGGGTGAAGGTGGGCAATTACATGATGTGCTGAATGTATTTCGCAAGTACGGTGCGATGCCGAGGACTGCTTACGCAGGCTTACGCGGCAACCAAACCTACAATGATTTTAAGAAAATGACCCCCAAGCTGAATGCCATGCTCAAAGTGCTTGTGAAAAGCAGGCCACTGACCCCCAATTGGGAACAGGCTTACCGCGCTGCACTTGATGCTCATCTTGGGGAGGTACCTGAAAAATTTGACTTTAAGGGCAAAACCTATACGGCACGATCATTTGCGGATCAGGTGATCGGCATCGATCCTGATGATTACATTGGCTTTGCTTCTGTAACAGATCAGCCGTACTATAAGCCTTTTGTGCTAATGGTGCCAGACAATTGGTCTTTTGATCGTTTTTATAATGTACCGATGCAAGATCTAACCGGGATTATTGATACAGCATTGCAGCAGGGCTTTACCATTGCCTGGACAACGGATGTGTCTGAGAAGGGGTTCTCATGGCCTTATGGTATTGCTTATGTTCCCGAAAAGCCCTTTGACAGGATGTCCAGCGAAGAGAAAAAAGCCATGTTCGTCAAACCGATGCCCGAAAGGAAAGTTACTGCCGAAGAGCGGCAGATGGCCTTCGACAATTGGGAGACCACAGATGATCATGCAATGCATATCGTCGGGCTGGCCAGGGACCAGCTGGGAAAGGAATACTACCTTGTTAAAAATTCATGGGGAAAGGCCAACGATTTTAAAGGGTATATGTACGTCACCAAAGAATTCGTGAAATACAAAACGATTACCTTGATGTTGCATAAAGGGGCGCTTAATCCAGTACTGTCGGCTAAGATTAATTTGAAAGCGTTATAAGTCTAGTATAAAGGCAGGAAGGTTTGTTCTTTCCTATAATTCAATAGAAATAGTTGTAAAATACCCCAAATGAGGTATTTTATAGATTAAGGTACTCCATTAATTTTACGCCTAAAGAAAGGGTGAAATTATGAAAAGAATAAGCCTATATATTCTTATGCTGTGCATGGGATATTTTTTAGCCATTAGCTGTGCGAAAAAAGAACGCGAAATAGATGAAGATAATACCGGACAGCTAGAAAAAAAAGAGCGGGCGGCGTACAACAGCAAACAAATGCCAGGAATTGGTAATGTGTATGTGTCAGGAAGTGCTGGAGCGGGTAGTAAGCAGGAGTTATACGCTAAAGCTGACTATCAAAGTGGATACCTTGCGTATTATATTTCTCCAGAGTCGGCCAGTGATCTCGGGTCTGATCATCGCATCGTTTTCAGTGCAAATAAAGGTGATCAATGTATCGTTGAGATGGATGAAGAGCATCAGATCCTACGTATGTATACTGAACGTGAAGGGAAGCGTTTACCGGTTATACTGAAAATCAGCCAATACAGCCTGAAGGAATTTGAATTCCAGCTCTATCGGGTCGATTGGGATAAAAAAGTAGAGGAACTCGTAAATAGCGTTTATCTGCGGGATGGTAAACCTGTGGGAACATACAAACTGGCTGCGCGTGCAGCCAATAGAGCGGCCGATACCACTGCTAAAGACACATTAGGTTTCCCGGGGATAAAAAGGCCTGCAAAACAGCCCTCAGTCACTGCGACAACTGGCGTAGTTTTACAGTATGTAAATACGGTATTGGGACCATTGGTCGATCTTTCCAATGAAGGTATGGGAACCTTATCAAGTAAGCTGGAGCAATCTTCCGTAACAGCGGATGCCTTTAGCGCACTATGGTATGATATGGGGACGATGAGTACAATGCTCGCGAAGGCAGGCCTGTTATTTGGTTCTTTTCATACAGATCCTTTAGACAAAACCGATCCTTTGTCGACTTTCAACTGGTATTTTGGCCAAGGACAAGCTGCAGTCAACCTAAAAAATATGCAGTTGATACCTCTATTGAAAAACTCCACGCTAGTATACGATGAGACCGATCTGGCGGGACGGTTAAAACTAGTCATGCAGGTTGAGGACAAGAACAAGAAAGCGTTGATTGGAAATCCGGTGTTTGTAGACTTCAGGGTGGAATTGGAGCAGGAAGGAAAAGTTCATGTTTTATCAGAACAAACCCTGAGCTCTGATAAAGAAAAAGGGATCGTGGAACTTGTATATAATCTGCATCAGGCGATGGTGAAACCCAAGCTTGGAAGTAAGTTAAATGTGTTTTATAGGTTCAGTGCGCATGAAGGGGCTGTTTTTGCGAAACAGGAAGTTGCTATCGCTGACCGGGAGCCTGCGCGGATTACCATTGTCAGTGGTGCGGGGCAAGAAGTGGACTGGGAAGAAAAACTGAAAGCACCATTGGTTGTAAAAGTGACCAACAAAGCGGGACAGCCGCTAAAGAATATTGGTGTCAGCTGGACGGTGCAGTCGGTATCCTGGGGGATTATCGTGGGCACATTGAGCGAGACACAACTGCAGACAGATGATCAGGGATTAGCGAAGACTTATTATACGGTCGGAAAGCAGCAGGAGAAACCCGAAACGGTAAAGGTACAAGTAATTGGAAACAATGGACAGCCTATCCCAAAGGTGGAAACAACATTTAGCTATAAGCAGAAGCGTAGGAATTTTACTCTTGTCCAGATGAAACATGAGACGGATAATTCTGATATGACTAAAGTAAGTGTGATGCGGGAATGGAAAAATGGCGATGCGGTTACAATAATGGAAAATGAACTGATTACGTTTAATATTAAGGAAGATGGGAAGCTGTTGAATTATTCAGATGGATCCATAGCGCATTTTATACAATCTACGAAAGGTCTGATTGCTACTTCAAGATATGCCAACCGGACATTTCAATCCAATGATATTGTTCTAAAGAATTGGGCGGTGAAATTCTCCGATCCTGTTACTGGACGCATGGATAGTATTGTTATAGATCTAACGATCAGCAATCAACTTTATAGGACATTTGTGGGCAAAACGCTCCGGATAGAAGGAGGTGGAGACCCGATAAATGGGAATAGTGATGAAGTGCTGACGTTTACTTATAGGAGCGATGGTAAAGTAGATATGAAAAGTGTCAAATATCCGAAAAATGGTGTTATAACAACTTTTGAAACAGCTCATATTAATAGTTATGCGCCGGTCTATGGTTGCCCAGATAAAAATAGTGTTATTCCTTATACCATGAAACGGGTAATTGGCGTGATTACATCGCCTGCTCAACCACCGATGGTGTACGGCATGAGTGCCAACTTCATTTTATTTGCTGATGGTACCATTAGGCCCAATACGATGATGACAGGTTTTGACGCCTGTACATTTAATCAGTTTTGGAGTAGTATAAAGCTCCAATAAGGAGATGTTAATATGTTTTGTTTAGGAACTATATATTTCCATTTATTTAAATAAGTAGAAAGGCTATTCGAAAGAATAGTCTTTTTTTTGAATAGTATAACAGCTAATTTGCAATGCATGTTTTCTTTGCAATGAAACTTGAGCTAGAATAATACGTCAGGAAGAGGGAGATTGATAATCTGTGCATGCAGAAGAAGGCCCAATTCTATACAGCGTTTGATGAGTGAGCTGCTGTTGCAGGTATTGGTCTTGCGGAGTATATTTTTCCGGTGTACGCGCACCGTCAACTGGGATATTTCAAGTTGTTTTGCAATTTCAATGCTCGACATCCCTTGGGCGATAAAAGGCAGCAGTTCAAGTTCACGTTTGGTCAATGGGCAGTTGCTATAATCCTTTTTTGGTTTGGCCGATAGGTCTATTTGATAGAAGTCAGTGCGGCCATTAATGCCCATCACTGTCGCAATATAATTATTGGTCCGCGTCAGATGGGAAATATCGGTATGAATATTGAGACTACGGACGATCTTATTTTCTTTATCTGTGATCAAGGCTATAGCTTGATGATGAAACAGGCGGTAAGAACCGTCTGCGACACGCATGCGAAAACAATAACAGGTCTTGAGGGCTTTAATATGCTCTACACCTATTTCCAAGACTTTATAATAACAATGTTCTTCGGCTTCAAGGACAAAGGAAAGATCATCAGGGTGGATTAGGTCTATAATCTCCTGCAAGTGGCCTGGTACAGTTGCCAAGCCGTGTATAACACAGAGCTGTGGATGTTGATGACTGAGCTGCTGTTTGAGGATATCAATAAGATAGTAGTAATAATCACCTGTAATAAATATTTCTGAAATTAATTCAAGGATGGATGTAGCATCCATCACGGTATCTTCTGAGGAAAAGATCTCCGGATATTTTTCCCAAATAGGAATCAGGCTATGTTCCTTGTTTTTCATCCTTACAATATTAGCAATAGGAGAGTTAGGGTAAAATACCCCATTTGGAGTATTTTTAGATTAAGCCAAATTCAATACATTTTTTGATTAAGCAACCACTATTGGAACATGCCGTCTTCTTGAGAAGGTTTTTCCGGTGTACACGAACGGTCAATGGGGAAATAAAAAGTTTGTCAGCAATCTGTTGGCTCGACAGTCCCTGCGTTAATAAACGGAGTACTTCCATTTCACGTTTGGAAAGTTTTGGCAAGTTAAGTTCGGCTGGTCCTGCTGAGAGATCTAGTTGACAGTAATTGCGATCACCTACAGCTTTTACAAGGACAATATGATTGTTAATAGTGGTAATGTGATTGATGTCCGTATGAATATTCAATGCTGTCGTAAAACGTCCTTCTTGATCTTGGCTCAAATGAATCCCTTGGTGATGAAAAAGATGATACGTTCCATCCGCTACTTTCATTCGAAAACAATACGAGGTTCTGTATAATATATTTTTTCCAAAACCCATTTCTTCCATTTTTAATAAGGTCGCCTTCTCTGCTTCAAAGACAAAATTTAAGTCTTCGGGGTGAATATAATCAATAATGTTCTTTACGGTGCTTGGGTAAGTTTTTGTGCCATGTAAAGAAAGTAGATTCTCATGAATATGATGCAAGCTATTATCTGCGATATTGATAACATAATAATAAAAAGGGCCAATGGCCAAAAGCTCGGTTAAAAATCGGCCAATGTTCACTTTTTTGGGAACCGAGTATTGAGTAGAAATGGCATCAGGATAACTGTCCCAAAGGTTAGAGAGTAAATGTTGCTGTTTTTTCATCTTCCAATCGGTTAAATATCTATTACATAGAAAATAGCAAAAACGAGTACAATGATACTGGCTAGGTATCCTTGTTTTTCATATACGGCTGAGATCGCCTAAAAATAGTGAAATAATGGTAAAATGTCAAATAAGATGGCAAGGAAACTGTACAAAATAGCTACTAATAACGGAGCTAATTTAATGAGATAAGAAAAGAGTTTCTGGTCTTTCATTGTTGGTCCTTGTATAAGTCAAAAAAGGCAGCCTCAGTCTTGAGGCTACCAGTGTATTTGGAGGTGTAAATGTTATTTTTTGAGAAGGGTTCGAGATCGAAACGCCCATCACCTTCATCCCAGCGCTGGGATCCAGTTCCGTCTTTTTTTTTGCATCGTTTTCATCAATGAGGTCATTGTCTTTACTACATCCTGTAAATAACAGGATGAAGAAGCATATTGTCATCCACAGGGGATGGGTGTTGTGTTTTACGTGAAGTGTTTTATAATATTTCTCTTTTACAAGGTTTATATAGCAGAAATTATATCTGCCGTTATTGCTGTTTTTTTAGGATAGTTTAAAATCTGAATGCCAAAAATATACGGCTTCCGTTCAGTTTTATTTTCTCTTTTACGGTTACTTCCTGTTCTTCAAGCTCGTCAATGTCAATATTGAAACTATGTTTAGCTGATCCCCAGCGTGCTTCAAAACCTAGTCCAAATGCACCATAGTTGGCTGATAGGCCTGTCGTGAAAAAGTTGCCAAACCCACCGGAAAATTCTTCATCAGCATAAAGTAAAGAGTAGGAGGGAGCATAGCGGACATGGCCTGATACTGTAAACCCATCTGTCAGACCTACATGGACGGATGGACCAACCTGCATACCGATTTCTCCTTTATGGGTAACATAGTTATCTGTCTCGGTAATCATGCCGCCATTTCCGTCTTCAATGGAATAGGTCTCAGTTTGTTTAAATTGGGCATAATTTAAATCAAGATAAGTCCAGTCGATGCCAAAATATAGCACTTTAGCAATCGGTTCCTGATTCAGGAAGAATGTACGGCCACTGCTGAGTGAGGCGCCAAACTTACTCTTGATTTTGGATTCACCATCAAGGTCATCAGCCGCTTTGAGATGTTGCGAGACATAACCAATGTTCAAATATTTTTTTCCAGGTTTGGATTGAGCATCCGCTGTGTAATACAGCAAACTGAAACAGGCTAATAATAGTAATACTTTTTTCATAGCTTTTGGGATAATAAGTTGTTGTAATATACTTTTCCAAAATTAGACCCTCACAAAGGATAATAAAATACCGCGTTTGGGGTATTTTGCACGATTCCCATTTTGTATAGCTTTACTTTGGATATTGATATGCTCTTCGTTCTATTATTTAAGGGCCTTCCAAAATAACCTATGAAATGAAAAATAATGCTATTTGACACAGATTACATATTGTTTTTATTGTATTTGCCAAGCATGACCACCACCCTTGTTGGATTGGGGATGGGGATATATTGGTTTGGCCCGGTACCTGCAGCTAAATATACGTTCAATACAAAATTGCTATTGGAAAGGGTGCTCATTTGCTATATAATTATGCTTACAGCTATTGCAGTACTGGTTATGAATTCTTGTCTAACAGACGAATTCTTTGGAAACTATCTTTCTGCTGATATCTTGTGGATTGGGGTAGTAATTGCAATCTTGGGCTTTGTCTTTACAACCATTTTTGTTGCGTTTAAGTCTATTGTGTTGTGGTCTGAAGCTTACAGTCGGGGACGAAAGAAATGCCAGTGGTATTTGGTTTTATTACCGCTTTGGTTATGTTGTTTTTTAGGGCAGATGATTGCTTTTATCTGGGTAATAAAAAAAATGGGATAAGAGATAAAATTCCCAATTGTTTCCATAATTCGCTTGGAGGTTTGTCGTATGAAAAACAACAAATCACTTCTAAAGCTTTTAGGTACAGTCTTTACAATTTGTATCCTGCTGTGTTCTTTTTCGGTCAATGCACAAGAAAATAAAGTCCTACCCGATAAAGTACATCATGCGGAACCGTTATACAATGATCTTGTTCGGGACCTCGGTGCAAGAAAGGGGGAGAAGGAGTTTAATGTGGGGGCAGATATTAAAAGAATGCGTAGCGTGGATGAATACGGTTATTTAATGGAGTATGAGTTCGCGCCCATTGAGCGTCTGGGGCTGGAAGTGGAAACCGATTTTATGTATTCAAAAAGTAAAATGGAGCATGTAAAGTCAAGCAACGAACTCGAACGCTTGCGACTGTCATCACAATATTCTTTTTATGTCTCAAAAAAACAGGCGACAACATTAGCGGTAGGGTATACACAGCTATTTAATTTCATTGCGGGGGGGACAGCGTTCAATCCCTTTTTCGTCGCTGCAAAGAGTTGGCATACGAACTGGCATACATTGATTTATACCGGACCGGA
This sequence comes from Sphingobacterium sp. UBA7625, assembly GCF_002484085.1. Taxonomy (NCBI): domain Bacteria; kingdom Pseudomonadati; phylum Bacteroidota; class Sphingobacteriia; order Sphingobacteriales; family Sphingobacteriaceae; genus Sphingobacterium; species Sphingobacterium sp. UBA7625. The sequence continues at coordinate 106,900 of NZ_DLJD01000059.1, forward strand.
AATTGCCTATCATTATAAATCACATACCACCAAAATGAATTGGCAAATCAATACCTCCCTGCATTATACCTTGCCACTAACGGATCATTTTATTGGTCTTGAGGTGAATCAGGAAGTTACTTCAGGAAATCTGGAGACAACATTCCGTCCACAAGTGAAATTGGGGCTGAATGATAAATTAGCTGTCGGAATGGCTGTCGGCTTTCCGATTGGGGGGATGGAAAACGCGATCAGCTCATTTTTTCGCTTAATTTATCAGCTTTAAAAATGTTTTTAATCCGAAGAAATAGCGTTCGCAATTTGCGGATTTTCTTGTTTTAGTTGTTGATGCAATTTATTTTATTTACGCTTTTATGTGCAATAATTCATGAAATAAAAATTTAAATTTATCCTGGCACTACGAATTTACTTTTATATAATTCGTCAAGATAAACCCCAAGCGAGCGTGTTCGTTCAGTATCCGTATTACTGATATAGCGCTGAAACATCAGCTCGGTACTATGTCCTGTTGCTTGCATAAGCAACGGTGTTGGGATCTTGCCGTAGAAATTAGAGGCAAAGCTACGTCGGCCGATATGGCTGGTAATGGCTTCCCACTTTTGTACCAGCTTTTCTGTCGACCTGAAACCACTTCGGGTGCGAACTTTGATCAGGCTATTTATACCGGCAAGGCGTGCGATTTCCTTAATCTGTTCATTGTATTTCTGAGCAGAAAGTTTTGAAGGGAAGTTGTTTCCATTGTCAGACATAATGTTTATGGCCGTCGGATGCAACGGTAGCAGTATTGTCTTTTGTGTTTTCTGCTGCGTAAAAGAAAGACAGGGTTTTCCGTCAAGGATTTCCATCATATCAAGATTAAAATTCATAAAATCCGAAACGCGTTGCCCCGTATAGCAGCTAATGACCAACCAGTCTTTGGCAGCCTTCAATTCTGGAGGGACGACAGTATCTTTGATTCGAATGAGTTCGTCTTCAGTGAGGCTGATGACACGGTTTTGTTTTTTGATTTTTGGAAGTTCCAGTTCATAAACTAAAGTGCGTATTCCTCTTTTTTCTAAGAAATTGAGGACAGTACGAACAAAATATATGGTGCGATAAATTGTGCTCGAGCTATAGGCTTCCAATTCTCCGAATTTTATAAATTCTTTTACAAAGTCGCTGTTTACTTCATTGATCATCAGATTTCTACGCTGGAAACCTTCGAAACGCCTTAACATATTAAAAAAGACTTTGTACCGCCGATGTGTAATGTCGGAAATGAGGTGCAGACGGCTCTGGATAAAGTTGTCTGTCGCTTCCAATAGACTTCCGGCTTCGAAAGGGCTTTCTTTTAAAATGCAGCATTTTTTTATGAGCTGGGTTAAAACATTGAGTGAGAATTTACGTTGTTTAAATGCTACCTCCTTCAGGTAATTTGATATGGCAATTTTGGTCGCGTCTAATTTTGCGTTAAGCTTTTTATAAATTTTTAAATAAATGTTGTCCGGACGCTGTTTGTCTTGATTCCAACGGTTAGGAATGATTTTTAAGGATGTTTTAACGACAAACTCTTTTTGTTGTTCATCGATAAATTTTAGGGCAATCAGGGATGTCGAGCCTGTACTCAACAGGGTAAAATTGAAAATCATCGCGTACACTTTTTACTAATATCTGAGTATAAAGATAATAGTATATACGAATTAGTCTAATTCAGACTACAATTTCACTTACTCAAATATACCATTTTTATTTTAAACGAGTGCAAACGATTGTGTTAAAATAACCATGGAATTAAAAAAATACTAGATTAATAGCTGAATGCTTATCGTATCAAAATGAGTAAAATTTATATAATTGAAAATCAGGCATTAATATATTTTTTTTAGTCTGAATTAGACTAACATTATTACCCCAAGTGGTTATTTAGAAAATGTTTAAAAAACTAATCATAGCATAATGATGAAATCGAAACGTAATTATATACAACCAAAAGTTGAGGTAATACTTGTCGAATCGGAGAATTCTTTCGATAAAATTTCTCCTGAGATAGACGGGGAAAAAATAAAACTTGATTGTAACAAAGTCTCGAAAATTAAATTGTTGGAAACGAAAATACTTCCGTCTTAATCTTTTGATGGTTTAATGATGGAGTACTATAGTTTAATGAAAAATAAGCATACATGGAAAACAAGATTAAGTTGATTTTTGCAGATGACTGCAGGCTCCAGCAAAAGATTATTGAGCTACTTTCTGCGCAGCTTGATCTGTTTGACCTGCAATTTATGGCGGATAACGGGAGCGAATTGCTCCGGCATCTTGCTTCTTGCAAAGTATTGCCCCAGATTTGTATTTTGGATCTGCACATGCCTGTGATGAATGGGATAGATACCGTGCGCGAAATGAGCCGTCGATTTCCATCCATTAAAGTATTCGGGTATACGGCTACTGATTGTCTGATCGAAATAAATGATTTCAGACGTAATGGAGCGCTGCGGATTTTTTCAAAACGCAATCCGAAACAGATGTTGGAGGCAATTTTCGGTTATGGAAAGATGGGGATACAATATGAGCGGCCCGTAATCATTAGAAAAAACATTTCAATCGTTTCGCATGACAACTCCTGATAAACTTGGCGATATCACGACTGGCGGCTTTGAGTTTTTTAGTTTTCGGAGTATTCCTGATCAGGACTTCGGACAGAACAGACGGGATTTTTTTACGATAATCAAGACTTTCGAACCGATTGATATCGTAGTTGAGAAAGAAAAGTATCGTCTTGCCACAAATCAGATGATTTTTGTTGGTCCCGGTAGGTTTATTGACATGTCAAATGTGCGTTTGGGCAAAGGTTATCTGCTTTGTTTCACTGCCGCATTTTATGAACGTTCACTCGAGGATACCGCTACAATTCATTCACCATTATTTTTTGGAGAAAGCCCGGTTCTGTATCATGACTCTCGCTTTGGCGAACAGGTTTTTAATCAACAGATTACGAGCCGCCTCGTTATGGTGCGAATGCAGGGGCATATATTTGATCGTGTTGCACACCACTGTGTGGAATCGCTTTTATTGGATGCGTATCATGATATAGCGGCAGGCGATCACATGTCGCAGCTAAAGAACGCAAGCGATATTGCGCTGGTAAATCATTTTTCGATGTTGATTCATAAACATTGCAGGGAACATACCTATGTACAATTCTATGCAGATCAGCTTCACGTCACTGCGCGCAAGCTAACAGATATATGTTTATCGGTGACTGGCAAAACCGCCAAATCGTTGATTTTGTCCGTTTTAGTTCAGCAGGCTGTAAAATATATCAAGCATACCAGTCTATCTATTTCACAGATATCCTATGAAATGGGGTTCAACGATGAATCCAACTTCCGGAATTTTGTGAAAAAGCAGACAGGCCATATTCCACGTGCGTTGAGGCAAAGTTAGCTGAGATGAAAATCTAAGAAAATTATACCCTATGAATGTTAATCGGTTATTTCTGATAGTGATTACATTGGTTTTTGAGTTATTCAATGGATGGACCACTATGGCGCAACAAGCGTTATTGACAATTCGACTGGGTACCATTATCTCGGTCAGCTGTAATCCGAATCAAGCTTATTTTTCATCGGGTGACGCCCGGGCAATTTCCGTGGATTCTTTGGCTGTTAGGACATTGGGGCCGTTTGAAGTGCTTTTAATTAGAGCGCGCATCGATATTGGTAGGGGAGTCGACAGCGAAGGAGAGAAGTATAAAAATTTTATATTCGGGAATAGGCCGGCTATATCATGCGATACGGGGGAGAAAAGAATAATCGGACAGCGGCAGATGACATTTCCGCTTCAACCCGGGACAAATACGTTTGTTTCAATAACGGCTTTATAGCTATTGGGTTTGGGGCGCGGACTTAAAATACAGGAAGGGCCTTCTGCTGATGGGACCTTTGCATTTTGTTCTGGGCAAGGGTTTTCGTTGTAAGACTTCGCGGCCAACATATTTTCGTAACAAGCTATAGATCCTTTCGGTGCTAAAATTGATGTTATAATTTTCCTGGAAATCGTCGACCATCTGTTCGAGTGTCCGGGGTTCGGAAAAATAATCCGAGGCATAAACGACATAGGCGATCAGCTCGCGTTGTCTTCTCAGGTCCTCATTGACGGCTTCATTTGCCGATTCGATTTTTTGTTTCAGGAGGAAGTTTTGCTCCTGAGCGGATATTGTTTTTTTAAAAATATGTAAGTTGGGAAGACTGTCAGTATCTATGTTCAGCGCTATTTTCGGGTTGAAAAAGTCTGAAAGTGAAATGGAAAACGGCCGGCATATTTTTGCGACATGTTCCACGGTGATGGTGAGTGTTTTATTGTAATGGCTGCGCAGGGGGCCTGCCGTTAAGCCGGAGAAACTTGCGAGGCCATTGAGCGAGAGTCCTGTCTGATTCATGATCTCCACAATCCGTGATGAGATCAATGTGGCCAATGCATTGTCTGTAACTTTTCCCATTTTATTTTCTGAAAATGATATCCTTTAGCGCAGCAGATCAGTTTTCCATCGCGTCATCTCGATCAGAAGCTAGGCTGCCGGTATTTTAAGAAGTTTCGGGGGTAGATCGTCAGCTTCTTATGTTGCAAAGACTGGCAATAGCTGATGTGTATTTTGATCTAATAGACTGGCTATCAGTTGTAAAAAAATAATGGAACGAACGCCTTCGTTCCATTTTATCCATTAATATTATCAAGTCGAACGCAAAAAAAATGACTTGATGGCTCAAAAGTAGAAAATATTATTGGAACTTTTCGTGTGAAAATTGACGATAATCGTGTTAAAAAATGTGAAAAAAGAATTTTTGTAGGTAGTCGGCCACAATAAAAAAAGCGGCTAGATTTTATCTAGCCGCTTTCTGATATGAGGTGTTAAAAATACCTTATTATTTTAGTTTGTACGTACGCAACGAACGTTTTTGAAGGTGGTACTTAATAAGTCTGCGCCTAATACACTCACACCATTTAACAATTCTCCAGTGTTATTAGCCATATGGAATCTAGCTCCAAGAGATGGTAAAAGTCCAGTCCACTCGAACCCCCTTCCTGCATTACCATAGTATCCCCATGTACCAGCTCCCGCTAAACCAAGTATGTTGGTTCCTTGTTCATTAGTCCATAGAGCCGTAGCTTTACCGTAAGTATCGAGTATTGGAAGACCCAAATTGACAACTTGCACGCCAACAAGATCTGCCGAGATATCATTCAAACCAACATTAAGCAGTCCATCTCCTTCACCGATTGCCTGAAGCACGTTTACGTTTGAAATTTGACCATTGTAATAAAAACGTAAATTATTAGAAGCACTAGCTGCGTTGCCGAATGCATTGTCGCCACTGGCAGGAGCTCCAGATGTAATTGTATATTGCCCATAAGTATATGGGGAATTTGGATCAAGCGACGAATTTGGCGCTTTCGTATTGATTAGCATAGATGTAGCGTTACCTAGCAGGTTCGTAAGAATATTTAAGATACCAGTAACACCTGTGGCATCAACGACTTGTCCTAAGCCGCCTAGCGCACCCGTCAAATCATTAAATTTGATATCATCACGAACTAGTCCCTCGAAATCTGCTTTAGCCGGTTGTTTCCACATTCCTGCTGGATAAACCAATGCGCATGGATCGCCTTGAGTAGAAGTTGTTGCGAATTTGCCAGGGATAAGGGCTCCGAAACCGAAATAACCATTTGCTTTACTTGTCAAAGTGTTGTTTGCATAGAAAGCATAATTGCGGCCGTTGCCACTATTGCCTCTATAGTATAGGTTAGAGCGTCCCCATTTTACTTGACGTCCACCATAATTAGTGACCAATGGTGACTCAATAACATTTAACAATAAGCGATGGCTTTTGCCTAGCTCAGGTGTCACAGAGAAATTGAAATCCGTTGCAGTTGCAAAGTATGTCCGTGCTAAACTCCCGTCTACGTGGTTAATGTTTAAGTTCTGTAGTGTTACTTTGACAGCACTTTGTGCAGCGGTTGAGGCTGTATATACGTAAGCAATTTTAGCGTCGTTGTGCAGTGGATCAATATTTTTGAAGTCGGCATAGCTAAGCGTCGGTGTGAATGATGCACCAGCGGTCACAACACCATCCAATAAATTAATGCTTCCTGTTGCTAAATTCAAACCTGATACAGAAACACTAGGGTTCCCAGTGATATTACCAAAAACACCGATAGTATTTAATTCTATACCAACGCGTGAAAAAGCATGGTTAAATAGAATATTAATGGTGGGGCTAGACGCTAAATTAACACTGCCAGTTGCATAAAGCACGTCTTTATTCTGTGGAAGTGCAATTGATCCACTCGCTGGCGTTAATGATGGCGCTGTGTCTTTCGCGTTGTATGAAAGTGCAACCCAAGTGTAGGATCCGGCTGGATCAAGACCTTCGATAGTACCTGCAGTGCCTGACAATAATTCTTTTGACGTAACCAGTGTATTTCCTGAGTAGATATATACTACATATTTTGTGTCTTGTTCCATATTCTCTGTTACTCCAGGAGCAACGTCAGCCGCTGTGCCGTTTGAACGTACAGAATTAGCCAAACTACTGGTTTTTACAGGAACATTATTATCCGTCGAAATTTGCATGTCGACATCACTGAACGAATAAATTTTGCTTTGTGCTGTTTTGCTGGATGAGGAAACACCCATACGTTTTACACCTTCATCGTTGTTTGTATTGATACCGCCAACTGAGATGGTTAATTTGTTGCTTTTTGTGTCAACAAGTTCTGTTTTTGAATCTTTGGAGCAGCTCGTTATCAACGTCCCTGGTATTGCAAGTATTGCCATTGCAACAACCCAGTGAGCCCCTTTCTTTTGTAGAAATTTCATTTTAGTGCTTTTCTGTTGTTAATAATTTAAATACTTGTTTAGGATGCGTCACCGTTATTGGTTTCGTCTGCTCCGGCTCCCCAGCCGCTTGATTGTGGAGTAGCGCCTGGTTGGGCCTGAGAACCTGCAGCAATGCCTTGCTCAAGTTCAATAACGTGCTCCTTAATGGACGGAGCTACGTACATTTTTTTTGCGTTCTTATTCATGATAATATTATTTGGATAATATCCATACTATTGCTAGCATGGGGTTTAAAATTTAATGGACAATTTAATTTTTCATTGTTAAAAATTTAGAAATTAACGTTTTGATAAGCTGCTTGTCTCTGCGTTCAGACAAGTGTTGTAGTTATCGCTGCGTCAATTTTGTTATAAATATTCTGTTAATGCTGTATAAATTTATATATGTCTACTATTTTATTTCTAGTTTGGCTAACACACTTTACACTTTTGAATTGTAATATTACGACTAAATATCAACTTGTGCAAAAAAAAATTGTAAATTATTTTCTAGCATAAAATTCCTGTGATATTTAATCATCTTTCCATTTCAGACCTTTATTATTAATATTTTTTGTATAACTGTCTTTTGATGTAAAATTGAAATGTTTTTTAAGTGTCTTTATCGCTTTACATTTAGCTAATACTCTGCTTTAACAAAGTTTTTTGTTTTTTGTTTTAACAGGGAATAATTTTTTTCTGTCAAATTTTTGTTTTATAATTAAGATGTTTGAACAGATAGTTTCTTAATGCCACGTGTTAGCACTTGTGTTATTTTCTCTATTATTTTTGAATTATATTTTATGTTTTTAAATATCGATAATCAATTTCTTAATAAATTTAACTTATGTCTTTAAAAAAAATATTCCCCATTATGCCTCGATGTATGTTTGTTGGTAAACAGTAATATAAAGCTGTGTTTATTGTTTTAGAAAAATATATATCGATTTAGGCTTTTTGTTTTTTATTGTTTTTTTGCGTTTTTGTTTTCATAATAATTAAAGTGTTTAAGCAATTAATGGATTTGTAACCCTGGTTTCGGTTCATTTTTAGACCTTACTTTTTGATCTGCTCTAAAATAGTAGCACCCTAATTCTTTTTCAGGGTTGGGTTTTTACAGTTCTGACCTTAACTCCTCATGGAATTGTCATGTAAACGTCTCTAATTTAACTTGTTTGTAGCGGCTTAGCTACAGGAAATTAAACATCCCTCGAATTCCTTTGGTCCCTTTCGAATATTATCTACTTTCGTGCAACTTCTGATTAAGAAGTGTCATATTATTCTATAATAAAGATCTAGTTATTAGTTAGATAGTGTCTTTTTTGTAGTGTGTATAAGCTACACAAATATAAATTGCTTTAGAACATTAAAAATATAAGAAATGAAAACGAACACAAAAAATTTGGCTAACCTAAATGGCCGTCTTCCTTATGAAACTCCTTGTGTGAATGCGTTACATGTAGAGCTGGAATACAGCGTTGCTGCAGGTTCCAATCAAGGTTCTGTAAGTGGTCCTATGACCGAATCTTGGCAGACTGAAACGCAAAGTCAGGATGTAGAGTGGTAGTATTTAGGGTAATTAAATTAATAGTGATATAAACAATTATTTTATGAACAAGTTTACAATAAAATTCGGTTTAGCCTCTCTTTTGGCATGCGTAATTTTCATCTCATCATGTAGTAAAGATACTAATAACGTGGTCATTCCGGATGGACCTACCGTAAGTTTAAATATAGGGCAGACATTTGCGCCAGAAGGTCCGGTAAAAGCGGCTTCAGTTGGCCGGTCTTATGCTTCGGCAGCACAAATAGTAGAAATTCCATTTGACAATCAATATACATTGGTGGCCACGCTAACCGCTGAAACCACAGGGGCACCGGGATTAAAAGCTTCCAACCGTGCAGCTACCGTATCGACAGGTACTGATCAGAAAGCATTGAAACAAGGTACTGTTTATTATGTTGCAATATTTGATGCAGCGGGTGACTATAAGGAAACAAAAACGTTTACACAGGGAAATAGCGCGCAGGATTTTGCAATCGACAAAGGAAAATATACTTTCGTAATTTATGCGTCCGGTACCAATAAGACCTTGCCTTCAATTGCTCCTGGAGCGAAGCTGAACACCGTGAATTTCGCAGGTCTAACTGCCGATAGGGACTTTATGTTAGCTCAGGTTCCATTTGAGGTTAAAGATGGACAGAATCTATTGAATGCTGATCTGGCGCATTTGTTTACACAAGTGACATTGAAATTTGATGCCTCGCAGTTGGGATCTGTAAGCAGTATTGCAGGCGCAACAATTGCTCCTTCCAATGCAGCTGTTGATGTGGCGCTTACAAATGGTGCAATGACCTTTACTGGGGCTGCAAATCCGGTAGCGTTCAATCTTAAAAATACAACCGGAAAAGTAATCAATTCGGATTCTACTTTTATTACAACGGCCGCTACGGCAAATGGTACAATTGTACTGTCTGGTGTTTCGATCGCCGGAAGTGTTGCAAAGAATCTAACCAAAGGAGGATGGAACCTTAAACCTGGTGTGAAATATCAGTTGGATATCACTTTGAAAAGGCCAATTGACGTAAATATCGGTGGTAGTACTTGGGGACTGGGAAATTTGGTTTACAACCCAAGTACGGGTAAGTATGGCTTTGCGCAAGCGAATAATGCAGCCGGCGATTATTTCTTTCCTGATTATGTGTTGCCTAAATTTATTCCGACATCCGATACAAAGGATCCTTGGATTTACCAAACTCCTTCAAGAGAGCGAAACGGTGCGGCTGGTGACCCTTGCAAATTGGTGGATGGTAATACTTGGAGATTGCCAACTGAGCAGGAGGCAAGTGCATTGATCCAAAGGACAAACCCAAATAGTGCTGAAAATAGACGTAGCGATGCTGCAGCTAGATGGGTAGATACATTTAGCGGTAACGCTGGGGGCAAGATGGGAATGTTCTATGGTGTATATAATCATCCTGGGGCGGCAAGAGATCAGTATTTATTTATGTTATTTGCTGGTCAATATAGTACGTCTAATACACTAAATGGTGAGAATAATAAAGCTTATTATTTGATCACAGCTAATGGTGGTGGATACAAAAAATTTGAAATGGGTGGAGCTAAAGGAAGTATTGGTTGGGACTGTCAGATTAATGGAATTAATTCCGGTGATGCTGTGCAGGTGCGTTGTGTACGAAATTAAGATACTGAAAGATCTATTTGAATAATAAGTTTAATGGAGACGCCTTTCCTTTTTGGGAAGGCGTTTTTTTTCGTTCCAAATTATTTATTAAATTCGCTTGGCCTACGTTGCTGTTTAAGGTATTATTTTCGGATAATTGGAAATTATGGAATTTGGAGTTCATCGTGTGATCGGGATAGAGCGGGAGGCTTCGGCTATTGCTGATGCAACGGCAACGGACAATTATACGGTTCTTTTTGTCTCAACGGGTGGCTGCCGGATTCAGATTGATAAAAAAATGGTTGAGGTAGACGAATACAGTCTCGTCCTGGTGCCAAGGGGAGTTAAAATTGCATTTGACCCGGACGAGTGGCGTGCTTTTTTAATTATCTACTTTTCCGAGAATTTTTTTGCACGTACAGACATCGATGCTTCCTTCATCCGCAGTTTTAAATCATTCGACAGGCGTAGATATGCCTATCAGGTACTAAATGTTCCTCACGAATACGCGACGTATTACGAATTCGTCGGACAGCAGCTCAAGCTCTCCAAGCAGAACTATAATCAAGCTATCTATCGTGACCTGGCACATAATATTGTCAAGCAAGTGGTTTTGCTCGCGGCTATTTACATGGAAGAAAAAGGACCGGGTGAATTATTGGGGTATAATATGGAGCTGGTGCGTCGTTTTCAGGATCTCGTGGAAAAAAATGTAAAAAAGGAGAAACGGGTGATGTATTATGCCAGCGTGCTTAATATAGGTAGTAAAAAACTGACCAGTTTAACAAACGAAGCGCTTGGAATTACGCCAAAAGACGTGATTACCAGCGAATTGTTGCGCGTGAGTAAAAAGTCATTGGCTGAGTCTTCGCTCAGTATCAAGCAAATCGCCTGGGAGCTGGGCTATACCAATGTAAATAATTTTAGTACGTTTTTTTTGAAGGAAACTGGCGTAACTCCAAAAGAATACCGGAAGCGCTGGCAAGGATAAGTTTTATTCATTCCTGTTTTTATACTTTTTAGGTCGAGATTCATACTTTTTGCTTCCTTTGACATCGTATTTTTGTATCAATACAAGCGCCCTACACGCCCTATGAAAACCATAAAAATACAGGTGTCATAGTATACCTGCATTTTTATGTGCCTATACCGACTATTCCCCCTTGAAGCGGTGATTTTTTGCAATAGGAATGAATAATGATGTTGTAATTCGTTAATTGCTGTTGAAAGTGAAGTCAAAAAAGGTCAATGTCAAATGATTTGCTGTTTTGATGGTACAGGTAACAGTTTTTTTTAGCCGGCAATGCCCTGAGATTTACTGTTGTTGAAATGATCTGCCAGGCTTTGGTTCAGGATCGGTGAAGTTTTTAACATTTCGCGCACCGGATATTTTTCTGCGATTTTCTGTAGTGCTTCAAGATGCCGCTCGTGATGCAGGTCTGTGCCAGCAAAATCATACATGCCTGATTTTAATAGGGTCATTGCAATTGCTTTCGTATCAACGCCATAGTATCGGCTGAGCGAGAGTAGGTTGAGCTGCAATAAACAGCCCGCATCCTTGATCTGTTTGTAAATATTGAAATTGCTATGATAATAATTATAGCGTTCGGGATGTGCTAAAATAGGCTTGTAGCCCAGTTTTTGAATATCCCGAATTGTATGAAATAATGCTTTGGACTCGGATAGATAAGACATCTCGATCAGCACATAACCGCCGGGTATAATGCAGAGTTGATCCTGTTGAATAAGGGATGTCAGGCCGTCATCAATCATGTGTTCGGCTGCCGCAAAAATAGGCGTGTCGTTTCCGATATCTTTAAGGCCGCTAATTAAGGCGGTCTGTGCCCCTTCAATCGTAGATTTGGTATTGGGGTGGACGCCGGCCATAATGTGCGGGGTACAGATAAATTTCTTCAATCCCAATTTTTGTAAATCCTGAATATAATTTATTGAATTTTTTACCGAAATGCTTCCGTCGTCAATACCGGGCAAAAGGTGATTGTGCATATCTACTTCCAAAAACTCCAGTTGGGCCAAAGGTCGGACGGATGACAACTTCTTATGGTTGAATATTTTGGTAAAAAAATTCATAATAGCTTATTCAAGTATATGGTTTTTGTCTGTATTACAGGATGTTTACAAACAATATGCCAGTTTTGATGTTTACGAAGAAAGATAAAATATAAGAACGAATAGATTTTATTGAATAATAATAAATTTAAATCGCCTTATATTGGGCATTTTTTAATTTTTATGCTGTTTGTAATATTTTCGGTATAATAGTTGCTTACTCCACGATGATGCGAATAGCGTGCATATGGTATCCGTCGTTATTGATATTTTAGTAAAAAGGCCCAAATGATTATTAAATTTTAAGTATCTTGGTCAACTTTTATGAAATTGAAATAAGCCATAAACGTTGTAAGACTTCAAAAAGATACGACGGTAAAGAAATAAACTAAAAGAGAAGAAAGCTATGATGGGATCTCTATGGGATTTAAGAAAACGGTTGCGGAAGGATAATCCTCGGTGGGTCATTTTGCTCATTGATATGTGGTTTGTATTTGCAAGTTATGTATTTTCAAACTACGTCGTCAATAATTTCAAAGGTGTTTTTGATGTGGCACTTATGTTGAAGAAACTTGTGCTCGTGTTGCCGGTGTACTTCGCGATGTTTTTGTGTTACAATACCTTTAGAGGAATCGTGCGTCAAACGGGTATCCGCGATACCATAAAAATATTTAAAACGGTCACGTCGGCCTATATCACGTTGATGTTGTTGACCCTGGTTGTTAAAACTGTTTTTGAAAAGGGAACATCTGCGGGCGATTACCTGCGTCTTTCGTACGGGGTATTAACAATGCAGGCCTGTATTTTAATGGTGATCATGGTAGGAGCGCGTGTCGTATACCGAACGATTTTTGAATATTTGTTCCTACCCGCTCGAAAAGGAGAAAATGTGCTGATTTTTGGAGCTTCACGTCCCGGGCTGGTATCTTTCTCTTTGTTGAAAGAAGATCCCCGGATCAAGTACCAGGTTGTCGCCTTTGTAGAAGATAAGGTCTCACGTATCGGAAAACGCCTTGCAGGATTGAAAATAAAGGATATTACCGAAATTACCAAGGAGTATATCAGCAAACACGAAATTACACAGGTGATCATTGCCGTGGAAAACAATGACCCCGAACGGTTGGAATATGTCTCGGACTGGTTTCAGAATATCGGGCTTGAACTTAAAATTATGCCATCGGCGAGGATCTTGCTCAACTCCGGTGCAAAACGGGAGATACGCCCTTTAAAAATTGAAGATTTGCTCGGTCGCAAGCCCATTAAGCTGGATCACCCGGAGATTGAGGAAGAAATGAACGGCAAAGTGATTCTGGTCACGGGCGCGGCGGGATCCATTGGTTCGGAGCTGGCACGTCAGATAGCAAGACGTCATTATAAAAAGTTGATCCTATTGGATCAGGCGGAATCTGCGCTGTACGATATCCAACAGTCGATAAAAGCAACACAACCCGAACATCTGCATTGCATTGTGGGTGATGTCCGCAACTACGCTTTTATGCAAAATATATTTGCACAATATAAGCCGGATCTTGTTTTCCATGCTGCGGCCTATAAACATGTGCCATTGATGGAGGCCAATCCTTACGAATCCATTCAGACAAATGTACTTGGAAGTAAGAATGTGGCTGATCTCTGTATGCAGCATGGTACAAAGAAAATGGTGATGGTTTCTACGGATAAGGCCGTCAATCCAACCAATGTGATGGGGGCAACCAAACGAATGGCTGAAATCTATGTGAGTAGCTGTAGTGGTAGGTCTGAAACGAGTTTTATCATTACACGCTTCGGTAATGTGCTCGGTTCAAATGGTTCGGTCATACCGCTCTTTGAGAAACAAATGGCAAGCGGTGGTCCATTGACCCTGACACATCCCGAAATTACGCGTTTCTTTATGACCATTCCTGAGGCTTGTCAGCTGGTGCAGGAAGCCGGTGTGATGGGGAAAGGGGGAGAGATATTTGTCTTTGATATGGGCAAGTCCGTTAAAATAATGGATTTGGCCAAACGGATGATCAAGCTTAAAGGTTACCGATATCCTGAAGATATTGATATCAAAATTGTTGGTTTGCGTCCCGGAGAGAAGATCTTTGAAGAACTTTTGGCCAATAATGAAAATACCGTGAAAACGCATCATCCGAAAATTATGATTGCAAAAGTAAAACACGATGAATTGATACTGAAAGCAGAACGTATCAATGCTGTTTGTCAGCAAATTGTGGATGCGGATCAGCATCTGCCTGATTTTATGGAATTGGTGGCAGCAATGAAGCGTATTGTTCCGGAATTTAAATCTCAAAATTCCGAGTACGAAGCGTTGGATAGCACGATTGAACAGGAGTATATTGATGATGTTCCCGTTTATTCGCTTATTAAAAAAGCATAACCTTAGGTAAAGCAATCTAAGCATACTATACACAAAAGTNNACTTTTGTGTATAGTATGCTTATCCCTATCGATTAAAACTTGCCAGTTCGCAAAAATCAACCTAATTTTAAGGAATTATTTAGTTATGGTAATAATGTTGGACAGATTAACGCGAGCGGTATGCTGTCTATAATCAAGATATATGAATAAAAAGATATTAATCACAGGAGGCGCAGGATTTATCGGATCCCACGTCGTTCGTGAATTTGTTGTAAAGTATCCAAATTATCAGATTATTAACTTGGATGCCCTAACGTACGCCGGCAATCTTGAAAATCTGAAAGATATAGAGGATCGTCCGAATTATGCCTTTGTCAAAGCTGATATTACGGATCAGGCGGCGATGAATGCTGTTTTTGAACAGTATCAACCGGATGGTGTGATTCACTTGGCGGCAGAATCCCATGTCGATCGTTCCATTGCAGATCCGACAGCATTTGTGATGACTAATGTGATCGGGACAGTAAATCTGTTGAATGCTGCCTATGCAATCTGGAAGAATAATTTTGTGGGAAAACGTTTTCATCATGTTTCTACGGATGAGGTATTTGGTGCGTTGGGAGAATCCGGTTTTTTTACCGAAGACACCAAATATGATCCACACTCACCATATTCGGCTTCCAAAGCGAGCTCGGACCATTTTGTCCGTGCTTATCATGATACCTATGGACTGCCGATAGTGCTGACCAATTGCTCCAACAATTATGGGCCCAATCATTTTCCTGAAAAACTGATTCCGCTGTGCATTCATAATATTTTACACGATAAGCCATTGCCTGTATACGGAGACGGTAAATATACGCGCGACTGGCTTTTTGTGATTGATCATGCCAAAGCGATTGATCTGGTTTTTCATGAGGGTAAGGATGGCGATTCGTACAACGTGGGAGGCTTTAACGAGTGGCAGAATATAGACCTGATCAAGGAACTTTGCCGACAAATGGATGTCAAATTAGGCCGGGAACAGGGTACGGCAGCTTCCCTGATTACCTTTGTTAAAGATCGTCCGGGCCATGACCTGCGTTATGCGATTGATGCAAGTAAAATAAATGCAGAGCTGGGCTGGAGCCCGTCAGTAACTTTTGAGCAGGGCCTGTCGCTGACGATAGACTGGTTCCTGTCCAATCAGGAATGGCTGGATCATGTGACTTCGGGAGACTATCAGCACTATTATAATAAACAATATCACGGCGCTTAAATATGAAATATACAGAAACGAAACTATCCGGTTGTTTTATTTTGGAGCCTGTGGTATTCGAAGATGAAAGAGGTTATTTTTTTGAATCTTATAATGAAAACAGACTGGCTGCCATCTTAGGCTACAATCCACATTTTGTGCAGGATAACCAGTCGAAATCTCAATATGGTGTTGTAAGGGGATTGCATATGCAAGCCGGAGACCAGGCACAGGCAAAATTGGTCCGTGTACTGGAGGGTAGTGTACTGGATGTCGCTGTTGATGTTCGGCCCGGCTCCCCTACTTATGGGCAGTATGTTGCCGTGGAACTCTCCGCGGAAAATAAAAAGCAGCTATTTGTACCACGTGGATTTTTACACGGATTTTCAGTATTGTCCGAGCATGCGGTATTTGCTTATAAATGTGACAATAAGTATAACAAAGAAGCGGAAGAGGGGGTACATCCATTAGATCAGCAGCTGGCGGTTGACTGGAAAATTCCAGCGGAACAAATGATCTTGTCCCAGAAAGACAAAGAGGCGCAAAACTTCACCGCATTATCCGATAAATTGTAATAGAAGAACAGCGTGCCTGACCGACATAACGCTCCTATTCGGAGGGGATATAGATTAGGATGCTTAAACAATAAAAAAGATTTTGATGAAAATCGTCATTACCGGTGCTACCGGACAGCTAGGATCCGAATTGTATGAATTATTGGTCAATGATACCGAAAAAGAGAGCTATTTTTTGGACCGTAAGCAATTGCCTTTGGACCAGATTATGCTGATTCAGGATATTTTGGCCATGTATCAGCCCGATTTAATTATTCATGCGGGCGCTTATACGGCCGTAGATAAAGCAGAGGAAGAACATGAAACAGCTAATTTGATCAATCATTTGGCCTGTGAGGAGATTGCACAATACTGTCGCCTTCATGGTGCCAAGCTGATCGCCATTTCAACGGACTATGTGTTTGATGGTAATTCTGCCGTTCCGCTAGCCGAAGATGCACCTACAGCACCGATCAATGCCTACGGCCAGACCAAACTTGCCGGGGAGCGGGCTATTCAGAAATGGTGTCCCGAGTCGATTATTATCCGCACATCTTGGGTGTATTCTGCTTATGGGAAGAATTTTGTCAAGACGATGTGTCGTCTAATGGCCGAACGGGATCAAGTAAATGTCATCAATGATCAGATCGGTACCCCGACGTATGCAAAAGATTTGGCGATGGCGATTTTGAAAATCGCTGATGGCCCGGATTGGAAAGCCGGAATCTATAACTACAGCAATGAGGGGGAGATATCTTGGTATGATTTTGCTGTAGCGATACGCGATTTCCGTTCGTTTGATTGTCAGGTCAAACCAATTCCGACAAGTGCCTACCCTACACCCGCGCAACGGCCAAAGTATTCACTGCTTGATAAATCGAAGATTAAAGCGACCTTTGATGTAGCTGTACCGGATTGGAAACTAAGTCTGGCTAAAATGTTGGCCGAGGAAAATAAAAATTAAAGAAAAAGATTATTAGGCTGAAGGCTTATACAACCAAATTTTAAATACGAAAGTCTCAATACGAATAGCTGGATAAAAATGAAAGGAATTATATTAGCCGGTGGATCGGGAACCCGTTTGCACCCTTTAACGCTCGCCGTGAGTAAGCAATTAATGCCCGTATACGATAAGCCAATGATATACTATCCATTGTCTACGCTCATGCTGTCAGGCATTCGCGAGATATTGATTATCTCAACTCCTCAGGATTTACCAAACTTTCAAAAGTTATTGGGAGATGGCTCTCAATTGGGCTGTCGCTTTGAATATAAGGAACAGCCAAGTCCCGATGGCCTCGCACAGGCCTTTATATTGGGGGAGAAGTTTATCGGTGACGACAAGGTCGCATTAATTCTTGGCGATAATATTTTCTACGGTTCGGGCTTGTCAAAGCTGTTGCAATCTTGCGCTAACCCTGATGGCGGTGTCGTATTTGCTTATCCTGTACAGGATCCTGAACGTTATGGCGTGGTCGAATTTGATGCTGCGAAAAATGTAGTTTCTATCGAAGAGAAACCCAACCATCCAAAATCCAGTTATGCTGTTCCAGGTATTTATTTTTACGACAATGATGTCGTTGCAATTGCAAAAAGCATCAAGCCTTCTGCACGGGGAGAGCTGGAGATTACCGATATCAACAAAGAATATTTACGCCAGGGCAAATTAAAAGTCGGCATATTTGACCGCGGTACGGCTTGGCTAGACACGGGGACCATACAGTCACTGATGCAAGCAGGACAATTTGTACAGGTCATTGAAGAACGGCAGGGAATGAAAATAGGCGCGATCGAGGAAGTTGCCTATCGCATGGGGTATATTGATAAAAATCAATTGTTAGCTGTTGCAGAACCGCTATGCAAATCTGGATATGGTGAATATCTGAAACATATTGTTAAATGACAAGTTTATAGGAAGCACATATCCGAAATCCATTTATAAAGTAGTCCTATGGTATTGGAAATGTTTATCCTGAACCTGCTATAGAATATTTTTTTTACAATTATTCAATAAAATAAAAAGAAGGCCTTGGTATTCTTTAAAAAATGGCTATAATTGCGTATAATCCATTTTATTAAACGCAATTATACCTTATGAAAAGTTTCAATTCGCCTTCTTGGCGAGCCCACTTATACCATATCGTGATTTTACGGCCCTTACAGAAGTCGTCTTGTGTCGAAAAAAATTTCTAATATATTTATGATTTTTTCTTTTATAAAACAATTCTTTTCTAGTAGTTGTTTTTAAAGAGATACAAATACGATAAAACCCAATCTGGATTGTGTTCGCGGAATTTGAATTGATACGAGGTGGCTTCAGAACATGATATCAGAGCGTATATGACTGATTTTAATACAGAATAATAATAAGGACATGATTACTGTAGGCATCATAGATAGTGACGAACATGCGAGACAAGAAACGAAGCGTATACTTA
Source organism: Sphingobacterium sp. UBA7625 (assembly GCF_002484085.1). Lineage (NCBI taxonomy): Bacteria > Pseudomonadati > Bacteroidota > Sphingobacteriia > Sphingobacteriales > Sphingobacteriaceae > Sphingobacterium > Sphingobacterium sp. UBA7625. The sequence goes on from NZ_DLJD01000059.1 coordinate 125,603, forward strand.
ATATAAAGAATAAAGTAGCGGCAAATCAGATCGAAGTTATTTTTGACATCGGCAAGGGGCGAGTGGACCGAGCTATGGCTGCACCGGATGTACTGATCCTGGATATTGAACGCCAGGAACCACTGATCGTCGAACATGTTAAAAGTATTTTTCCCAAAACTGAAATTGTGATATTAACCAATACCTGTGATGTTAAGACTGTACGTAGTTGTTTTAGACACGGTGCCGTCGGATATCTATTGAAGCAAACCTGTATGGATTCGCTTCTTTCGGCAATTAAGATTACCTTAAATGAAGGATCCTTTGTGAGTCCAGGTGTAAACAGGGCATTGATCGAACAAAGTTTTAAATCAAAAAAAATTGAAGACCTGCTTACTGCACGGGAACTCCAGATTGCCAATGGGATCATCGAGGGATTGAGCTACAAAATGATCGCTCAGAAATATACCATTTCATTGGACACGGTGCGGATTTACATCAAACGAATTTACCGAAAGCTCCAGATCAACAGCAAAGGCGAACTGATCGCGCAATTGACAGCCTAAAATTTCGTTACATGAAGATGTGACGCCTTATATTTTAATCTCATGGAATTTAGCCTGACTTTTATGGATATTTGAATCGTATGCTATGCCAATAAGAAACCGCTGGATTTTCCTGTTTCTTTTCTGTCATGCTGTTCTTCTCTTGTCCCAAGCGAAAGGTCAGCAACAGTACGATATTTTGTATTATTTTGAACGTGATACGATTCAGATTACATCCGCACAGACATTCTCCAATAAGTTAAACATCATTAACCATACCGATCGATCAATTGAATTAAGACCGCTGTCAGCGAATACTGCCGCGCTTCGGGGCTTAATAAAATTACCTGCTTCAGTTATTTTAAAGGCCAAAGAAACAAAAATTTTTCCGCTAAAATATATCGCCGACCGCCAGACGATTGCGGAGGGAACACAGACCTTTACGATCGGATTGGAATCGGTTGATCCATCAGTAAAAGTACAGCCCCCCCAGTCTTTTTATACGCAGTTGGAGATGGAACAGTCTTTCCTGATACAGACCGAACAATCGGAATATTACCTGGATCAGGCCACGGGGCAAACACAATTTTCAGTACGCGCTGTCAATCGTGGACTGGTACCCCTGACTGTTCAGTTGCGTTTTCCTAACCTTTCTCCTGACCTGGAGATTATCGGTGAGACACTGCCGTTCACACTGGTCGCAGGGGGGCAGTCTTTGCTGACTTTTACAACCCGTTTGCGTAAGAAAAATATAAATATGGATTTCGATGTTGATATTCAGGCGGTCGAGGGCGGCGGTAGCGTATTGGCCTCCAACCGTGTCCGTATGATGACAGTGGGTAGTGTAAAGCGTTTCTTTTCCAATATGAATTTGCAAAACCAACCCTTTGACAACAGAGCGGCTTTGCGTTATATCAATATGGGGCAAGATATTTCGGTTTACCAGCTACAGGGAGACGGCAAAATTGATCTGAACAACAAAGATAGATTGAGCTACCGAATGAATCTCGATTATTATCAAGATCAACGTACCTTTAATCTATACGATACCTATCTGGATTATGATACCGAAAAGTGGGGGGTGAAACTGGGTAATATTTATGAAAATCTCGATCAGTTTATCAATGGGCGCGGTATCAAAGGGACTTACAGATTCGATAAACGGCGTTCCCTCAGCCTATATGCAATCCAGAACAATTACATGTTGTTTACAGAAATGGATAATCCGATTCCAGGCGGGGAAATTGTTGGCGTTAAATATGCCATTCAAACCGAACAAAATCAGGAGAACAGCATGGCCTTCTTACATAGCAATAATGATTATCGAGGCGTCCGAAGTGGTCTGTTCAGTGGTAAAGGTTTTATTGATCTGGGCAATAATAATAACCTTTTCCTGGAAGGAGGAACAAGCATCGAACAGGTTGAAAGTGGAAATAATAGGCTGGCGGTAGCGGGGGGCATAAATTACAATACTTCTTTTGGCAACTATCAGCTTACAAGTGTCAATTACTATAGTTCACCCTATTATGTGGGACTGCGTAGAGGTCTTACCCAAACAGATTCACGCATAACCATGTCACTGGCCAACGATCGAAATCTTTCTGCCCGGATCAGCTATATGGATAATAATCCAAGATACCTTGCCGGAGACAGAAACTATTTTTTTAACAATGCTTCGAGGGTACAGATTTATGAGTTGGGCTACCATACTGGCTTTGGAAAACTACAACTTGATCTCAGGCCTTATTTTATGGCTCAACAGGGTACCTATCAGAATTGGTGGGGAATTGCAACTAATCCGACAAACTGGAAGTCGAATTCCTTTCGTACGGTGGCTGATCTCAATTTTTTTACCCCAGGCCACCGGTTCTCGCTGCAAACGGATTATGGATATACCTACAGGAACACCTCCAATAGACCTATTGCGCCATTTCATTCGGTCCGTATCAATGGTAATTATACACATACGTTTTTTGGATTTAATACATTTATTCAGATCAACCCGTACTACTTAAGTGATCTTTTGGCGACTAGCGCAAATTCGAATTACAGCATTTACTCGTTGGGCCCGAATACACAATTTTATGCCTTTAATAACCAGCTTCATGTGCAGCTGTCGACCATGTATAGCTATTATGGCTTCTCCCGAAGTAATAATTTCTCGGTGAATGGCAATGTCCGCTGGCAGATTAAAGACAACTGGAATCTGACGGCCGAAATATTCTATACGGCAATAAGCGGAAAATCATTGTTCCTAATCGATCCGAATTTACCGCCTGACCCTAATCCGCTGAACCGTTATTCGTTTAATAATAGGCAGATTCGCCTGGGAATAGAAAAGAATTTTGGCCAACGGGCCGGACAGAAAGGCCATAAGCTGGAACTGACTTTTTTCGAAGATGACAACAATAACGGTAGCAACGATGTCGGAGAAGCCAAAGCTCGGTCCGTGCTGGTGCGGGTTGGCAAGGAAATAGCACAGACGGACGGGAATGGGCGTGTAAAATTTGTTGATATGGGGGTTGGTCCTTATTTGGTACAGGTGGAGAATAGTAAGGGTTGGGTTTCGCAGGGGCCGATAAATATATTGATGACTAAAAACCAGCGGCTGGAAATTCCGCTGATAAAAACGAGAGCGTTAAAAGGACGCATTAAGGTCGTTGATAATAAGTATCTAAAAACAAAGCCGCAACTTGGCGGAATAAAAATAACTGCGACGGATAGCCAAGGGAAGACCTACAGTACATTAAGTTCACAAAACGGCGATTATGTGCTGTACATTCCATTGGGAAATTACAGCATCGCTGTTGTTACCGAAGGAATGCCTTTCTCAATCGAAAATCAACATTGTGAAATCGAAGTAAAAGCAGATACGGATAACATAATTCCTGATTTTAATTATCGGGATGAGCGTAGAAAAGTCGGTGTTAAGCGTTTTTAAGGGGCGACGAAGCTAAAAATAATATTGGCTGTATAGGCGCCGGCAGGTTTATTGAGCAGTGTACCTGTTGCGCTGGCTGGGATACTGTAAAGAATATTGAGATTACGGTCTATCACAGGATCGGCATTCTGAATGAGCTGCTGAGCTGTCGTGGAAAGTGTAACGGTATTCATGCCGCTCTGACCGGCCATTGGGCCGATGCGCAGTACATTTAACGGAATACTGTTGGTTCCTGAGGTAAAACTTGCCGATGTAGCCCGTACGTAGAGATTGTATGGTGTTGTTTTACTAAGTTTTAGATGTGCCGGAATATTTAAATTGATGCCATTCTTATAATCATTGGCGGTTGCAAAAACAAGATTGACGGATTGTTGATTGGCAACGATTTCGCTAAGGTCGCTTACAACAACAGACAGATTGCCATTTGCTTGTGCCTGTAGGCTCCCGCTCGGATAGGCTGATGATAATTTGTTCCAGGTATAGGTCAATGGGACAGCATATGTGCCTGCCTGTAAAAAATTTGTTTTCAGCTGGTTTAATCCAATGCTATACGTATAGGTCAACGATTGACTGTTGTTTGTGGGCACAGTAATACCGGCTGTATTGGTTAAGGATTGATCCGTTGTGGATAAAGCTGTAGAGGTCGCATTTGCGATCCCTGTTAAAGTCGTATTGACTGTCGAAACAGGAACAACAGGTAAGGCACTATAGGCTGCGCTGCTGCTGAAGCTAAATTGTGTGTTCCCTGTTTTAATACTTGGGGTATAAGCAACAGTGGTCGATAGGGGTATAACAGTATTGCTACTAATGCCATTGGCAGCACGATAATAGCTCAGGTCATTGACCAGCAAACTGGTCGTACCAATACTGGCCGGAGGGCTAATAAATCCGGGGATATTGATCGTCAATACGAAGCTGGTCGGTGTAATGGATCCCGCTAAAATGCCCTGCGTGGAAAAGGAAACATTATTCGTATATGACCCCGCAACCCAGGTTTGGCTGGAGGTAGATATACGGGCATTAGCTGTTATTGTTCCCGACGCTAGGCTGGCAAGTGCAGTGTATAGATTTTGATTTGTCGTTGACAGGGCAACCTCGTTATTTCCAGAAAGCGATAATAAAGGGACTGCTCCTATGCTCGAAAGCTTAATATGAACAAGATTTGTTGGGAAATTGCCACTGGTCGTACTGTTAAATGTAGATGCATCTGCTTTAACACGGAAGGTGGGCAGTAGAGTCAATACACTTGAATATTGTCCGGCGGTAATGCTAGCTGTATAGTCGGTTCTTGCCTGAATGTTTGCCTGTGGTACTGTTACAGTTGCCTGAGCCTTTACACTATTTGTATAGGAAACAGCGCCAATAAACAGTAAGGCGAAACTTGTTCTAGTATGTAATTTCTTTTTCCGCAATTTTTAAATCATATTGGCTGCCAGCATCAAGTATGGCAACAGCGAGGTATCGACCGGGGGCAAGTTTACCAGGTAGGTCTACACGGACCCATTGTTCCGCATCAGGAAGCATGGCAATGGCTACAGCGTCGATGGGTATCTCTTCACCGGTTTCCGTATTGGTCAGCTCAAAACGTACATAGGCATCCTTGTTGATCTGGCCTGTGTTTTTAACCTTGACTTCCATTCGCCGGACAACTTTGCCTTCCTGAACAGTAGCAGCACCTTTATCTTCAAAAGCAAGAAACTCTAGATCACCGGGTTTTAATCCTGTTGGCGTATAATAAACCTGGATGCCGACCTCAATCAGGACGTTCATATGAAATCCGTTCGTCTGGGCGGCTTTTTGTTCTTTAACCTGTGTAAAGAAAAGCATGCTATGGCGTTGCTGTTTCGTTGCCGGATGATCTGGAATGGTCATGGAAAGATTGACCACCTTTGTTTCGCCAGGTGCGAGTTGTACCGCGTTCTCAGATAAAGTAAGCCAGGAAGAATTTGACCCGGTATTAGCGCCTGTAGCATAATACCGTTTACTGCCCAACGAGTCGCGGTCCCAATCTTTCAGATTCGCGACGAAGGATAGCGCGCCGGTAGAAGTATTACTGAACGTAATGGCCTGACTGACGGTCTGTCCGGCTTCGCCGGTGAAAAATATCCGCGAAGGTGAAATGGAAATACCCTGTCCGTGGACCAGGGTATTGCATATCAGGATAACAAATACGGCTAAAGAATATCTCACAAAAAAATATTTAGTCAAATTTTTATTGTTGCGTTGCGGTATAGGTTACTGTCGTGCTGTAAGTAGATCCTGTAAGATTCAATAGGGACGCCGGATTTGAAATCGTATAATTCACCGTATAAACTGCGCCTGTGGATGCCGTAGAACCATTGACCAAAGCCGCAGAGGTAGTGCTAAGGGGTACATTGGTAACCGGAGTGCCGCCATTGGCCGTTGCAGCAGGTACAGTAACTGTAACAATATCTAAGTCCGGTCCTCCAGCCGGTTGAAATGTGCCCGTTGCGGCTACCGTAAGGTCATAAGTCTGATTGCTGACAACCGTAAAATGATTGGCTTTCGTTACCGTTTTTGACGCGGCATAATCAGCCGCTGTGATATAGTCAAAATTGACTGTGGGATCTGCCCCTAAGGTAATTGAGATCGCATCGGTTAGATTGATGTTTACAGTAACAGGTGCCGAAGTAGCTGTTTGTGCTTTTGCTTGATAACCGAAGCATATGGCAGCGACGGCAATAAAGACTATTAATAGGTTCTTTTTCATAATTTCCTCGTTTTACGGATGTTTAACGTAAGTAAAGTTAACCACGATGTGATGGAAATGCAATGTGACATAGTCACATAATGATGTTATAAATTCGATGCTACATGGGCTATGTTCAACGTATATTGACGGCCGTGGGCTCAGAAATTAATATTGTCCTTTTTAAGCCGTCATCAGAAACTATAAATGAAACAGCCTATATTTGCGCTCAAATGTCTGAATCCAAAAGAATCTATCAAATAGATCTGTTTCGCTTTATCGCGGCATCTGCGGTGGTATTGTACCATTACTTATATCGGGGGTATAAAGGAGGCAACATGTCCCTGCTGCATTTCGATGAGATCGGTGAATATTTTAAATATGGGTATCTTGGTGTCGACCTTTTTTTTATCATCAGCGGTTTTGTGATTGCCTTTTCCATCAAACATCGTTCGTTGCCCAAATTTTGCTATTCACGTTTTAAACGCTTGTATCCAATGTATTGGATCTGTTTGATCATTACATTTGTGACCGTTTATTTCTTTGGGGCGCCGCGCTATCTTGTGACATTCAAACAGCTCTTCGCCAACCTGACCATGATTCAGGAACTGTTCGGACAGGGAAATATCGATGGGGCGTATTGGTCTCTCTATGTTGAATTGAAATTTTACCTTATTATCGCGGTGTTTCTTGTCATAAACCGCTTTAAGCAGCTGAGCCTCGACTATCTTGTCTACTTCTGGTTGTTATTGTCAAGCTTGCGGCTGTTTGTTGGACCATCAGAAATTTATGATACTGTCCACCACCTTTTCATTCTGGACTGGAGTGCTTATTTTATTGCAGGAATCGTATTTTGCCAGATTTTTTTGCAGGGACCGGCTGTAAAGCATTTTATCGTATTGTCCTGGTGCGTGTACCTGTCGATCGATGGTGCCATTGGCCGTATTCATTGGCTGACGAGAACTTTTCATAGCGATTTTTCCCCCTATATAATTGCTGTTACCATCGTTATATTTTATATGGTGATGTTAGTTGTCTCCTGTAAGAAACTACAATGCCTCAATTCGCCTAAATTCATCAAAATTGGGATGCTGACCTATCCTTTATATCTTATTCATCAGCATATCGGTTTTATTATTTTCAACCAGCTTCATGGCTACGTAAATAAATATGTGCTTGTTTTTGCCGTTACGCTCCTGATGTTGGGTGTTGCCTACATTCTCAGCGATTGGGTAGAGCCTCGTGTAATGAGGCTGTTTAAACGATAGTAGTTGTCTCGATAATGTTAAGCTCGTCAAATAACGACATTAGCTTCGATTTCCTGAAATAGAGACGCTACAGAATGAAAAAGCTCAGTGTGATCTAACACCGAGCTTTCTGTTTTTCATGGCATCATGGACCAGATATGGAGTCGACAGACGTACGTACGATTTTAGTGACAATCATTTCACAAGGGGGGCAATCAAGAGCCTGTAAAAGGCAATTGACCGCCATTGTGTTAAAATAGACCTGGTGAGTAGTGCTTTATCTGCCAGAAGCCTAGTAGACAATATTTCCGTGATAGATCAGAGAGGCCACCGGTGAAATACGCGAAATAGCTTCGGCCGAACAGCTTGCATCGATAAGTGCGATATTTGCGTCATCACCGGGTTTTGGCCATTGCTGTTGCCCTTTGTCATCTAATGGAATCGGGCCTGCGGTTGCCAGCTTTAACATACGTGACAGACCGTACTCAGTGACCTGTCCATATACCTGGGCGGCTATATTGGCTTTTTGTAGGACACTTCCTGTCCCAAAGGTGTTCCAGTGATCAACAATGCTGTCGTTTCCGGTCATCACGGTGACCTTGTTTTCCAGGAGTGTTGGGATAGGCATAATCAAGCCAGCAAAAGGAATCGTAGAGACAATACCGATCTGTGCTGCACCGAGCTTTTCCGCGATCTCCTGTTGTTTGGCTTTCTCGAGCCTTCCTAAAACAAAACAGTGACTGAGGTAGGTTTTTCCTTTTAAAGCATGATTTTCATTTACTTTTTTGATCAGATACTCCACCGTTTTCAATCCGGATTCTCCAGACTCATGCAAATGGATGTCAATTCCTTTGTTATGATCCAATGCCAGCTGAACAGTGAAGTCCATGGTTTTCTCGATGGCACCGTCAATGGTAAAAGGGTCCACGCCACCGATAAAATCAATATTGGTTTTTGCAGCTTCTTTGAGGTAGGGTACAGAATCCGTGTAGTATACACCATGCTGGGGGAAGGCAACCAACTCGGCTCCAAAACTGTTTTTCTTATTTTCCAGTGCAAGTTGTAGGTGATGTAGGGAATCCAGTTTTGATGTGGGCTCTATATTGACGTGGCTACGTGCGAAGGCTGTTCCTTTGGATTGTAGTAGCTCAATCAGTTTTTCTGCCTTATAGGTCGAGTTTTTTAACAGTTCCGGAAGAAGCTGTTGCTCTAGTGCGATCATTCCTTTGACACCTCCGGCACCACGGCGCACGGCTTGCCATTTATCCCCATAAAATGTTTTATCCAGATGGATGTGCATATCTCTAAACGAAGGGAGCATCAGACGGCCTTTTGCATCTACGGCATTGGCATCGGTACTGTTGGGCCCAATTTTTTTGATTTTTCCGCCATCGATCTGTACTGTAAAAAGATCAGTTTTTGTTGCGATGACATTGCCATTTCCATCATATTCAAAGCCTGTTTCCAATAAAACATTCTTTAGGCTATAACTTTTTTTGCCTTGGTGTCCAGCCAAAGTCTGCGGACTAAGTTCCCTACGATCTTCGGCGACGAGCATGCCCGGGATCAATGTTGCTCCGGTGAGTGCAAGAGCTGAGTTCCGTATAAATTCTTTGCGTGTAAGCGCTATTGGTTTCATTTTATTTTCTATTTACGGTGCAATCTAACTGATCCATTAAATGAATCAGCCTTTTACAAAGGTATATACAGAGACCTTGCGTATTACGGGGTAATTTCTGCCATTTCTTGTGCGATTTATCTTTTTTCCCGAAAATCACTTGGACTTACACCCGTCTGCTGCTTAAAAAAATTCGAGAAATAGGCTTGATCCGCAAATCCCAATTCGAATGTAATCTCTTTAATGGATGATTCCGTACTTTGAAGAAGGCGTTTTGCTTCTACACAGATCCGTTGATGGATGAGCTGGGTGGCGGATATCTTCAAATGTTTTTTGCACAGAATATTGAGATAGTTGGGGGAGATGTACAGCTTCTCGGCATAAAAAGCAACTAATTTCTGTTCCCTGAAAAACTCGTCTATCAACATATTGAATTTGGCAAGACGAGGGACGGATTGATAGACTTTAAATTCGGTGAATACATGCTCTGCTTCCCTGCTGACGATGGCGGCGATCACACCAGCACGTGCTGTAATCAGGGGGATCAATGAATGCTCACGCTCCAGCTCTTTTTTGACTGATTCAAATTCGTAGTGGAGCTGCAAGAAGGCTTCTTTAGTCAGGTCGATCACAGGGTGGTTCTGGTAGTTGGTAAAAGAAAAGCGAAAGAAGGGTGCGAAATGCTCAAAAAATGAGCGTTCGATCATCAATTGGTAGCCAATTGTACCGGCATAAACGTGCCACTTATGCATTTGACCCGGGAATAGCACATGTACCTGATGATTTTTAATCGGATAGTCAATCGAATCAATCGTATGGACACCAGAGGCGGTATCAAATAAATTGATAATAAAAAAATCGTGCTTATGGGGCTTTTCGATCAGCCTTTCGCCATGTAATTCATTGAAGAGAAGTTCTTCCCGGCCGGCGGTCTGTTCTTTGCGAAAACCGTCCAGCCCAATGACCGGTGCCCAGCTATTAGCATTTCGTTTATCCATAGTACAATGTCTCAGACCTAAAATACGAAAAGCCCATAGCATTTGAGGCAATGGATTAAAATAAACAGTTATTCGATATGGACTGTCCTGATGTCGGCAAAGAACAATAGTCATTTTCCCAATTCTTTCCTAAATTCGGAATACATTTGTAACGGGTAAGGAAAAGTTGAATAGAGGTGAAATTTGGTTAAAAAAACAATTGTCCAATGAAAATACTTGTAATTGAAGACGAAGCGGAATTGAGGGAAACATTGAAAGACTCTCTTGTTAAAGAAGATTATATCGTAGAGACTGCCGGCGACTTTAGATCGGCGGTGGATAAGGTCTCGGTCTATGACTATGATTGTATTTTGCTGGATATCATGCTTCCGGGGGGGAGTGGATTGCAGGTCTTGGACCTACTTAAACAGGAGGGTAAATCGGATAATGTCATTATCATTTCTGCGAAGGATTCCCTGGATGACAAGCTGCGTGGGCTGGAACTTGGAGCCGATGACTACCTGACCAAACCCTTTCATATCGCCGAGTTAAATGCCCGGATTAAAGCGGTATTGCGCAGAAAACAACGTGATGGCAAAAATACGTTGGCAATGGGCAATCTGCTGCTGGATCTGAATGAACGTAGTCTTTCGATTGCCGGTGAACCTGTCGCACTGAATAGAAAGGAGTTTGATATCCTCAATTATTTTTTGCTGAATAAAAACCGCCTGGTCAGTAAGAGCGCATTGGCAGAGCATGTTTGGGGAGATAATACCGATCAGGCAGATAATCTCGATTTTATCTATTCCCAGATTAAAAATCTTCGAAAGAAATTTTTGGCGAAACAGGCGGATGTGGATTTTGAGGCGGTCTATGGCATAGGATATAAACTTGTTGAAAAATGAAATTAGCCAATCAGACACTTAAATATCTCGCTGTCTCCGTACTTGTTGTGATTGCACTATGGTCGACCATCTTTTATTTATTTATGCTGGAAGTGATCCATGATAATATAGATGAGGAATTGGAGAATCAAAAGCGCTTAATTATTCAGGAGCTGGCTTCTGAGGCAATTGTATCTCCGGATCTGGAATTTGGAGTTAACAATTATAAGGTACGTGAAATTTCTGAACAGCAGGCGATCAACATGCAGAATGTATATAAAGATACCATGCTTTATATGCAGGATGACGATGATCCTGAACCTGAGCTTGAGCCTGTGCGTATGCTGACAACGGCTTTTGAGCATAAAGGGCATTACTACGAGCTTGCGATTATTAATTCGATGATCGAGGAGAGTGATCTGATCAAAAACCTGTTTTATTCTGTTCTGATTCTATTTGTCCTGCTGGTGGTCAGTATTGTGTCGATCAATAAGGTGGTTATCGAACGATTATGGAGTCCCCTGTATCATTTTTTAGATCAGCTGACCAAATTTCGTCTTGGGAAATCAGACGGCAAACCGGCGATGGATACCGAGATTATGGAATTCAAAGATTTGCAGTTTGCTGTAACAACATTGATCCAACATAACGAGGAAATCTATGAACAGCAGAAGCAGTTTATCGGGAATGCTTCACATGAATTGCAGACACCTTTGGCGATAATGATCAACAAACTTGAAATGGTGGCTGAAACAGAGGGCTTGCAGCCTGAACAGGCAAATGCAATTGCCGAAGTATTGAACACTGCGGAGCGATTGGTGCGATTGAATAAGTCACTATTATTGCTTACAAAGATTGAAAACAGGCAATTTTTAAACAACGAGGATCTTTCGCTCAACACCCTTGTGACACATATCGTCGAGGAACTCGAGGATATGGCCGCATTTAAAAATATCACGATACAGGTACTACAACAACTGGAGCTTAACCTACAGTTAGATAGTTCTCTGGCCAATATCATGGTGTCAAATTTGATCCGTAATGCTTTGTTCCATAATATCGAGGGCGGGCAAGTTGATATTACGATCACTGAAAATGCACTGCTGGTTGCAAATACAAGTGTTCAGGGGGCTCTGGATGCTGAACAGGTCTTTTCAAGATTTTATAAATCGGATAGTTCATCCAAAGGCTCGGGATTGGGACTGGCGATTGTACGGGCAATATGTAATTTGTATGGGTTTCATATTGCATACCAGTATGGAAATAATCAGCATATGTTTAAACTGGATTTTCGTCAAGCATAAATAAATACATTCCCAAATCTTTACAGAATCAGGGCTTTACTTTGTAATACATTAAGGAAAGTAAAATGATGAAATGTAAAACAATACTAAGTGCATGTATCCTAGCACTTACAACGATTGGAGCTTTTGCTCAGGATATTCCCCAAAGTCAAGTACCTGCTGTCGTGGTAAATAGTTTTCAGCAAAAATTCCCGAAAGCAAAAGGGGTTGACTGGGAGCTGAAAGCGGGTCTTTATGAAGCCGAATTTGAAACGGGTTTGTTTGGAACAGATCACGAAGTTTGGATTCAGAGCAACGGTAAAATTGTGCGCCATAAGGAAGAACTTGCAAAAAATGATTTACCACAAGCGGTGATTGCCAATGTAAAAAAGGAATTCCCCGGCTATCGTATCGAAGATGTCAAAAAGATTACGGAGGAGCAAAAGGTTACTTATGCATTCGAAGTAAAAAATGGATCAAACGAATGGAAACTTGTGGTCGATCCCAAAGGGAATATGTTAGGAAAAGTAAGAGATTGATGATGGTAAGCTTATTTTAACAAAGCATCCTTGTTACATCTTTGTTTCTTGGTATTCAATTGTTTTGGCACGGATGTCAATTTTTACGTCATAAAAAAGACTGTTTTGTGTTTTGTTGTAATAATAAATCTGATTTTCTTTTACCCAATTCGATTTCGAAATTGAGTCATTTAGGGGAAAGGTGCTTATTTGTTGTAGATTGTTATCGATTTGACGAATCGCTTTATCACTGAGTTTGATTTTATAAATTAAATCGTAGTCGCGTAATTCGTCATAGTAATCATCGCGCAAAACTTCTATATCATCTCCAATGGAGAATCCAAGCAGTGATTCTACACGATCTTTACTCGGCTCTCTCCAATTGAATAGATATAACCAAAAGATAAAAATAGGAATCAGGAGGCTCAAATAAATCCAGGTTACCCATTTGGATTTATTTGTGAATTGGTAGAAGATAAATAATATTAGTCCTATCAGAATTGTAAAAAATAGGGCTAAAAAAATAGTCATAAATTGTTATTGATGTGTGTTACCTGCTAATTCAATATAGCGAATATAAATAATTTGGATAAAAAACACCTAGTTAGCCTTCCTAACTAGGTGTTTTTTATTAAAATAGTCGTCGCTTTAAATTAATCTTCACCCTCTTCGGCATGCATCTCAAAGGATAGTTGGATGATATCCTCTCCGGGATATTTCGCCACATAGTCGGCGCGGTTCCAATCCGCACGGGTAATCGTAGCTTTCGTCGCTGCGTCCTTAAATTTTCGTAGCACGAAGGCAACATCTTTTTCCCCCGCATTATCTTTTCCGGCTGTAAAATAGCTCGTGATACCAGTCGTTTCAACGGCACCTGTTACAGTCGAACCATCCCCATAAGTTGTTTCTTTTGTCTGAAAGACTGCACCGCTTGAGGTTGTGCTATTGGAATTCAAAACAAAAGCGCCACCGGTTAAGAAGGCTTTATAAAGGCTTGCTGTTGCTTTATCTTTAATATACTGCCCCTGAATTTCCTGCCCTGCGGCATCAAATTGTTTGAAGTCAATTTTATAAACACCTGCGGGCTTGATATGGGCGTGACCATCTCCTAATGCCTTGCCGCTGTTTTCAAAGCTCACTGAAATAGGTTCTACCCCAGACTTATCAGCGATATCGTGGAAGTGATCGCCATGGGCATGGGCATCTACTTCGGTAAAGACCAGTTTAAAAGCAACTTTGGCATCTGCCGCCTGTATCGTCAATGGCGACTCTACGGTTGTCGAATTCCCGGCTTTGTCGGTTACTGTAAAGTGAAAATGATATTGACCGGCAGGCGCTTCAGATGGAATGTCCATGTGTTCATGAAAAGTTGCATTTTTTTTACCGACATATTTTTCGTCGGTATAAACTTTGGCTAATTTGAAGTTACCTCCGCCCTCCTGGTGGATTTCGATAACAATCTTGTCGATGAGTGCCTCCGCCACAATATCACCTTCTAAATGGAGATCCGAGCCTGCTTTTACTGTTTTATTATTATCGGATCCGATTTCCAGGGTGCCGATTTCGGGTTTTGTTGAGATGGGGATATCGGCATCGTCTTTCTTACAGGAAGACAGGAAGCCAAAGACAAGCGCTGTAAACAGCAGGAATAAGTTAATGTTTCTAGTTTTCATGTTCATTGGATTTGAATTTTATAATAAAAAATAATTTAAGTATAGTTGCAATTTAAGTGGCGTTATTCCACGATACGTACGCTAATTCCGCGTTGTATGCTCCATCCGGATTGATCTGTCACTTGAATCATAAAATGGTAATTTCCGGGATCGATGTCTGCGGGAACGTCAATCTGAAGTTGGGCATCATACTGTTGTGGTTGTCCGGGTATATTGACGGACTTGACAAGCACAAACGGTTTGACAGGTTTTTTGACGGGTTCTAATGTACATTCCTCTACCTCGGTACTGTGGGAGTGATGGTCAAAATTGTGATGAACGTCAATGCTATAACTGCCCAAAGCGACGTTGTCGGATAGTCTCGCGTGAAAGGTAAAACTGGACCCGCGTTTGATTTGGCTGCACTGCTTTGGAAAAGCTGTTGCTGCACTGAGATCGATGATTGGTTTTTCGGTGTCAATCTTTTCGGTATCCTTTTTACAAGCGATGGTGGAGGCCAACATGAGGCCCATAAGCGCATATTGTTTCAGTCTCTGCATCTGTGTGTTCGTTTTTATCATGAGTTTAATCAATTAGTTGTGCTGTGATTGGATGAATATGTCGATTAGCTTGGGTTTTTCTTCCCAAATGGTATACCAATAGATAGGACGATATTTCGTCCCTGTTCCGGGAGCGATATCAGACGGTAAAAACTGGTGTGATCCATATATTTGGTGTCAAACATATTCTGGACTTGTAAGCGCAATTGCAGTGCTGACTTGCCCCATGTCAACTGTGTTCCTGCTCTGAAATTGAAGACTTGGTAGCCTGCTGTTTTTTCTTCTGGTGGAACAATATGGTCTTGCCGGGCGGTCCATTTGCAATCCAAAGAGAGATAAGACTCCTTAAAATATGTGCTGCTTTTTGGAAGCCAACTGAGGTCTACCAAAAGTGAAGGAGCAGGAGAGAAAGGCAAGGTATAGCCTTTCTTGCTGCCGGATAATTGTTCGGATCGAACATATTCACCCAGTATTTCTACCTTCCAGTGAGCTAAAGGGCGATATTCCATTTTTAGTTCAGCACCATAGCGACGTACCTTGCTTTCGGCATACTCAAATATTTGATTGCCCGCTCCGTAATACTGATCATAACCTGACGTGGGATTGAGGTAGATATAATTCGCGAAATAATTGAAGAAGGGTGTGAAAGCAATGTAAGCATTCCTCGAACGCCGGGCCAGGGCGAAATCGACTTGGTAGGATTGTTCGGGTGAAAGGGATGCGTTGCCTTTTTCATAACTGAAATAATGATAATTTACCCCGTTGGCGGCGAGTTCCTGTGCAATAGGTACCCGAAAACTTTTACCAACATTCAGTTTGGTTTCCCATGAGCCGATTTGTCGCGTTGCCCCTAACGACCAAACCAAGCTATTGAAACTACGGCGAAGTTCATCTGCTCTGACAATATGAACCGATTGATTGTTCTCCAGTGTGGAGGCAAACCAGTCCTGATAGGGTGAGGTATGTATGTGGCTATAGTCATAACGTAAAGCAGCATAGAGTATCATTTGATCGTTGATCGGATATTGGTCATGAATAAATGCCCCCACTGCCTGTTGTTTGTACGACGGGATAAGGAAACTCCAGCCAGCTATTTTATTGTGCTGGTATTCAGCATTGCCCCCAACGGTGAACCGGTGTGTGCCTAGGGTGAACTGGTCTTTTAGTGCAATATTAACAATCTCTTTGTCATAGCGTCGTTCAAGATGAATGGGCATGTTCATATCCTTGGGATAGACTGGTGGCATATACCCATGTGCAGTATAGTTGTTGAACTCCTGGCGATAATTTCTTTGGTAACCAAGATCCACCCAGATCTTATGTCTGCCCTGTGCGATATAATTTCGATTGATGAGTTTAAAATGATTAACCTGCTGGCTTGGGTAAAGAATGTCCCGGTCTGATTGGTCGTACAAGACTGTATTCACTCCGCGTGGCTCTAAACCATGTGCATTGGCAAAAAAGCCTATTCTAGTGTGATAATTGCTTAAATAGAAAATGGAGGAAAATTGATCGGATGTATAACCTCCCCTGAGCTGAAAGTTGGTCTCCCGGCCGGCCGTATTGCGCACCTGGCGATCCTTTAACCGGACCGCATAATTGTATACATACACTGTGTCAGTCGGGACACGATAGTCGGCATAATCCAAATGTGTTACACCGCCACCGAAGACCCAATTGCCTTTTCTGCCCTGCAGTTGCAGGGATCCTCCATAAGTAGCGTTATTAGACTTGGTCAATAAATTAACAACACCTTTCAATCCATTCGCTTGTAGTTCAGCTGGTGGCAGGAGTCGGATAACACCGCCAATGGCATCCGACCCATACATAAATGAACCGGCTCCCTTGATGATTTCGGCGGTGCCGATGCTGTATTGATCAATTTCCAGCCCATGATCCAAACCCCATTGCTGCCCTTCGTGCTTAATCCCATTTTCTAGGGTGGCTACCCGATTAAAGCCCAGACCCCGAATTTGTGGTTTGGATTGGCTGGCACCTATGCCTATGGCATTGACCCCGGGTAGCCGACTTAAGGTCTGCATCAAGCTGCCTGCCTGATATTTCTGTATGGAATCGCTGGTTAAGACATCCATAGATAGGACGCCCTCCGCAGAATGTTTATAACGTTTGCCCTCAACATGTACCTCACGCAGTCCAATGGTTTTTGCTGCTTTTTCTTGTGCGAAAACAGGATATAGGATGCCGTAGGTGAATAATAGAGTAAAAATCGTACGCCTGTTCATCAATTGTTGAGTTGTTTGTAAATTATGTATTGCAATTAAGTTGCAACAAATATAGTTAAAAAGACTTCAAAAGCAACTGTGTTGCGAAATTAATTTCGTGATGATAAATCCCTGAAATCAGTGATAAAAAGAAATCTGTAGCTCAACTATCTTTGAGTAAGTTGATTAAAGGGTTACTACGGCAGTTTCTTCGAGGTCAATACGGAATGGATAGGAGGGAGCGTTTGTAAATAAGAAAACAAATAAATTATAAAATATATCAACAATGATGAAACAATTTATAACAGGCATCTTGACCGTAGCGGTACTGACGATGTCAAGTTGTGGTTCAGGAACGAAGGATCCTGCAACTTATAACAATTCAATTATTACGGTCATCAATGGAAGTGAAAAGCATATCACTGATATGAATGCTGCCATGAATGCATCTGATTATACGAAGGCAGAGCAGGTTCGTTCGGATTGGGAGAAAGCCTTGAATGAAGATATCAAGAAAGTGGAGGATCTCGGTGATTTCAAAGGTGACGCCAATTTTCAGAAGGCGGTACTCGATGGGCTCAACGGTTATAAAAAGATCGTTACCGAAGACTATCCAAAACTGATCGAGTTGCGCAAGAACAAAACGCCTGACGCTACTGCCGAATCAGCACTGCTGGATAATATCAATAAAGCCTTTGAAAATATGAGCAATGGTGTGAATAAAGCATCTACCGAATTTGAGGGTAAATATAAGGGCTAGAAACTTAGTCGATAAGCGCCACTGAAGCCGTGTCATGTTTGATGCGGCTTTTTTTATAGCGGCATTAGCTGAGTTTGGCGAGGAATGGGAATTTAACATGAGATGCAAATGAAATGTTAAAGCCGAAGGACTTTTCATTGAATCTCGTATTTTTATGTAGATTTATGCGACAAAATGCTGGTGTAAAACCTGTGCGATCAGTTAATTTTGTGATAGCGGCAGGAATACCAACGATCTGTATGATTAGGGAGGATTCCCTATACTGCGAAAGATAATTTAATATATTATATCTAATGAAAATTATTTCAATTTTATCCAATGCTGTCACCCTGTGTTTTCTATTCTCAGCGACAGCACTTTGGGCTCAGGGGGATCAAAAGAAGCTAGATTACCTGGTGTTGATGAATGCTGACACCTTATATGGGAAGATTTCATCTGTAAAGGACAATAAACTTAAATTTGAAAATCAACAAAAGGAAAAGTTGACTTTTACACCTGACCAGGTATACCGTGCGTACTGGCAGTCCAAAAAGAAAGTATATGCACCATCCTATGTAGAAAAAGGATTGGAAGTGGTCCCCGGAACAAGCCCAAAAATGTATCGCATACAGAAGGGAATAGATCAGGATCCAACTTTTGCGGAAGTGCTGGCCGATGGTGAAATAATGGCCTATTATGTTTCAGAACTAAAATTTAGTGGTGGTGCCGCAGTTAATGTTGGTGGCGGTGGTGCCGGAATGATGCCGACTATATTGGTTAATAAGAATAAATATGCATATGCACTGAAAAAAGGAACTGGTGAGGTCGCTGAAATCAATAGCAACAACAATGGCCTATTTAGCAATGCTAAAAAGAAAAGACAGATTACCTTCACGCAGTTAATTAATGATGAGCCAGAGTTACTTGCTGAATTTGAAAAGGAGCAAAAGTATAACTATGATGTGTTTATCAAATACATTGTACGATATAATGAGCTACAGCAGGCAAAAGAATCTCCATCAGACCAATCCAGACTGTTTATTTACTAACTTTCATCCATTTACATTTCGAAAAAAAACAACATATGGCGCTTATTCTTTTTATTGTACTGACCATCATTGCTGCTTATGGTTTTTGGCTTTTGTTTGAGAAGGCGGAGCGTCGTGGCTGGGAGGGGATTGTACCTGTTTACAGCCAATGGATTCAAGGACAGATAACCAATCGGCCTGTCTGGTATATTGTATTGTTGGTCATTCCGATCGTGAATGTCTTTGTCTTTTATAATTTATACCTGGATTTCATCCATTGTTTTGGTAAAAGAAGATTTTGGGAAAATTGTGCTGCGGTGCTGGTCCCTTTTATCGTATTACCGCTCTGGGGAAGAGACAAAAACGTTCAATTTCTAAATGGACTTTATGCTAAAAAACTGAAAGCTTCAGCTGAGGACGCACAGCTGACAAAAGAGGATAAGCTGAGGCTGCTGCATGAATCCTACAATGAATTTAAAACCAAATATCCCTATAAGAAATCTATGGTACGAGAGTGGGCGGATGCCATTGTCTTCGCGACGGTGGCCGCAACGCTGATCCGCGGTTTCTTGCTGGAAGCTTTTATGATCCCTTCGGGTTCTATGCAACAGTCGCTTTTGATCGGCGATTATTTGTTTGTCAGTAAGTTGAATTATGGTCCCCGTATTCCCAATACGCCGATTGCTTTTCCTTTTGCACATCATACCATGCCTTTATTCGGTGGTAAAGCATTTTCTGAACTGATCGAACTTCCTTATAAGCGGTTGCCCGGTTTTCAGGAGATCAAACGTAATGATGTCATTGTTTTTAATGCGCCGGCCGGAGATACTGTCGCGATAGAGAATCAGGATCAGCCTTATTACGATCTGGTTCGCTCCATGGGTTACGAAGCCGTCCATCAACAGTTTACTATTCAAACACGTCCAGTGGACAAGCGGGAGCATCTGATCAAACGCTGTGTTGGAATGCCGGGTGATAAAATCAGCATGCGCGATGCTGTACTTTATGTAAACGATCAACCTGGCTTCGTTGCTCCAGAAAGTCAGATGGATTATACCGTGATGACTGATGAGACAGGCCTGGATGAACAGCGAATGCGTGATATGGGGATCGAAATCGCACAGATTCAGCCCGGAGTTTATGTGGTCTTTCTAACACCTGATCAGGTGAACATGGTAAAATCTTGGTCTAATGTTAAATCGATGCAGATGAACCTGCGCAAAGCAGGGGAACCGGAAGCCAATACATTCCCGAATGATCCGCAGTACAAATGGAATTACGATAACTTTGGACCTTTTGTGATTCCAAAAAAAGGGATGAAAGTCGCTCTGAACGCGCAAACATTGCCTCTTTATGAACGCGCGATCAGGGTTTATGAAAATAACCGCCTGGAAAAGAGGGCGGATGGTTTATACCTGAATGACAACAAAGTGGATTCCTACACATTCAGAATGGATTACTATTGGATGATGGGGGACAACAGACATAATTCGTTGGACGCAAGGGATTGGGGCTTTGTGCCGGAGGATCATATTGTGGGTAAAGCTTTATTTACCTGGATGAGCTGGAACACAAACGGAAATGGATTTTCTAAAATACGGTGGAACCGGATTTTTAAGGGTATAAAATAAAATAATATCCCCAAGCGGAATATTTAAGATAAGACTGCTAGAGTGGGCTTATTTACATGTTTAGATAACTAATGCGGACCAATCCTTTTGTGCCGCATTAGTTATAAATGAATTTTCTAAAACGCAAAGAAAATCTAGGGCCGCGGTCGAAACGTGTGCACGCCTGTACGATGATGTAAACGGAGGTCATCGCTAACAGCTGTTTTTATTGTAATGTTATTTTGATTAAGAAAGTATAGCCTAACATATTTTCTGCATCATTTGAAAGAAAGCTATGTCGAGATAGCGATAATACTCCTATTTTCTTATAATTTTTCCTTCGATTTTATTGCGACTATCCTTCGATTAAGATGCGCTAAATGGCGAATAATTTTCCATTGGTTTTAAAAAATAAATATAAAAATATATTGACTAAAAACAAGGAGATTCTTAATTAAATATAAAGATGCGATCCACTTTCTTTATAAATTTATAAAACTACCATTTTCGTAGACTATGAATACGAAGTTGTGCAATCGTTTGCTTTGATTACGCAATCGATTTCGTTTATCCCATTATGTCTGACTTTAAAAATATTGTTGTAGCATTGTTACATACTATCAATGATTAACAGGACGCAAGTCCAAATTTATTAAAGCCGAAACTAAGCTTATTTACTAGCCGAACAGTACCAATTTTTTAATGCCTAAGACATAAATCGAATGAAAAGACTATTTTGTTTTTTATTTCTTGTCCCTATGTTTCCAAATGCCAAGGCTAACCACTTGAATTTTTGGACTTCAAAACAGGATACCTCTGAAATCAGTGAGGTTGACAAGCGATTACTTAAAGGTCGACTGGCCACCTTATTGAAAAAGCAGGGTGTCAAAGACAGTCTAAACTTAAGAAACGTTGAAACACTGCCCGTTGTCAGTATTCCGGAAGTTTTGAAAGGGCAAGTTGCCGGTCTCTACGTACAAGAAGCGACAGGTGAACCAGGTGCACCAAAGAATATGGTGCTTCGCGGGTTAGGATCGCCATTGTTTGAAATCAAAGACGCCGTTAATGTACAACCAACCGTATTTATTAATGGAATACCTATCGCAAGAGACAACAACTTTGCTTACTCCATTCAACAGTATCAATTCAATCGTATTGGACCTGGAACCGACAACTTCGCAGGTATTGACCTCGCAACTGTAGAGTCTATCGAAGTGATAAAAGATCCGGTTAAATTGGCAAGGCTTGGACCGCTAGCAGCTAATGGAGCAATTTGGATCCTGACCAAACCTGGTCGAGCAGGGGAACGCCAAATTTCCATTAATACCTATGTTGGACTAGCCACAAAACCGGTAGTGACACCAGTGAATGCCCAGTATGAAAATATGTTCCGGTCGATATTCTATAATAAATATGGATCTGCAACAGACCGTTTGAATTATCCGGGCTATCTCAGTGATTCGACCAATGTAAATTATTATGGACCGGCCAATTGGAATGAAGAATATTATAAAACCACGCCGATTTACGGTGGAAGCATTGGTATCCGTGGGGGTAATGATCGCGCGAATTTTTCCTTTGTGGGTGGTTACACCAAAAATGCAAGCTCTGTCGACAAGACAAATATTGAGCGCTATAATGCCCTGTTTAACGTTAATATGGCGCCCTTCAAATGGTTGAATTTTGGCGCGACAATCAATGCAAGCCGTAGTTTAAGAGATCGCAACCGCAGTCTCAGAGATCGATTCGGTGAAGCGTCCTATGTACCTGATTTATCGGTGCCAATTTCACCAAATAAGGAAATGTATGCCCAGTATCTAGATATCTATAAAACGGCTTTGGATAAGAATACGGTCAATTTTTTAAATTCGCTGGTAACATTGGATCTTTATTTTCTCAAGAACCTAAAATTTAATACTTCCTTAGGAATTGATTATTCTGAGGGTGCAAGACAAGCTTTTTTCCCTGGTTCATTGATGGAAACCAATAACTATATGTCGAGTTATTTTGGTTTTAATCAGCGTTTGGTGTATAACAACCGTTTGGAATATAATCTGGAGTTTCAAGAACAGCATAAGTTGGATTTGACCTTAGGATCTTCTTATACGCAAGATCTGTATCGTTACAATTATGCACGTGCCTATGATGGACCTAATGATTTTATCAAGGTTAACGTGGTAAATGGTGATCCTAATAAGGAGGGGTATTTGACACCAATAGGTGGGTTATATGTGAACCGTTATAGTAACCGGGAGGATTTTCGATTGCATTCCCTGTATTTGGCTGCCAATTATAGCTACAAAAATCTCTTGGACTTAAATGCGGTATTACGTTATGATGGTTCTTCAACAATGCAACCTGATTCACGTTGGTTGATGACACCGTCATTCGCTGCGAAATATCATTTGATTCCCGAAAATGAGGACAACTTATTTAACCATTTAGGCGTAAAGGGTTCCTGGGCGCGAATTGGGAAACCGGTATTTACGAGTAAATTTGCCATTGGCCCAAATTATACCGCAGATCTAAATTGGGGATCCGAAAAATCCTTGGTGTCCTATAATGGTTTCGCCGTTGCATCCAGACCTTATTCAGAAGGTTGGGTAGGTTACGATATCAAATGGCCTTACACAGATCATGCTGAATTGACCGTTGATGGAACCTTATTGGAGAAAAAAATTGATTTTGAAGTCTCCTTATACCAAAAGAAAGATGTAAATCAATTGATTAATTCACCAATTCCTGCTGAGTATGGTTATTCTGGACAAATTGTTAATGGCTTAAGTGTAAAAAACACTGGGGTGGATGTCAACCTGTCGGCAAAAGTATTGTCTAATCCTGAGACATTACAATGGAATACATCACTTAATCTAAATTATAATCAAAATAAATTGACGGCACTTCCAGGAGGGCGCAAGCAATTGAAAGTGGGTAATCGCCTATTAAAAGTAGGCGAGGCCATTGATCAGTTTTGGTTGTACGAAAATCAAGGATCTTATGATACCGAGGTGAGTATCCCCGTACAGAACGGTCAAAAACTTCAGTTTGACGGAGTGGATTTTGCCGCGGGAGACCCGATCTGGAAAGACCAAAACGGAGATTTTAAAATCAATGATGAAGATCGTGTCTTGAAAGGTAATGCTATGCCAAAACTAACAGGTTCGTTTCAAAACTATTTCAAATACAAAGGTTTCGACCTGAATATGCAATGGTATTTTGCGCTTGGGCATAAGGCCTTGAATCAACGCGCTTCAAATAAGTATAATTTCATCAATACCGAAAGCACCAATTCATTGGATGGGATTCGCGAAGTATTTCATTGGCAGCAAGATGTTGATTTGGATAAATACCCGATTTATAATCCTTGGAGCCCGATTGTTGCCTACCGTGTGGATCAAGATCTGTTTTTGGAAAATGCTTCTTTCTTAAAGTTGAGATCCTTGACGATAGGCTACGATCTTGCTCAATTGAACAATGTGAAAGACAAGATGAAGACCATTCGTAGAGCTTATGTTTACATTGCAGGTACCAATTTATTGACGATTTCCAAGTTTTCAGGAGCGGATCCCGAACTGATAGATTTTAATGGATATTATACAGGTTATGGACTACCATTGTCTCCAATGGTTTCCTTAGGCGTTAAGTTAGAGCTGTAATAATTTAATAGTAGAAAGAGTATGAAAAGATATAATCGATGGACGGTCATGTTACTGATGGCAATGGGCATAACTGCTTTTACGAGCTCATGTAATAAAAAATTGGATATTGTTGCATCCAATCTCGGCTCCGAGAAACTGGAATGGCAATCCATATCTGATACACGCGCGCACCTAATGGGCATTTATGGCCTGATGCGGGCAGCGTTGGTTGATAACTATGGGCATTGGGTGTATGGAGAGATGCGCTACGGTGATTTCACACCGTATTCCCGTGCCGATCTTCGTGTCGTCCAAGAAAATAAATTGAGATCAGCTTATCCTTTACTTAAAGATCTCACAGACTGGCGTAGATTTTATGCGGTCATCAATGCGGCATCGCTTTTTATCGAACGGGCTCCCGAAGTGATGGCCAAAGATAAGCGATATACAGAGCGCGATATGAAGTTTGATGTTGCACAAGCACGTACAATCCGTGCCCTGATGTATTTCTATATGGTCCGTATCTGGGGTGATGTTCCATTGTTAAAAGATTCGTATGATAACGGTTCTTTTGTGGAACTTGCGCGATCGACCGAAGCGACTGTTTTAGCTTTCGCGGAAACCGAACTATTAGCCGCGGCGCAGGATTTACCTTACCGTTATGCGGTCGGAACACAAAGTTATTATGGCGAAAGTTATGCTACTTGGGTCGGCGTATTGGTCAACAAAATTACAGCCTATTCCCTGTTGGCACACGTAGCGGCTTGGCAGGGCAAATACATCAATTCCGAGGTATACTCCCGATTTGTTATCGACAACTATTCACAAGCGAGTCTTGAATTGTTGACAACACCGGAATTGGTGAATCCAGCTGATGGTCTATTTGGGCCAAGTACGCGCGCACAGATCTTAGCAATTCGCTCTTCCTACGAATTGGGTGAAGCGACGAATACTGGGCATATCGAATCATTGACTTTGGGTTATCCAATTGTCACCAAAGCTAAACCGGATATCTATGTGAGCCGAGACACGATCAATAAATTGTTTGATGACGTCAACGACACGCGTTTCGGTATTGACTCGGTGTCGGGATTGGTACGGACTAATTACTTTACCAACTACAACGGCGATATCCCGATTTTTAGTAAAATCAAAGTCATCCGTAATGGTAATGGTGATTCTGATTTTTCCATTTTTGGATCGAACTTGGTTTTTACCCGCCTTGAAGAGATCTACTTACTGCAAGCAGAAGCAAAAGCTGTACTCAATCAGCGTGATGATGCCATTAAGTACCTCAATGTGATTAAAGAGCGCCGTGGCCTAAAGCCCTATATCAGCAACTCGCCAAAAGACTTATTGGAAGAGATCTTTTTGGAGAGAAGACGGGAATTGATGGGAGAAGGCTGGAGATGGTACGATCAAATACGTCTGGCAAAGATTAAGAAAAATAATCCAGTCATGAACGATTTAATTCAGAAAGGTGGAATCTATTGGCCGATCTCCTCGGATGTATTGGAAAGAAACTCCAAACTGGTGCAAAACTCATATTGGAAATAATAGAATAGATAATCATGAAAAACAAACATATTTTTTTAGGCTTATCGTTAATCGTACTGCTCTTTGGCATTGCTGGTTGTAAAAAAGGAAATACCTATTACGAAGATTTTCAGGTCAAGTATACTGAATTTGACGGAACTTCATTGGAATTTTTGGAATCACAAGGTAATACCTATGACTCCTTGTTGTTAGTCTTGGATCGTGTTCCTTCGGTACGTGCAAAGTTGAAAGATGCCAATGTCAAAACGACCTTTTTCGCCATGACGAACAGCAGTTTTACCAATGCTTTGGATGCCATGAACGGTGTACGAAAAGCGGGAAACAGATCTCCACTTTACCTCGAAGAAATTCCCCAATTGATCCTTGATTCATTAACTTACCATTATGCCTTTGATGGTGAATACGATACTCCCTACTTGCGAGATTTTGTGGAAGGAAAGGTGATTAAAGCCATTGACGATTATAGTATGACCTTAAAATACAAAGTGACATCTGCTTCCGGTATCATTGGTGGCGGTCAACAACAGATCATATTGAGTGATATGAATAAGTCTATTTTTCAACGCTACTGGCAGGAAAGTGCGACATCTGTGGTGAATATCCGTACCCACAACGGGATGTTACATGTCCTGGCTCCAAGCCATAATTTCGGATTTAGTAAACTCGCTAAATTATTAAACAAATAGCATGGAAAAGAAAATATTTAAATCGGTAAAACAGTTATTGGTGCTCGGGATCGGACTTTTCATGCTGGCCTCATGTAATAAGTATATTCCGGATGACCAAGACTCACTGGGTACCGACGTGGTGTATAGCACCAACGAATTTATGCCATTGTTAGGAAGAAATACATTCTATAATAATATTGTCAATATAGGGCAGAATACCTCACAACCGCTCAATTTCAAGATTGTAAATGTGCGTGATATTGATGGACAGCTTTCAACACTTTTTGAGGATAAATTTCCGGTAAAAATCTGGACAAAGTCATATAGTGGTGAGGAGAAATCCATTGCAGAAATTGAAAGTAAACGTAAGGTAGAATATCGCCCAATTCTTGAGATTCTGGAGAAATCAGGTAATATAAACTTTTGGGGACAGGCCGTAAATTCAAATTTTGTCAAAGCACAGCCAGATTCAGGCTATGTATTTGATATCGAAATCAGTAACACTGGTGGACGCAGATATTTGCGGAATTTCAAATTAAAGCCTTATCGTGAGCGTGCATTTGAACCAAGCATCATGGATCCAGTGACAGGTTTATCGCCCCTTCCTTATACGCATCCCAGCAGGACAACCAATTTGTATGGTGAACGAACTGATCAATATATTTATCCAAGCCTAATTAATGTGTATTTCAATAAGTTGGAAAGCAAGGGGACGGGAAGTAGAACCTTGACCATAAGTTTCTTGGATTCGTTAAACCGTCCAATAGATGTAAAGAAATTTGCAGCGACAGAATGGGGTAAATTAGTACATGGTTTCAACCACAGATTTGAAAATGGCAAGGTCATCTACGATGTTGCTTATCCAATTCCCTTGGCACCGATCAAAACTGATTATTCGTCAACCGATGGTACATATGCCGTGATGAATTTCAAATTCCGCAGAAAAGGGCAGTTTGGTTTTCTTGAAGATTGTGGGATTGAGATGCCATTTGCGATCTACGAAGAAGGAGATTGGGAGATCCAGTTTCGCTTCACCAATGAAACGCCAAAATTTGACTGATGATGGACGGACTAATTAGCTTAAAGATTATGAAACAATTTAGCATAATATTAACTTTCATTTGCACCTTGTTTGCGGGGGAGGCATGGGCCCAAACCATGGTCAAGGGTGTCGTGAAAGGAAACGATAATAGGGCGCTCAGTGGCGTTTCTATACGCTTAGAAAACCCTAAACGGGATCTGGGAAAAACCGGAGATGATGGGCGATTTGTGATTTCGGTCCCAAACAGCGGGGTGATGATATTTTCCTATCAGGGCTATCGTACGGAGAAGTATACGATTGTTGCTGGCAAAAAGGAATACAATGTGACCCTCGAAAGTACCGCACAAGAACTGGAAGAGACTGTCGTAGTGGGGTACCAACAGCGTAAAAGAGAGACATTGACGGGGTCGGTAGTAACAATCTCCGGTAAGGAAATACAGGATATTCCTTCGGGAAACTTTGTTGACCTCTTGCAAGGTAAGGTTGCGGGTTTAAATATTCAGAACAATACAGGCAGCCCGGGAATGCGCGGAACAATGGCCGTCAGGGGGATGTCCAACTTTAATGTTTCGGGTAGCGGTGACAATACCTTTGTAACACCGACCTCACCTTTATTCGTTATTGATGGTGTCCCTATTGATGATAACTCGGGTTATGAATATGGATTTGAGACAGCCGGCCCCGGTGTATCGCCCATTTCTATGATTCCGCCAGAGGATATCGAAGATATTACGGTCATGAAAGATGCGCAGGCAACAGCAATGTATGGATCGCGTGGTGCCTATGGTGTTATTCAGGTGCGTACCAAACGGGGGAATTCGAAAGTGCCTATCGTAAATTATCAAGGTCAGTTTTTCCTGTCCGCAGTACCGCAATTGCGTCGCGTAATCGGTGGTAAAGGAGAACGTATGGTTCGTTTGGAGCAAATCCTGATGAATGATACAACATTGGCCGCAGCGTTACGCCGTATCAATGATTCCCCAATATTGGCCGATTCCCTGAATCCCTATTATAATAACTCAACGGATTGGCAATCTTACTTCTACCGCAATACCATGAATCAGACGCATAATATTGGGATATCTGGTGGAGAACGAACATTCAACTACAAAGCCAATATGAACTATTATGATGAAAATGGGATCATTGCCAATACGGGTTTTAAAAGATATGCAATGACCTCCAATATGCAGTATGAACCGAGTGACCGTTTTAAAATGATGACCAATATCAATGTCAATGTGGCGCAAAATAAGATGGGCTCAGGGAATGCTCTGATGCAGACGGGGGTAGGTAAATCGGTCAACACAACCTCGCTGTACCCTTCACCTTCCTTATTTTCTGGAAGTATGGGGGCCTTATCGGCATTGGGCGTGGATGACCAGAATAAAACCGGGAATTATTTAGGGCAATTGGAATTGCAGTATGTACCTATTAAAGATGTACGTGCGTCCGTTACCTTCAACTATAACTATACAACTTCGACAAAAGATCGTTATACGCCAGAGGTGCTTTTAGGGAACTCTTCAGAAGTATACAGTTATTATAGTAACAAAAGTAAAGTCTATAACCGGAATCAACTGTCCTATGTCAAGCCAATTAAAGAGAAACATCTTTTTAGTATCTATGGATTTACGGAAATGGAAATATCCGCATCCTCCGAAGATTTGTCGAAGATTCGCGGAACGGCCAATGATCAATTTCAAACGGGAATTAGCTACAATACACGAAATACGCTTGGAGGTTTGTTAAACTCATTGAATAATTTTAGATCGGTAGCTTATGCAGGGAGCTTTTCGTATAACTACGATTCAAAGTATATTCTTGATTTGACCTACCGTGTCGATGGTAGTTCGCTGACCGGTGGTGCAACACCTTGGACCAAAAATCCTTCAGCGGGTTTACGTTGGAATTTCAAGAAAGAGAAATTTATGGAAAATGTGGATTGGTGGGATACAGGTTTCTTAAGAGGATCGGTCGGTCGGACAATTTCACCAGCGGGGACCCTGTCTGACATCTACGGTTGGTATAAGATTGATGATGGTCGCTACAACAATAGACCAACAACATCATTAGATCTGGATATTGCTCCCAATACGGGCTTGGTACCTCAATCGACAACACAATGGTCTGCCGCAGCAGAGCTTGGATTTTTCAATAGCTCGCTTTATATTACTTACGAAACTTATTACAAGCAATCAGATAAGATTTTAGATAAAAAACCAATTGCAAATCATAACGCGTTTTCAAATGTATTGACTAACGAGAAAGCAATGGTCAACAAGGGACACGAGCTGAGTATCCAATATCGACCAAAATTAGCAAATTCGGATTGGGAACTGAATGCGAATGCAACGTTTGCGATAAATAGAGATTATGTAACCTCATTGCCGGATGGAGCACGTCAATTGGTACAGGCGGATGGATCAGGATATGACCTTCCTCAATTCTTTCGTCTAGGGCGTAATGCATTTACTTTTGTCTTATATGATTATAAAGGGGTCTATACCTCAAATGATCAAGTACCGGTGAACCCGCTAACGGGACTGCGCTACAGAGCTGGCGGACAAATGAATGAAGGTAAGTTCTTCCGTGCCGGAGATCCTATTTTTACAGATCTAAATGGCGACTATGTGCTTGACGAAAATGATTTAGTTTATGTCGGTAATTCGCAGCCAGCAATTACAGGAGGACTATATCTCTATACACGCTATAAAAATTGGTCTTTGCGTACGCAGTTATCCTATACCATAGACCGTGATATCCTTAATACAGCCTTGACGGATCGCTTCCGTAACTATTCGGATCCAAGCGGACAAAACTACGGTGATGGGGCCCCGGGAGCCTATGTTCCCTTGGATGCCTATAATGTATGGCGCCAATTGGGTGACAATGCGGATTATCCCAATGTTTCGGATTTTACACGTTTGACATTATATAATCCTTATCGTTACAACTCAACCATGTTTATGGAGGATGGTTCTTATGTGAAAATTAACACGATCACGGTAGGCTACAATTTTGACAGAAGATGGGCACGTCGTTTTGGCGTATCATCTGCACGGATCAACCTGACAGCAAACAATGTGTACACATTCAGTAACTATTCAGGGCCAGACCCAGAATTGGTAACAGGCGTGGGACGTGATGGCTCAAACGGTTATCCAAGTAGAAGAACCTATTCATTGGGGGTAAGTGTACAATTCTAAGTTCGAAGACAACATGAGAAAGAAATTTTTATATCTATTTATATTGGGAGCATCCCTAGGTTTGGGCTCCTGCGGAAAGGACTTCCTAAATATTACTCAGATTGACAAATTAACGGGAAATAATTACTGGACCAGACAAGCAGATGTCGATCAGTACATGGGGGGTATCTATTCTACTTTCAGAGAAGCAACCATGACGAATATCTTTTTTCCGGCATCAGGCGACTTGCGCTGTGCTCCGACAAACAGAACAAGTGCTACGAGTGGATCGGACAGGGATTATATCAGCTATCTTAAAAACAATGACCTGAATGGTCTGATGGCTCGACAAGATGATTTCTCTTATTTTGGTTTTCTAAGAATTACGCAATGGAACAACTTCTATAAGATGGTACAAAATGCGAACATTGTCATCTACCAATTGGAAAATAAAGATATGCCATTCCTTAGTGAGGATATGAAAAAAACCTATAAGGCAGAGGCTGTTTTCCTACGTTCCTTAGCTTATTTTTTCATGGTGCGTTTGTATGGTGATGTCCCTTATTATACGGATGTAAATACGAATCCCTTGCCGAGGACAAATATGTTCACCGTATTGAAGAATCTTTCAATCGATTTGGATGCGACTTATAAGGATCTGCCTTGGACCTATGATGACCCTTCTGTAGTAGCTGTGAAAGCAATGCGGGGAGGGGCAATCGCACTTAATATGCATATCAATATGTGGATCGCAGGACTGGGAACGGATGATAAAACAGTGCTTTATCAGAAAGTCGCTGATCTAGGCAAAGAGTTGATGGAAGAAAATGGGGGAGCCTATACCTTGTTGGACTTAAGTAGAACCAAAGAAATCTTTAAAGGCCGGACAAAAGAAGGTTTGTTTGAGATTGTCCAAAACTTCAATTTTGGAGAGAGTTTTCACTTGTCGGCAGCCTATTCGGATTATGTGCTCCATGCGCCGAATAAAGTGACAACCAAGTCCTATATCTATTACGACCCGAAGTTTATCGAAAAAATGTATCCACCAACGGAGGATGACCAACGAAAAGTGTATTGGTTTGATAAGGATATCTATGCGACAAATGGAGATTTTCAATGTCTAAAATTCTCCAACGTATTTATGGAAGAAGGTGAAAACAACAATCCCGATGATAACCAGATGGTATTCCGCTATTCTGACCCAATTTTATTACGAGCAGAAGCCCTGGCTGAATTGGGAAAAGATGAAGAAGCGAGAACTGTTGTCAACGTCATTCGTACACGTGCTAAAGCAGCACCTATTCGAGACAGTGGGGATGATTTGAAAGATGCTATCTGGTGGGAGCGCGTCAGAGAGCTCTTAGGAGAAGCAAACTTCTTTTATGACTTGGTGCGTACGAAAAAGGTAATCAATTCGGAATACACAAGTGCTCCTATGTCGGTTGCAGCCTTTAACTCGGGTGGTTGGACCTGGCCAATTGATAAGTCTGCCCGGACAAATAACCCTTATATGCAATTAAATAATTACTGGAACTAAAGGAATAGATCATGAAAAAGATTTGGAAATATACTTTTTTACTGTTGATGGCAGTTTCGTTGTTTTCGGCGTGTAAAAAAGAAGATTATATCGATACGGGTGTTCATGAAGCGAAGTTTAATGGTACGATCTGGAATTATCTGGAATCAAGACCTGATTTGTTTGATACCCTAATGGTGGCATTGAAAGTTGCTAAATTGGATGCTGTACTCAAAAATGATGAAGTAACCTTCTTTGCTCCCCCCGATCCATGCATTTTGAAGTCGGTGTGGCTGTTGAATCAAACATTATTCCGTTCAGGACAGGATTCTATCACCAAACTGGAGCAAATCAGACCGGAAGTTTGGCGAAAATACCTGTCCAGGTATATTTTTAAAGGTAAAAATGTAGCCAAAGATTATCGTCAGATTGATACACTAAACTTGGCTGCATTTCCGGGTGGGGTATATAAAAACCTAGCTGATGGCGATATGAATATTGGTGTGCTCTATAATGATGTTGTCAGTAAAAATGAAAGCTCTGGGGGGACACAGGTCATTAAATATGCGGGTTATCGTCAACTTTATTTGAATTTTCCGTATTCCTTTAGTGTGCCTGATGAGATTAAGGATTATTTTGTCCCTTATATTACAGCACCGGTAGCAACATCGGATATTCAACCGACCAATGGTGTATTACATGTGCTGCAATTCTCGAAACATTCCTTCGGATTTCAGAATTACGAATTTGCAGATGAGGCTTACTTGTTGGGTGTGCTCCCTAAATAACGATCTGATATTACTATGAAAAGAAATTTAATAACCAAAATAGCTGTCCTGATTGTAGCATTAATCGCATGTGCTGCTTGTAGCAAGGATATCGTAACCGGAACAGATCCGTACGCAGGAGGTAAGGAACCACTGGGAGTCGGATTTTATATCAATTATCCAGAACCAGGAACGGCCAAACCTGGTGAATTGGTGGATTTTTATGTAAAAGGCCTGAAAGGAAAATTAGATCAAATTAACTTTTTTGTGAATAACACAGCGGTAGAGGTGGTGTCGGCGAAAGATTCACTGGTCACGATTAAAATACCGGCGCAGATTACCTCCGGAAATGCCAAAATCGTTGTGGGTGAAGAAATCTTTTATGGCCCACGACTGGAAATTGAGGGGAATACTTCTGTAGACGAAAACTATGGCATGGTAAACGGATTTCGAGGCGGAGTATATGATATTTTACCGAATGCGGGTGGTTTTATTGTAGCTGGATCTTTCTCTAACTTCGAAAATGAAGCAATTACGCTAAACGTTCCAGAAAATCAAAAGGTCTACCGCAATGGGGTACATTTTATTGATGCGAATGGTAAGACAAGCGATAATATGAAATTTGGCCAAGGGGCATTCGGAGGCGGTTTTGTGCGATCTATCGCAAAGACAGGCGATGGTAAATTTATCTTTGCCGGTGCTTTGGGAACTTTTGCAAAACGAGCGGTAAATAATATTGTCCGTATCAATAATGATGGTAAGATTGATTCCATGATTGTAGAAGTGATCAATCCGGGTAATGACCCGAAAAATTCATTGGATACGGTGTCTGCCTTTAATGGAGGTGTAAACGATATGATTATCAGAACATTTACTGTGGCGGATAATAAGGTAATCGCGGTAGGTAACTTTACATCGCACTATAGGATTGACTACGACTATTCTTCTCGTGATTCCCGTAGATATATTATCTCGACCGCGAAGAGTATCATTCGCATGAAAGAGGATGGTTCACTGGATTCTACTTTTGCGCTGAATAACTCCGGCGCCAATGGACAGATCATGGATGCGGCCATGATTGATAATGAACGTGTTGTCATCGTCGGCGCATTTACGACTTACAATGGTAAGGCGGCCAACGGAATTGCTTGTATCAAATCAGACGGTTCATTGGATGAGACCTTTACCTTAAAAGGAAATATTACGCGATTATTTAAGGTAAGCTATAATAGTACCTTAAAAAAATTAGCTGTTTCGGGCATATTTACAGGTGCTGGTGCTTCAGGAAAGGTAAATAATATTGCCTTGATGAATACAGATGGAACAATTGATGAGACTTTCATTCTGCAGGATATGGGTACTGGAATTATTAATTATGCACAGATATTGAATAACGGACAAGTCATTGTTGAAGGAACGCAAGAAAGTTATGCTGGTGTGCCAAGAGCCAATTTATTGATCTTGGAAAAAAATGGCGAATTACTGCAAAAATATAATTCATTAGGACCATTCACTGGCGATCTTGCTAAGGTTATCGAAACGAAATCCTCTTTAGGCGAACCCGCATTGTTGCTTGGAGGAAGTATTCTCCAATATGGGCAAAAAACAGTAGGAAACTTCCTACGTTTGGAAATCAAGAATTAACCCAATAAATGAAACTGGTTATGATTAAGTATTTAAAAACTTTGAAATATATTTCTTTAGTTCTTGCTACCTTAATAATATTAGGTGCTTGTAATAAAGATTTTCCGAATTTGTTGCAGAATTTCAATGAAGCAAAGGATAGTCCAGAAAGTCGTGATAAGGTGTTGTTGGTTATCGTTGATGGGCTTTCTGGTCCTGCCATGCAGGACATTGCTCCAACGAATATCGATTTGATGGCGCGTAACGGTTTGGTGACTTATGGTAGTCTAGCTGATCCGACAACGGATTTTGAGGTAACCAATCAATCGGTTACCGCCGCATTGCTGACCGGTGTAAATAGTGCTAAAAATAGAGTCGTCGGCACAGATTTAAGCACGATTGACTTGAATAAGTATCCAACGATTTTTACGAAATTGAAGCAAAATGCAACAAGCCGTAAATCGAGCCTTTTCACTTCCGACGCAAAGTATGGTGCTACCTTGGGTAATGATGCCGAAGTTAAGGTGGAAAGTAATGATGTTGCGGTGGTCACTGCAGCGAACACGTCGTTGTCAAATGCCGAATCCGATCTAAATGTTATCCATTTGACGGAAGTTGATAAAGCTGGGAAATCATCAGCTTATACCGCCGCGGATGCAAAATATGTCGCTGCAGTCAACGTAATGGACAAGCAGGTTAAATCCTTATGGGAAACGATCAAGAAAAGAGCGAGCTTCAATACGGAAAACTGGATTGTGATCATTACTTCCGCTCAGGGGGGGGCATCTACGGATCCGGTGACCGATTTTACACCTTATGGGGATAGTAAAAGAGATACGTATACGTTATTCTACTCGCCAAAGTTTGCGCGGAAAATTGTGCCAAGACCCAATTCTAAAGATATTCCTTTTGTGGCAAATGCGACGAGATATACTTATGCGAGCAACAATCAGGTCATTGGTAAATTAGCTGATGAAAATAAATTTAATATGGGCACGGGGAGTGATTGGACGATGACCCTCTT
Organism: Sphingobacterium sp. UBA7625; assembly: GCF_002484085.1. Lineage (NCBI taxonomy): Bacteria > Pseudomonadati > Bacteroidota > Sphingobacteriia > Sphingobacteriales > Sphingobacteriaceae > Sphingobacterium > Sphingobacterium sp. UBA7625. Next base: position 161,139 of record NZ_DLJD01000059.1, read on the forward strand.
TTTGAAATACAATGTCGCCAATTCTAATTATTATTACCCGATATTTTTTGCAAAGCGTGTCGCTGGTTTTACTGGAGCTGGCTGGAACTTCTTTTTAGAAGGAAATTACTGGGGTTTTAATAGCTCAATTGCAGGGCAAGCATTCGGTCCCGGTATTAATGATGGTGAATGGCATGCGCTGACCGCTGTTATTAAACGGAGTGGGACTCAGGATTCTGTTTATGTGTATACCGACGGAACAAACGCGACAGTGTCAGGAAAGTCCTCTCAAGTAGGTGCCAATGGGAATAATCTTGATAACACAAGCCCTTTGACCTTAGGCTTCAATCCAGGGGATGGAGATACAGGTTGTAATATTTCGATCTGTAATGTACAGATTTATAATCGAGCCTTTTCGGCCGAAGAAGTAAAGCGATACGGTGGGGTGACTCATATTGATGAAACGTATCCATTCTGGGATAATCTTCAAGGATATTGGCCTGGATATGAAGATGTCAATACTACTCTTCTGACGGAGAAAACGGGGAAGGGAGCCGGCAATTTTAAATTGACGGGCCCGGTTTCCTGGACAAGTTTCAATGAATTGGTGCCGTTCTTTCAACCACCAATTGAGGAATCGTTTTATCGTCTAGTGCCGAATGCCGTAGATATTCCCTTTATGATTTTTCAATGGTTGGGCGTATCGGTAGAATCATCATGGAATTTGGACGGCAAGAGCTGGACGCCAAACTATACACAAATTAGAAAATAACCAAATTTTGACCTAATGAGAAAGAGATATTTAGTTTTTGGATTATTTGTTGGGTTGATGGCCTTTGCCTCTTCCTGCAGTAAATATGGTATTGAGTTTCCAGACGGATATCAATCTGGAGATTCCACGGAAACAGCCTTGGTGACAGACACGACGATGGGTAAGGCCGATAGAAGTTTATACCATAAAGCGCGAATATATCCCGGTTTGGTTGGGGAAAATGTGACCCGTATTAAGGATACCACAATTTCTATGTTGATGAATAGAAAGTATGTGTCATCTTACGAATTTAAGGTCAGCGTGACACCTGCGCCGATTTATACAACAGGACTATATGCTCCCGCAGGAGAGGTAATTCGAATTACAGTACCTACAGGCGCCGTTGGCATGACGGTACAGATAGGTGTACATACAGATAATATAACAGGTAAAGATGCGCCACGTAGGGATCCAATTCTGTTCACGAGAAAGGAATTGTTCCCGGGGACAAACTACATTAAAAACTTGTATGGTGGAACCATATGGATTATAAATCAGAAAGCAAGTGCGACTCCCGTCAATATTAAGGTAGCGGGTGCTGTTAAAACCACAGATTTTATTTTAGGGAAGTCCACGGTGGCCGATTGGAAAAAACAGGTTTTATCGCAGGATGTACCTTGGATGGATCTTATCGGGGAGCGCGTTGCCTTCTCCGTTCCGCGTTCACTGGTTGTTAAATTCATCCAGTCGGGAAAAATGGATCAGGTGGATGAAGCGCTGCGTTTGTGGGACGATACTTATGTCAAAGATTATTACAATTGGATGGGATTGTCTGCAGATGCCGCCGATCCAAAAAATCGCTATCCGGAATTTTGGGAGAGAGGTGTGATGGATATCCATCCATCCTTAGGTTATGCCCATAGTGGTAGTCCATGGATAATGCAGGAGGATGAATATTGGTTGGATGAATTGACAAATCCAAACACGATCAAAAAGGGAACTTCATGGGGGTCGTATCATGAGGTTGGACATAATTACCAAGCAACATGGGCTTGGAGCTGGTCGGATTTGGGAGAAACAACAAACAACTTGTTTATTTTTAATGCGGCACGCAATCGCGGTGTGACTTCTCGGATTGATTTTGCTCATGCCTTAAAGACATCGATTCCTGCGGCCCTGAAATTTGCTGCGCTGACCTCGGCGAAGAATTTTTCCAATTTCCCTGAAGAATTGGGTATCGATGCCGATGATCCTTTTGCACGATTAACGCCATTTCTTCAGATTTTCGATAAGACAAAGGGTAAAAATGGGGAGTCAGGATGGGATTTTTTCCCTTATATCTATAGTAAGGCGAGGAATGAAAATTTTACAAGTTCTTTGGATCAAGGTAAGCGAGACTATTTCTATCGCCAGCTATGTAACTTTACAGGGAAAGACTTTAATCGATTCTTTATCGCTTGGGGGATTCCGGTAAGTAGCTCGGCCAAACGTGAAATGCGTGAGAAATATCCACCAATGGATCGCGCGATTTGGGAATACAATCCATTGACATTTACAGGGGGCGAGGGCGTATTGCAACCGCGTTATTTCTTACCTAGCGGTTTGTTTGAATTTACGGCCAATGTTGCGACAGCAACCAACGAAAGTACCGGTAAGTTTAGTGCAATGACGGATGGCGATCCAAATACCTATTGGCATACGTGCTGGTCTGGCTGTTCTATCCCGACGACTTTACCTGTGGAATTAACCATGAATATGAAGGAAGTTAATGTCTTTAAAGGCTTTTATTATAAAAATAGAGCGAATTCAACCTTCGCGACTAAGGTTAACGTTTTTATCAGCAAGGACAACAAAAACTGGACTGATATGGGGCAATATGCGTTGGCTAGCGCTTCCCAAACAACGGCTCAGAATGCAGCAATGAAAGAGTTTACTTTTTCAAATCTCGTGGAGGCGCAGTACGTGAAATTTGTGTTCCCGGATCCAAATACTGGTGGAGATATACACGTAGCAATTGCCGAGTTAGGGGTGTTTTACGATATATAAACTTAAGTTATGAAAAGATTATTCAATATAATGAGAGCCTTAGTGCTTGTCGTAGGTGCGGTGTCGTTATTGGTTGGCTGTACAAAATATGCTAACCCACCCGCAGTTTATGAAGACTATGAGCAGAATCTGCAACAAGCAGTTAAACGGAAGGTGCTTTTTATCTCCGTGGACGGCTTGGTAGGGCAGGAATTAAAAAAGAGTGTACCCGCTAATATGGCAGAGTTGCTCAAGACAAGTAAGTATACCTTTAGTGCATTGGCCGATGAGAATACCAGTGATCCATCGTCTTGGATGACCATGATGAGTGGAGTGACCTATTCCAATCACCAAATTAATGATGACTCTTTTATTCCGAAACCGGATGAAAATGATCCCCATAAAAATGTTGCCGGTTATCCGTCCATGTTGTATCGTATTGCTACAATAGCACCTTCACTGAAAACGACCGTTGTATCACGGTCGGCGACAATGAATGACAAACTGCTTGTTAGCGCGAATGAAACCTATAATGGAGCGACCGACGAAGATGTAAAGACAAAGGTGCTAGACCTTTTTAATACCAAAAATACGGATTGTATGATCGTACAATTCACCTCGTTATTGGAAGCGGGCGAAAAAGGTGGGTTTACAATGAGCAATAACGATTATGCGAATGCCCTAAAGAAAGTTGATGGTTATATTGGTGAAATAACAAAAGGACTGGCTGCCCGCAAAAATTATCAAAATGAAGACTGGTTGATTATCTTAACGTCAAATCATGGGGGTGTTGGAAGTTCCTACGGGGGTAAAACGATGCAAGAACGGAATACCTTTGCCATATTTCAGAATAAAAACTTTAAAGGGGCCGAACTAACCGGAAAACCTATGAGCTATGTTCGGATGTGGGGATACGACGGTACTGGAAATAAACCTTTGGGGGTAAGAGCAGTAAGTGGCGATATTGGTAATTCAAGTGATTATGATCTTGCCACAACGAAAGAGTTAACCATATCAGCTCGTTTTAGATTTAATTTGAACAATACGATTATTTCATCGACCTATTCTCCAAATACGTATAACTATTGGTACTCCGGTATATTCGGCAAGGATTCGAATACATCGTTGGGTACTCCAGGTTGGATGTATTATACTTGGGGAAATGATTTGCAAGTGAAGATCAGTGATGGCGTTAAGGAGGCTACTTGCCAAACAGCGAAAGTCAATGGCGAGTGGTATACCATGACCACAGTCATCAAAGCGATCGGAAATGACGAAGTAAATATCAAGATTTATAACAATGGGACATTAGCCCAAGAAACGACGACATCTGGAATGAATGTAGCCAATATAAAAACAAATGATCCCTTGATTTTTGGCTATAGACCAAATATATCCTATGATTTGGTGGATTTTGATGTGTCGAATGTATCCATCTTTAATAAGGCTTTTACACAAGATGAAATCCGTAATTCATTATGTTCTACGGACGAATTGACGAAATCTCCTTTTGCCAATAACCTGAAAGGGTATTGGAAGATGTCACCTACTGAAACCGGATCGATTCAGAATGAGGTAGCGGGTAAGAGTGCAATGGGACTTAGTGGAGATTTCCAATCCAGAATGACGTCCGAAGTAGTGCCTTGTGAGATGGGCGACAATGCAGTTTTTATTCAGGCAGCAGACTTTTTCCCACAGATATTTTACTGGTTGGAAGTGCGGACGTTAAAAGATTGGAAATTGGAAGGGCAGGTGTTTTTAAATAAATACGAAGTAGAGTTCCTCTTGCCAAAGCAATAAGAAAATAGATTATAAACTAAGCTCCATCGTACTGGTGGAATAAACGTTATTTAAAGATGAAAAGGAATTTTAAAATGAGCTGGGCATTTAATGTCATTTTAGGAGCTTTTTTGCTAAGTATGGGGAGTTGTAAAGAAGAGGAACTTACCTTTCCGAAGCAAGGGGATCAAGATACCATTGTGACGGAGACACGCCCAACAGCAAGGCCTACAAATTTGACTTTTGTATCGGCTTTTAACCAAAAATTAGAAATACATTGGCCTGCTTTATCAGATCGAGTCGTTAAAGCAGAGATTCGCTATACCGAGGGAGCTGAGGAGAAAGTGATTACAGTGAGCAAATTTGATGAGCCGACAATTATCACTCTCAAAGATTATAAGGATTATACGGTTACAGTTCAATATTTCACTTCGGACGGAACTGCATCAAAATTAAGTAAGGTTTCATTGAAGCCGGGACCTTATGAAGCGGCCTATAAACTTACTGGACTTACTTTGGAACCCGTTCCCGGAGGAATAAAATTTGTATTCCCTAAAACTTCAGATCGAGCCATTGCAACAAAAATTAGCTATGTGCTAGATGGTAAAGAGGTCGTTCGAACCTTTGATTCGAATAAAGAGAGTGAGGTCGTTATCTCGAATCTGACAGACGAAACCAAGGAAGTAGCTTTCAAGATCTTAACTATGGATGAAGAATTGAAAGTAGCAGTTGTGGATGAGCGGAAGCAAGCGCCCGGAGTATTGGCTTATAAAGGAATACTAAAAACAATGGTTGCCTTTATGGACGGGAATAATGGGGGGCTGGCTTGGACAAATCTGGGCAAGGATCCGGCTACTATTATCGTGAATTACCAATTGAATGGCCAGTCGAAAACGGTACGGATAGATAACAGCACAGATGTCGAAAAAAGAGTATTATTCGACCTTCAAGGTAAGCCTACAGCTTTTACCTTCACAATAGAAACGGACGGACTGACCTCACCCGTACAAGATGCTGAAGTAAAGGCACCCACGTTGTTGAGTAGGTCGACCTGGTCTGCAGAGGTATCTTCGACCGAATCCCAGGAGGGGGCCGCAAATGGGAAAGCGAGCTCGTTGATTGATGGTGATATTGGAACATATTGGCATTCGACCTGGTCTTCGTCAAATAATCCGGTCTACCCCCATTGGTTTATTGTTGATTTAGGGAAAGTGGAAAATTTTGCGCAGTTTGGAATGATACGGCGACATAATAATAATACGGGTGGTTTTAAAACATTCAATATTGAAACGTCATTGGACAAAGCGAGTTGGACTATGGTTGGTAAAGATCTGTTTTTTGATTCGGCTGGTCCAGCAGTATGGCATGATTATAATGTATCGATGGTCAAAGCCAGGTATGTCCGTATAACTATGACGGCGCCGATGAGTTCTACTGCGACATCAACGCATTTGGCGGAATTTAGAGCTGGGGGATATGCCCCGATAGTGCTTAAATAATCCGTTTTTAAATCTAAAAAAGGAAAGACAACCCGGCTAATCCATATACCGGGATAAGATGTCTGATTTGAATTTCCCCAGCGAGTGAATGACTTTCTGGGGAAATTTTTTTTGGTTCCTCCGATGAGTGACAGAAGGATTTTAATCCAGTAAGTATTTCGACGGGATTCCGGAGCCATAGGCTAAGTGAATCGTATTCCTACTTTTCTGGGCGTTCAGATCTTGGACTATTGAAGATACGGCGATAGTAAACAAGCTGACCGGTGTTGCAGACACCTTGGATAGTAATATAGAACCCTTTGGCCTTACTGTTGTTGAAAAATTTGATCTGCTTGGATGCCGCAGTACTATCTATGGAAACAAATGGATCCCAATAGAGTGTCATGCGATTATCCTCCGGCGTCAGTTCCTTGTCAGCCTCACTGGAATAGTCGCGTTGAGTGAACTGTTTGATAGGCATATAACCCAATATGGTCTGTTCGTCTACATATTTACCAAAATCTCGATCTTTTTCTGATGGTGCTAGTTCGAAAATTAAGACTGCTGCAGCTCCGTTTGCAGGCGGAAATGAGCGATAACATTTGATATAGGCATAGTTAGAAACGTCGGCCATTAAAAAAGCTCGGTCTGGATCACGTTTTCTCTGTCCATTTAGATAAGTCACGTAATTATATCCATTCAAATGTCGACGGAGATAATCGTACAAGGACATGTCTCTTTTCTGGACTTCCTCGTCTAGTAATGGAAGCAATATTTGATCCGGTTCGAGATTGGTTGGAATATCCTGCATTTTAAACCGTTGTTCTAAAAGTTGGATCTCACGTTGTCTCTTTGTTAAGCGTTTAACATTAACAGTTGGGAGAATGCGATTTCCTTTAGCATCTGTATAGTAATAACTCTTAAAATTTGTATGCTCCTGCGGTTCAGAATATCCTGGCTTTTGACCTGCTTTAGAAATAGGGATGTAAAAAGGAGTCTTATATTTGTTTGGGTTTACAAAAGTGTAATTGACTTTGAAAGGATAAAATTTCAATAAAGAATGGATCTGGCTGACGCGCGTGTCCATAGAATCAAAGACAATTAAGTTGGGCACTGTAAACCTACCGAGAGAATCCATTTCGGCTTCGGTGTACTTGAACCCAAGTCTTTGAAAATCTTTGTAACCAAAAGAGATCCCCCTTCTTTTTCCGGTTTCTTTGAAGTTGCGCTGGTTGTATTTCAGATAGCGTTTGTAGAATTTTGGCCATGTATTAGCCTGCATGCTGATCTGACCGCTTAATACAATCAAGGTATCAGGTTGTATAACTGAGTCTGTAGGACAAACCTCCGAAAGCCAGGATTGGCTTTTAATAAAAAGGTCTTTATGTTTGGTCGATTGCAAGATTTTTAATGCACTTGGAATTTCATATGCAGTTATGGGTTTGAAAATAAGATCGGTTACGATATTACTAGAGCTGTCAATAGGTACGTCGATGTCGGTGATCGAAATTGACAAACTTGCTCGCTCAATTGTCTTCGGAAGTGTTAAAGACAGCCTATTTGCAGATTTGCTTCCTGTGCCTTGCTCAATACTTACTCGAGGCGTGATTTCGATTGTATTTTGCCCAATCAGCTGACTTTGTTTGGAAAGTACATTTCCATGAATATCGCTTATTTGTACTTGCATAATTCCGTATTCCAAATCACTATTTTGAATTGGAATATTGGTTTTCTTGGCGCGTGGCACCTCAATGTTCTGCGAAAACAGGAGCCGTTGACCAATACTCGCTTTTATATAGACTTTTTGTGCTTCATTATTACTTTGTAATTGAGTGCTTGTCAAATTTGTGTCTGCAACAATATGGGCTTTAATGCCCAATACTGCTTGCGGCAAGCTATTTCTTCGAAAATCCCCTTTTGTGTCTACCCATTCGATCCTATAGCGGGCTGACGTCGATGGGATGAAGGTTACTTCGGCTAGTCCTGCTGAATCGGTTTCAAATGTCGTGATCTGTTTGTTTTGATCGTCCAGCAAACTCCCCTTTGTCATAAAAGGTAAACCAGATTGGTCGAGTGCATGAAATAGAACCTGATTTTCAATTCCGCTTAATAATATTCCACCGCTGGGCTTTATATGTAAGAATGTTTGTTTGGATTTTGGGCGAGCAGCAGATGGTGTTTGTGCCTCATCGAAATGTAATACGCCTAGTTTTTTAAAGTAAGGTTTCTGTACACAATATGGCTGATTTCGTGCGTAAGCGTTGATGTAAATATTGTTTCCTTTGAAGTCTGGAGGAATAATAAAAAAGCTTGCACTTATGCCCTCGGTGACCATCGCGACAGATCGTTGAAATTCTATTCCTTCGTCATTGGCCATGCGCATATAGAGGTTGAATACTGTATTGGCAGGCCTTCCATCTTCGAGCAGGTAGGCTTTAAACCAGACCGTGTCGGTAGGAATATAATAATCCCTGTCGGTGTGAATATAAATGCTGCGGTTTTGTGCTTTTAAGTGCAGTGAAGCAAATAGAGTAATTATGGTGAGTAAAATAAGGCGCATGGTTCTTAAATTTTAGTTACTGGCTTTCTTGATAAAATTTATTATTCTTATTGCATCTTATTTGAAACCGAATTTCCGAGGGAAATAAGTTAAAGATAGCATAAAATATTGCGTTAAATTATTGCGATAGCCCTGTGTAAATTCGGTAAGTCCATTATTAATATATAACCCTTTATTCTCCTTGAGTAAATCATAGGCGGATAATTTTAGTTCTAGATTATTTCCCGGGAGTAAACGATATGTTGTATTCATGTTCCAGATGAAAGCATGATCTTTGTAATTGTTAGCGTAGGATAACCGACTTGTACCGTTACTATTTAGTTGCCAGCGTTTCGACAATGAATAGCTCATACTTATTCCCGAAGTCCAATAATTGGATACATAGTCATTGTTTTTTTCGGATAGTTTATTGTGCCGTGCATAACGGTTCCAGCCATTGATCCAGCCAATTTGATAACGATCCAGAATGGTGTAGTAGCTTTTTAAGCTGATATTTTGGCTATTTGTACCCATTTCTTGTTTTATTGCATCGATAAATTGAATTTTATTTCCCCAGTTGAGGCCAACATTAAATTGAAAATTTAATGCTTGTGTTTTGCTGAGGGGATAATTTTTATTTAAATAGCCATTAACAGCTAATAGGGGCATTGGAGTAGCAATCTGAACAAGATATCTTTGTTGCTGCCCTTCTTTAAATAAAATACTGTCTGTCAGTCCCTGTCTATACTGCGTATAACTCAGGCTTATGTTGCCCGAATAGCCATTTTGACGTTGTTCATTAAAGCTCGTCAAAAAGGTTGCTTTAGCACGCTGTGTTTTTTTAAGTTGTGTTGCGCCAAAAAAGCGGTAAGCAACATTGCTGTTATCATAAATGGGCCTAAGCTGGTCCAGGTTTGGATATTCTTCATCATAATTTACAGTTAAGGAGCTGTTTATGTAGTATTGGCCGCTTTTACTATAATATCGACTGAGGCGAACCTGCGGCAAAAATGTTGTGAAAGTTTGTTCTAGGTTGCGATAATCGAGTGTCGAGCGATTCTCTGCTTTATAGAAACGTAGTCCGGCTCCTAATGTTAGATTTGTAGAGGAGCTACTTCTTCCTTGTAGATAGTGGCTTTTTAGGCGAAAGGATTTTTCAAGATTTGGCTCGTATTGAAGCTGATTGAACCTGCTCAAGTGAGTTAAATCCAAGTTGATCTGTGGTTTGTCTTCTACTAAATTTACAACATTGTCATTAGTGGTTGTATGATAGAAACTGAGATTATTTTCGAGTGTCCAATCAAGATATCGAACACTGAGGTTAATATTTTGACTAAATTCTTTGAGTGATTTGTCGTAGGTTCGATGATCCTGTCTATTTAATTCCTGTTTATCGGCGTTCGTATAGGCACTCCGCATTTCATTGAATTGTTGTGTTTCGGAGACTGATCCGCTCCATTTCAATTTATAGGTCAGGAGCTCGCCAAATGAATTTCCGTTCTTGATACGCATACTCATCGTAGGACTTGAATTGACGTCATACAGATCTATGTTGGTACTATAGGATAGTTTATTTTTGCGGTATTCACCATTATTTCGAACTGTATTTTGTGCATGTTCGTTGGTGTAATTGTATTCGTTGAAGATGACCGAATTATCTAAGTTGGAGATGTGCTCAAAATCAGCATCTGCTGTTAGGTTCGTAAATCGATTGCCGACTTTTCCGCCAGTATTGGTATAATTTAGGGCGGCTACGAGGCTTCTCCTTTTGTTGTGGCTTTCGTTATCGTTCGTACGCTGATTATTAACAGCATTGTCATCGGAAAGAAAAGAGGTCGTTGAATGGTCTTTATTGAGTGTATTATCCCAGCGGCTCAACACATTGCTTGTCAATAGGTGTTTTCTATTGACTTGGTTGGTTCCTACAATATCATACTGATACCGGCCACTAAGTACATGTTGATTGTTGATCCCTGTACTTAAAAAATCTGAATCAAAATCCGCGTTGATACCGACGCCTTTAAAGCTGGTATTTTTTAATAATTGATCTGTGCTTTGCAGGTATTTATTGCTGTTATTCCCAGAATAGGCGAGTGTATATTGTGATTTACCGGTTGACAAGTTAAAGTTCGCATGTTGTTGGTAACGTTTACCTGTACCCCTACCATACGATAGACTTCCGAAGTACATTTTTTCCTTACCCTTTTTTAATGTTACATTCATTTCAAGTGACACATTAAGCGGGTTTTCTTTCTTTTCCTTTTCATCACGCTTATCGTAGATCTGCAGCTTCTGGACGGCATCTTTGGCGAGATTCTGTAATACGATCGCTTTGCTGGATCCAAAAAATTCCTTGCCATTGACAAGTATGTTGGGAATCTCTTTCCCATTGTATGTCAAACTGCCATCACCCCACACCACAATGCCGGGAAGTTTACGTAGTAAATCTTCTACTACGGCATTGCTATCTAGCTTAAAAGCATCGGCGTTAAATTCCAAGGTATCCCCATTCATTCGGACGGGAGGGAGTACTTCGACTTCTTCCAATTCGTTTTCCATAAAATCCATGTGGATTTTTCCAAAATTTTTGGATTCATCTTTCTTTAAGATAAATTCTCGTGTCGCTTTCTTAAAACCCTGAAAGCGTAATTCCAATAAGTAGGTTTTATTGATGCCTAGATCGTTAATGAAAAATTTTCCATAGGTATCGGTCAGTGTAATTTTGTCTACGGATTTATTGCCTTTCTCATAAACGGATACTGTCGCGGATCGTAGGACATTATTATGTGTTGTATCGATAACAATACCTTCGATTTTGGTTTGAGCAAAACTGGATACGTTTAATAAGATAAGAAAGGTAAGTAGTAGTAAAGTTTGAAAATATGCTTTGGTCATGGATCTCATTTGAGTTTGAATCGGACGAATACAGGATTATTGGATTTTTCCAAGGCTTTGAGCCGTTCGCTAACGGGGTGGAACTCTTCTTTTGATTTACTGATAGCAATGCGAATGTCTTGAGGAGAAAGAAATGAGAAGAGGTATTCACCATTGCTGCGTAAGAAATCTCCGCTCATAAATTTGAGATAGTCGCTGCTTTTGTCGGGGAGAATATTTGTTAGCCCGATTATTCTTTTATTCGACAGATTTAGGGCGATCCAAAAACTATCTGATTTTTTGAGCTCCATGATAAGATAATTTTTATAATTGGCCACTTTGTCCAATGTCCGTATTTCCTCCCGATGCGCATTGTAATAGTGCATGTAACTTGTATAATCTTTTACCTTTCGGACTTCATCTAGGTTGACTGTATTCTTTAAGGGAAAAACAAATTGGTATACTTTAGAAATTCCACTGCTATCCAGTTCGAATAATTTGGTCGTATAGTCAAAGCTTGCATAGGCCTTATTGTTGATGTTTGGACTTAATGGTTGATGTACACCATAAGAAATCAATACTGAATCGAGTTTTTCATATTTTACAATCACGCTATCTCCGAGTTTTAAGGCATCGATTGTTTTAATTTTAGGGTCACTTAAACGTGGGGAATAATACTTCCATTTTTTAGCGCCGATTTGTGTAACATAATCCCATTTATTATTTCTGTTACTGATAGTGTCAATAAAATTTCCGTTGAGGTCATAGCGTGCCTTAATGTACGCATGTGATAGCTCGAATCCATGTTCATTAAATTGAATATAGTGGAAGAGCATAGCCCATTTTTCTTTCTCTTCTTTTTGACCGATTACACTATTTATAATTTTCAACAGATTGCCGCGGATATCATAGAGGTAAAATTCACCTTTTGAATTTAATACTCCTATACGCCCGGCGTTGCAGTTCATTTCAACGACATCGCTTAGGAGCTGGTTTTTGTTTCCCGTTAAAGGAATGTATTCTAAATCACCTAGTAACTCGGAAACGGTACCTCCTTGTGTTGTTTCGGGAATTATCCTAAGCTTTTCAGTTGGGATGTCTTTTGCATAAATTAGATTTTGGCCTTTAACGTCTATTTTGCTCAAAATCGACAACATAGCTAACAAGAGAATTATGGCCTTCATATTTCTTTAAGTTTATTGGTTAGGTTAAAATAAGTAATTAATTGGTTATAAAAAAAGTAGATAAAGAAATCAATCGATTGCGTAAAATACTCTAAGGATAATGTTTGTTTTTTTCTAATAAAAGGAATCTACCTCGGTATTTTATGTGTTTGGATAGGGCGCTATAGGAGTTATATTCCTAGGCGATGATTTAAGCACCTAGTTTTAGCCGTTAATCTAATTGTATAATATGTATTATTAGCTTTCTATGCACAGTTTAAAGCTACTGGATTTTGAGTGCGACAGATTATACTGCTTGTGAATTCCAATTTTTGATCGCTTGTTTCTTCATATTACCAAGTCTTGTTTAGTAAAATGCTAGTTCAGCTCTCGTTCCTGGTCGGAAAGGCTTCTTAGCAGCCAATTTCAAAGATATTTCTCCAACTCACTGTCGTTTTTTGGCGCTCTAGTGTAAATTCTATTTATTCGCTTTTAGTTGGTTCTTCTTTAAGCTAGATTTTAACTAGTATTAAGCTAGCTTTTATTTAGGTTTTAGTTAGTATTTATCTAAACTATACCTAAACAAAACCTAAGTAAAGTCTGTGCTAAAGTAAGAGTTGATCAAAGTTTATGGTAATCTAATCCCTGGAACAAAATTACATGACCGGGAGTCTCCGTAAATTCCAAACTGAACCAAGTGCAGATCCTAGCATACGGTTTTGTTGCTCTTTCTATTACTGCAGGCCGGGGGCTGGATACTGCAAGCCCTGCCATTCTTTGTTCCTTCGTTTCGGGTTTCAATCACATCCTATCCCTATTATACATATCTAGGGCATTAAACGCTGGGCTGCGCGGTTCTCTGTTTCGTTGCGTTTCCGCTGCGGATCCGCGGATAACCGGCCTTTCCGGGGCGGAAAGGCCTCCTGCGGAAAAACAATCCGTCAAGTTTCCAGCGAGTTAGGGGTAAAATGA
>NZ_DLJD01000005.1:0-146646 GCF_002484085.1 Sphingobacterium sp. UBA7625
GGAGGGCGGGAATAATCATTGCTTTTGTAATGTCTAATTATTGAAGAACTTGAATTGTTCGCTGTGTTCCTTTGTGCCATCTTCTTAGCAAGTTGACGGCATAAATAAAACTCGCTACGCTCGGACAGTGATTTATGCTATCCTCATCTTGCGTCAGCGATAGACAGTCGGAACATTAGGCTTCCAATTCATTGTCCTCCAGTTTTGAACAGACTACAACACTAAAGCGAAGTCAGTTATTCCTTGCCCTTCATTTTAATCGATTTGGTTGTTGGAGAGTGATGGAGAAAGAATGCAAACAAAATGAAAAAGATCTTTAACAAAATAGGACAGGTGCTGCAGCTGGTGCTGGCGGCGCCTGTTAAACTACCGGGTAAGGTGGGGAATGTATTGCGGTATGTGGCTATTGGATTGGGAATATTGGAGACCGTACTGGATGAGGAGGAGCAGCCGCCAGAAGTAAATAAGCCATCTGTCGATAGTCCCCCTGACTTTAGCGAAGAAAGGAGTGGTGCCGATGAAGCTGAATGATCTCCGTATCTCCACTATCGGTGGAACAATCTGCTCCATCTGGGCGAGTATTTCCCTCGGTGATGTACTGCAGACTGTCCTTACGGCTGCTTTGGGTACACTGGTAAGTTTTGCAACCAGTCGTTTACTGGGTCGTTATAGTAAGCGAAGACGTCCATAATGGATGACAAGGCGCACCCAAACGGTGCGCCTTGCTCATTTAGATGAGGTCGGAGATGGATATATATAGGAATATCACGAATCGTGATTAAGAATTGAAACCTTAATTTCCATGGTGCAGCAATTCCAGTTCGCGATATTTTTCTCTAATTTCCATACTGCGGCGAATGATTTCATCAAAATTTTCTATACTCATATCTTTACTATTGTTTAGTCCACATTGGATTTGTTTCTAATATAGTCATAATCCGTAGATAATTCTCACCGTTAGTTTTGAAACTAATTCAAAAAGTGTTATACTTATTTTTTACTAAAAATATTAGTTTTATTAAATTATTTTTGCGATATTTACATGCAACAACCAATTATTGAATCTATGAGCGAGCCAGTTTATATAGATCTAGTTTCAGACTATGCTTTTAAGCGCATTTTTGGATCCGAACCCAATAAGGATTTATTGATTTCACTATTGAATGGGTTATTCCGTGGACGGAAATCTATTGTCGATTTATTGTACGAAAAGAATGAACATGTAGGAGATAGCGAGGAGATCGGTACCGTGATCTTTGACCTTATCTGTACTGCTGATAATGGTGAGAAGTTTGTGATTGAAGTACAACGTACTGCACAGATAAATTTGAAAAAACGTATGCTTTACTACAGCAGTAAGCTGATTGCGGATCAGGCTCCCAAAGGAAAACGGCGAGCGTGGAATTATGCGATAACCGAAGTATACATTGTGGTACTCATGGATGGATTTACTTTTTCACAAGCAGAAGAATCCAGCGCTGTTATTCACGATATCTGTTTGTGTAACAGGGAGACAGGTCGAGTTTTTTATGAAGAGTTGGGGTTTATTTACGTTCAATTGCGTAACTTTACAAAAGTAGAGGCAGAATTAGAAAATGATCTTGATCGTTGGCTTTATGTTTTACGTAATATGTCAAAACTGAACAAGATCCCGGTCTATCTGAAGAAGACTATATTTGAAAAATTATTTAAAATAGCGGAATACGCAAAGTTGAATAAGGAGGAACGAGCAATGTATGATGTAAGTCTAAAACGTAAATGGGATGCTGAAGCTGTGCGCCAATATCAGGAGCAACAGCTTAACGAGGCTATTCAGAAAGGCCTCGAAACAGGTATCGAACAAGGTATCGAAAAAGGTATCGAACAAGGTATCGAACAAGGTCTTAAGAAAGGGATTAAAGAAGGAATTGAGAGGGGTGCTGAGGCGAAAAGCTATGAGGTAGTGGAAAATTTGATTAATGAACTTAAGCTTACCGATGATATTATTGTGCGTGTTGCTGAGGTTTCGCTTGATTTTGTACAGAAAGTACGGGCTGATCTAGCCAGAGACAAAAAGTAAGTATTCCCAATATAGACGAAGACCCGATTTGTAGGCAATTGTATCTTTTGGACCTACAGGAAGAACGCCTGAAACTACGATAGGGGATCGGCCAAACGACTGGGAGCCAATCCAAATTGCTTTTTGAAAGCAAATGAAAAATGGGAGAGATTTTCAAACCCTACCTCATAACAGACTTCCAAGGGCTTTTTTTTCTTTTCTGTAAGCTGATAATAGGCAAGTTCCAAACGTTTACGGGTTAACCAACGTTGTGGAGTCATGGTGAAAGCCTTTTTAAAGTCCCGCTTAAAGGTTGTAAGACTTCTGCCTGTGAGGTAACCAAATTTTTCCAGTGGAAGATTGAACATAAAATTCTTTTCCATATAATCGACAAGGTTGATTTTTCCGGGCTCCTCAAAATTAGCAAGCACATGATCGATCTCTTGGTTCAGCGTTCGGAGAATACTGATGGCTTCGGTAATTTTAATGGAAGCAATATCCACAGGGATATCCTTCATATCGAAATAGGGGATAAGCGATGCCAGGCAACTTTCCAGGAGCGGGTGATTATTGAAACAAAAAATCTTTGGTGAATTTTTGGGTTGGGGATTTATATTCTTGCCTGCATAGAAATTCTTTAAAGTCTCTAATGATAGATGCATGACAACAGTTTTATGAGGCTCACCGTCTTTAGGATAATTAATAATAGTCGCCAACTGATTTCTGGGAATTAGAAAAATATCCCCTTTTCCAAATATATAGGTAGCATCAGCCTGTACAATCTTGGTTTCTCCGGAAAGAAACCAGACCAGCATATGCTGGTCAAACATAATATCTGATTTGAAAAACTTGTCTTCGTAGCTTGAAAGCTTTATATCTTCGGTAATGTATCGGGCTTGGTATTCCATGATTTTTGCTTTTTTATGAAGGAAATTAATAACTTAAAGATAAGAAATAATAGCATTTACTTTGTTTAAAAGTTCATTGCGAAATTGGGGCAAAATGCAAATCCTGCCCCAGTAGTAAGCTGATTTACGGATTGAAGCGAATACCCGTCATCTCTTCTGTCAGTTTCCATAGTTTCTTCGCATTGGTTTCATCAAGTGAATAAGGATGTACGCCTTTTTGGTCGGTCATATCTGATGATAGTATTGCAATGTCCCCATCCTCACAATAGACTCCTCCAATATGCTCAAGCAAAGGGCTTGTAGCACACCATACTGTTGTAGCTGCTCCTTGTGGGATCGTTTTTAATGATGCCGCTACCTCAGGCAACATATGGCCATCAGCATCCACAAAACCCATTTTCTGAAATAGTTCCAGGGGAGCTTCTCTGCCTAATTCAGTTCCACCAATAGAACCTGGATGAACGGCATAGCTTCTGATATTGGAAGATTGTCCCCGCACATCCAGTTCCATTGAAAAAAGATTGACAGCGGTCTTGGATTGTCCGTACCCCTGTAACGTTTCATATGCTCTGTGGAGGAAATGGGGATCATCAAAATTAAAAGGCGCAAAATGATGACCGTGGGAAGAAACATTGATCACGCGTGCTCCATTGGCTTTTTTTAGTGACGGCCATAATCTGGCACTGAGCTGGAATAGGGCTAAATAGTTGGTCGCCAGCTGGGATTCTATACCCCGTGCATCTCTGCGAAGTGGTACCCACATAATACCTGCATTGTTGATCAGTAAATGTAAGGGCCTTCCTGAGGCAATAAAATTTTCCGCGAAAGCATCAATAGATGTGGGAGACATTAAATCCATTGCGACAATTTCGACATTTCTAATTCCTTCCAGATTCTTCCTTGCCTTTTCAATATCGCGTGCAGGTATGACTACTGTAGCTCCGGCTGCGGCGAGAACTTTTGTGGTTTCTAACCCAATTCCTGTGTTGCCGCCAGTGACAATAGCGATTTTTCCGGTAAGATCGATGTTTTGAATGACATCATCAGCTGTTGATTTTGCATTGAAGCCCGAACCGATAGGCTGTTGTTGAACTCCCTGATAATTATTCTTTTCCATTTTGAATACGTTTAATTGTTATTACTGAGACAAAATTAGGACGGATTAACATGCGCCGTTTTGTTCAAAAGTCCTAATTAGCTTTGTTCAAAAGGGCAGGTGATTTTATAACAATACCAGTAGTTCGTTTTTCTTTGTTTTGGTTAGGATAATCCTCATTTTGGCAACGTAAGGTATAGCTATTTAGGAGCAACTTTGCATTAAGATTAATACAATTAACAAATGAAAAATAAACAGAAAGAAAAAGTTTGGTTCATTACAGGATCTTCAAGAGGATTTGGAAAAATATGGACAGAAGCCGCTTTGAAGCGTGGAGACAAAGTGGCAGCTACAGCACGTAATATCGATAGTATTTTCCCATTAAAAGAAAAGTATGGCGATCAGGTTTTGATTCTCGAAGTGGATGTAACTAATGCCTCGCAAGTGCAAAACGCTATTAGCAAGGCCAATGAATATTTTGGAAGATTAGATATTGTATTCAATAATGCCGGGTATTCTTTGGTAGGGACCATTGAAGAGGGCAGTACTGATGAGGTAAAAGCGATGTATGAAACCAATATTATTGGCCCTATCCATGTAATTCAGGCAGCATTACCTATATTTCGAACTCAAGGTTATGGCCATATTTTGGGGACGTCGAGCGCTGTTGGTATTTATAGTAATCCTCTTATTGGGTATTATTGTTCTTCAAAATTTGCGTTTGAAGCGATATACGATAGTTTATCTAAAGAAGTCGCGGCCTTTGGCATCAAAGTAACGCTGATTGAACCGGGGGCTTATCATACTGAATTTGGAAGTGCTGAATCCCTAAAAATAGCCAGCAAAAAATTGTCGGAGTATGATGCTTTAAAGAGCAGTTTGATGGAAAATTTACAAAAGCTGGAACGAGGAAATCCTATTGCCACTATCGAGGCTATATTTGCTGTTGTAGATGATCAAAATCCACCATTGAGATTACTACTGGGTAAAAACGATTTGCCACATATTCAACAAATCTATGCTGAACGCATTCAGGAATGGGAAACTTGGAAAACTATTTCAGAAGCAGCCCAAGGTTGATCCATCTATGATGTTTTTGACATGCTTTTATTCGCTTTTCTTTTTTGTGAGGAAAAGCGAATATTGCCTAACTTGTAATCTGGAATTTTTATAACATGGCTTCAAAAAAATCGAATCATTCCTTAAAAAGATTTAATACACTGGCTGAGGTAATGGAGGCATCTGGTTTTCCGCCCCCAAAGCACCCTTTAATCGTTTTGTTAAACGGTGTAGACAAACCTCTTAAAGGTCGTGCACCTAATAGATCGCACGTACTGAATTATTATAAAATAGCTTTTAAACCGGATGCTGGAGGAGAGTTAATGTATGGTCGTACTAAATTTGACTTTAAAGAGGGAGGTTTGTTTTTTGTGGCTCCACAACAAATTCTCTCTTCAATAGAAGAGAAGGATAAAGAGGAAACTGTGGAACAAACAATACTTAGTCCGCAGGTCACACTCCTTATAGATCCTGACTTTTTACTACAATACCCTTTGGCACAAAAGATCCATCAGTATCACTTTTTCTCTTATGCGACCAATGAAGCGCTGCATCTTTCGACCAAAGAAAAGGAAACCATGCTTTCGCTATTCAGAGCTATAGAAGACGAGCTTGAAAGCCGTATAGACGACATGAGCCATAATGTGATCATCTCCCAGATTGAACTGTTGCTAAATTATGCCCAACGATTTTATAACAGGCAGTTTCTGACCAGAAAACAAAATTATCCTAGTCTTACCGACAGTATAGATCAGTTGCTGGAAGGTTATTTTAATAGTGATAAGGGCATGAATGCCGGAGTTCCAACCGTCAATTATGTAGCTGATCAGCTGCATATGTCAGCAAGTTATTTAAGTGATCTATTACGAAATCTTACAGGGCAAAACACGCAGCAAATTATCCATGATAAAATGATTTACCGGGCTAAAAATAAGTTATCTACTACAGCGCTAACTATTTCCCAAATTGCGTTTGAATTAGGTTTTGAACAGCCCCAATCCTTTAGCAGATTATTTAAATTGAAAACAAACCAGAGTCCACAGCAATATAGAGCTCAATTCAATTAATTTTTTACAGCAATTGATTTTGCAGGAGGTTCAATAACCGAGGAGTACACTTAATAGGAATTATTCTTGCCGATAGACCAGGTCTTTGCTGATGCAATGTTCTTCCCAGGGCATTTCTATAAGCCGGCTATGTGCGTTTTGTGGAATGATGCTTTTTGATGTCGGCAGGTAAAAATGGTTTTTATTTCCACTTCTCAAGGTATCGCGTAGATCGGGGATCTTTTTGAGGTTGCGCTGCAAGGCCGCAAAAAATGCTTTTGCGGATTTGTCAGCTTGCTTCATGATCTGCCGCAGGTGGATGATTTCTCTTGTCTGATCAGTTTCATACCCGCCGCTTCCTGCGATTGTATATTCGCCCACAGGCGAATCGTAGAAGAGACTGGAGCTTGTTATATCCTCCTGATCTGAAAAGGGATAAGTGGTTAGGAAAAATCCATAATAATCCGCTGATGAAAAGCTTTCCAAAAATGCCGACTGATTTTCCTTGCTATATTTTACATAATTACGCTTGCCTGAACGACGGTTTATCGTTTCAATATAGGCGTGTGCATGATGTTTTTCCATCGTTTCGCCGCAATACTGAAAAAACAGCTGTGCAGGTATTGCAATCCAAAAGTATTGACCCATTTTCTTTCTTGTATTTAATTTACGTATATGGCGTTCTTATCGTAAAGCTTCTATCCAGCCACATCCTTTTTCAGCTTGGCAAATGCGCGTACAGGAAATGTCCCCACACCTTTAAACTTCGGTGGAGCAGCCGTAAACGTAAAGTTGTCTTCAGGCAGTAGGTCCAGATGGCACAAATGTTCGACAATCAGGATTTCTGATCCCAGAAGAGTGGAATGCACGGGACGTGATCGTCCACTGGTATCATCGATATTGTGTGAATCAATGCCCACCAGTTTAACACCACATTCCACAAGGTATGTTGCTGCCGCTGCGGTCAGGTAAGGATGGTTTTCATAATAGGCTTCGGTATTCCAATGGCTATCCCATCCGGTATGGATCAGTACCGCACGGTTTCTAATCTCCCTGTTTTTGAGCTGCTGATCGGTAATGGCCAGTCCATTGCGGTAGGGAACCCTGATGACAACGGCGTCCAGATCCACAAAAGCCTTTAAGTCCATTTCGGCGGTATCCTTGCCATGTTCATAGCGGTGAAAAGGGCAGTCAATATAGGTACCGGTATTACTGACCATCTCTATTTTGCCGATCTGAAATTCGGTACCTTCATCGTAATAGCTCCTGGAGTCTGCTCTGGATAGGTAATCGCAGATAATCGGGGCGGGAAGCCCTTTGTAGGTAACAAGGCCATTTTCGATCGTATGGCTGAGGTCAATAAGTTGTTCCGTTGCGGTTTCTACCGGCGCAACTTTACGCTTATGGGCTTCTTCAAATATTTCCTTATTGAGGATATTTACTTTTCCGGCCATCAGCAGCCGGAGATCCTGAATAATATAGTCGGCGAGCTCCGTGTCGCTAATCGTATCGCCGTTGATATCCAAGCGGAAATCTTCGCCTTTGAGGCTGCCACCATTGGTAAAGTATACTTCAAAATCAAATTTTACGCGTTTATCCATGTTGGTCTGTATGCAAGTTGATAAAAATAAACGGAAATGTTATGATAACGAAGTTAATGAAAGTGCGGTTTATTTTTAACATGAGTGTACCAAAATATTTTGGTCTCCATTTGACGGTGTGATAATTTTTGTTGACTTATGCTAGCGCTGAGTTGTTGTGGAATACGCTCAATTGTTTGATTTTTGTAAGCTATTGTTTCTATTTTGTTAACCCTGCCGGGCATTGAAGTGCTAATTTTGTCCTATAAATAAGTTTAATATGAAGACAAATAAAGTATGGTTTATAACCGGGGCCTCCAAAGGAATGGGGCTATCGTTGGTGAAAAAGCTCATCGAAAAAGGGTATAGCATAGCAGCAACAAGTAGAAAATCTCAACATTTAATTGACGCCGTCGGGCATTTTGACGAGCAACAGTTCTTACCATTGGAAGTGGATCTGACAAGTGAGCAATCTATCCGTGAAGCGTTGGAACGTACGGTTGCACAGTTCGGGAAAATTGATGTGTTGGTAAATAATGCAGGCTATGGGATAGGTGGAGCTGTGGAAGAATTAGGTCAGAAAGAAATCAAGGATAGTTTTGACATCAACGTAATGGCCGTTATCAAAACGATGCAGGCTGCGATGCCTTACTTCAGGCAACAGCGATCGGGCCATATTATCAACATTTCATCTATTGCCGGATTTGCCCCGGGAACGGGCTGGGCAATGTATGCGGCAACAAAATATGCGGTAACAGGGCTTTCGGAGGTGATGGCAGAGGATGTGAAAGAGTTTGGTGTGAAAGTAACAGTGGTGGCACCAGGGGCATTCCGGACGGAGTTTCTACAAGATAGCTCGCTGGTTTTAGCTGAAAAGAAAATCGACAGCTACACTGCGATTACAGCCTCTCACGGAAAATATGCAGCAATGAACGGAACACAAATCGGTAACCCCGAAAAGCTGGCTCAGGTGTTTATTGATCTGACAGAGAATCCAAATCCCCCTGTACGGCTATATCTCGGAAGCGATGCCTATAAAAGGGCAACGGAAAAAATTAAGTTGCTTTCAGAAGAACTGGAAAGCAACAAGAATATTTCTTATTCTACTGATTTTAATTAAAATCTTAATCCAAAAACAAAAAGTGTTGCCACTCCCGAGTGGCACCACTTTTTGTTTGATTTTCGTATATTTATCCTATGGAAAAAATGCAGTCGCTGGAGGGATTTTACCAATCTAAATTTGACCGGGTCCCCGAAAATATCCGAAATGGGGTGGGGCATTTCAATGTTTTTAAAATAGATGAATATATAGGTAAGCATACCAAGCCTGTGGTCTACAGCAGGAAAGATTATTTTAAAATTACCTTGATAATCGGCAGAAATAGAATACATTATGCTGATAAGGTCATTGAAATTAAAAAGCAGGCCTTATTTTTTACAAATCCGCAGATCCCTTACAAATTTGAATGGATTGACGATTATAAAGCTGGATTTTTTTGTGTTTTTACAGCATCATTTTTTCACCATTTTGGCAATCTCAACGACTACGAAGTTTTTAAACCCAATGCCATACCTGTTTTTGAGCTCACCGATGAGCAATTGGAAGATATAAAGCAGGTGTACCTCAAGATGCAGGATGGATTAAATTCGGATTATGAACATAAATATGATCTGCTGAGAAATCTCGTGTTTGACCTGCTGCACTATACCCATCGGATGAAAACGGCTTCAAAAGTTGAAAAGCAACAAACGAATGCTTCCCAACGGATCACCCATATGTTCCTGGAACTTTTAGAGCGTCAATTTCCAATTGAAGATGTGAGGCAGCGGATCAGCTTTCGTTCGCCCTGTGAATTCGCGGACCAGCTCGCCGTTCATGTCAACCATCTAAATAGGGCCGTCAAGGTGACTACAGAAAAAACAACCTCCACGGTTATTGCAGAGCGTTTGTTGCAGGAGGCAAAAATATTACTGAGACATACCGAATGGAACGTCTCAGAAATCGCTTACTCTTTAGGTTTTAAAGAGGCTACCCATTTTAATAATTTCTTCAAAAAAATGACGCAGCTGGCACCGATCCGCTTCAGGGAGGTGAATGGGCTAGCATAAAATTACAGGAACATGGACCGGTTACTGAATAGGTTAATAGGGCCATGATGAAAAGCTTTCCAGAAATGCCGACTGATTTTCCTTGCTATATTTTCACATAATTTCGCTTGCCCGAACGGTGCGATTGTGCTGTTTGCTTTCTATCGTATCAAGCCTTCGCAAAAGGATATGTTTCATCAATATATTCTAACCTGAGTGGAAGATATCCAAAGCCAGATACACTGGAAAACTGGACCGTCTTGCCGGCAACGATTGCGTAAATATGTTTAGCAGTTTGTATGATAAATACTTAATTTCAAAATGCAAGCGGTTGCACGACCGCAAAGGGAAATAATTAAATTATAAACTTAACAACCTTATGAGACCAAAGATTGAATGGGAGAGTAGGATCCTACTGCCTACTGCCCTAAGCGCGATGCTTGTTTTGTCCGCGCCCAACGCATGGGGACAGGAACAAAGTGTCAAAGGGACAGTGAAAGATTCCCAGGGGAAGCCGCTGTCTGGAGCGACAATTCGCTCGGTGGGCAACAACTCTATATCGACATCATCGGATGTCAATGGAAATTTTTCACTCAAACTGCCCAAAGAGGTCAAACAACTGTCTGTCACCTATCTGGGGGCAGATGCCCAGAATGTGACGATCGTGCCTGGAAAAGCACTCTCGATCGTTCTCCAGTCCAATGATTCACAACTCGATGAAGTCGTTGTCGTAGGCTACGGTACGGTTAAGAAACGTGACCTGACGGGCTCTGTTGTCTCGGTCAAGGGGGACGAAATTGCCAAAGTACCATCGGCAAATATGCTGGAGTCCGTCCAGGGCAAAGTCTCGGGGATGGATGTGACACGCAGCAGCGGATCGGCATCCTCAGGGGTCAATATCACGATCCGGGGCAACCGCTCCATAACGGCTCAAAATGGCCCTTTGTATATTGTGGATGGGATCCAGTACAGCAATATTCAGGATATCAACCCAAATGACGTAGAATCGATGGAAGTGCTCAAAGACGCTTCTTCTACGGCGATCTACGGTTCCAGGGGAGCCAATGGTGTGATCATCATCACGACAAAAAAAGGTAAAACCGGAGCTGCACAAATTGCTTTCAACGCATACGCTGGTATATCCAAGGTAGCGCGTTATCCCGAGGTCATGAACCTCGACCAATGGGTGAAACTTCGACGAGAGGCTTATCGCACCACAGGTAAATGGAACAGCGAATCGGATGATGCTGCCATCTTTAATACCGCCGAGCTCGATGCGATAAAAAATAACGAATACACCGACTACTTCGATCTTTTGGTCAAGGATGGATTTCAGCAAAATTATCAGGTCGGCATTAATGCCGGGACCGAGAAAACGAAGGTTTACTTTTCTGGCGACTTTTTAAATGAAAGGGGGATCTTCGAGCAGGATAAATCCAACCGTTTTGGTGGCCGGCTGAACATAGATCAAGAACTAGGCACCTACTTTAGGGCGGGGATGCAGTCGCAGGTGACACATTACAAAATTCAGGCAGCCCGCGATCCTTTAAATCAGGCCAATAAGATCAGTCCGCTGGGAAAAATCTATAACGATGACGGCAGTTTGATCCTTTATCCATTAAATGGCTCGGCTATCAATCCGCTGGCCGACCTCGAGCCGAATGCATATGATGCGCAAAATATCGTGACCCGTACCCTTATCAATGGTTATCTCGAACTAAAGCCCTGGAAAGGATTTTCGGGTAAATCAACGATTGGGGTGACACTGAATAATAACCGTGAAGGTTCCTTTGCCGGAATGTACACCATTGACCGTAATGGATCGGCCTCCAAGGCCACTTATGGCACCGAAAATAGCCATTTAGTCAATTGGGAAAATGTATTGTCGTATCAAAACTCATTTGGCGACCATAATTTGACGGTGACAGCGGTCAATAGTATCCTCTGGAACAGATCTGACCATATTGATGCATCGGGTGAAGGCCTCATCCTGGATAGTCAGCTTTTCTATGCCTTGGGCAATGCGTCGAAAAACCTGGCCACCACCACGGGATATAGCATGAATAATTTACTTTCTTTTGCTGGACGGGTCAACTACAGCTACAAAGGAAAATACTTGCTTACAGCCACGGGGCGCTCTGACGGATCGTCCATATTGGCCAAGGGGAGTAAATGGGCCTTTTTCCCATCAATCGCTGCGGGATGGCGCATTGTGGATGAATCGTTTATGAAGAATCAAACCTTGTTTAGCGAATTAAAAGCCAGATTGAGCTGGGGTAGAGCAGGTAACTATGCGGTGTCGCCTTATTCGACACAGAGCAACTTAAGCCGGGTCGCTTTTGCCTACGACGATGCCTCGGCAACGGGATACACCTTTGCGCCTCAGATCGGAAACGCCAATCTGGGCTGGGAGATCACCGCGACGACAAACGCGGGATTGGACTTCGGCTTCATGAAAGGACGTATCTCCGGTACCATCGATTATTACGACTCCAAAACCTCAAAATTATTGCTCGAACGAGGACTTCCGCCTTCGACAGGCGTAAGCAATGTGATCCAGAATATTGGAAAAACCCGGAATCGCGGTTTTGAAATAACCGTAAACGCGGATGTTCTGAAAGACAGTAACTTGAAGTGGAACACCTCCATTTCTTATACACGTAATAAGGAGGAGATCGTCGAACTGGTGACCAATGCCGATGATATCGGAAACGGCTGGTTTATCGGTCAGCCAACGACGGTGTTCTACGATTACGACAAACTAGGCATTTGGCAGTTGGGTCAGGAGGAAGAAGCTGCTAAGTTTAATCAGAAACCAGGCGATATCCGTGTAAGGGACGTCAATGGTGACGGAAAGATAGATGCGAGCAACGACCGCGTTATCATAGGTACGCCAAGACCAAAATGGTTCGGCTCCTGGGACAATACCTTTAGCTATAAGGGCTTTGATCTCAATATATTGCTGTTTGCACGTTGGGGCCAAACACTACAGCCCAATTTTTTGCGGCGCTATGATCCGCAGGGGCTAGGGCAAAGTACAGCCATCATCGACTATTGGACTCCGGAAAATCCGACTAATGCCAATCCTAGGCCAAACTCAGGGCTCTCACTGGCGAGCACACTGTACTCCAGCTCCCTGGGTTATGTGGACGGGTCTTACCTGCGCATCCGGAACATATCACTGGGCTACAATTTTCCGCAATCCATATTAAAAGATGGCTTTATCAAAAAGTTGAGGGTATATGGTACGGCCAAGAATCCGTTTACCTGGACAAAATCGGATCTGCTGAACTCATACGATCCTGAAAGGGGTGGATCGGAGAACTTCCCGATGACCAAATTGTTTGTTTTCGGTGTGAATGTTGGATTTTAATTGCTAAAAAAATGAAAAGAACTATTAAAAATATCCTGTTAGCTGCTGTGGTCGTGCTCGCTTCGTCGAGCTGTTCAAAAATCCTGGATGAATACAATCCGAGTGGGCTGACCTCAGAATCTGTTTTCGCGACGCCCGAGGGCTTTGAGTCGCTGGTAAATGCTGCCTATGCTTATCAGCGCTGGTGGTATGGTAAGGAGGAGGGCTACAGCATGTCCGAAATGGGAACAGATCTTTGGATGAGCGGCGCCGGCGACACCTTTCCTGATCTGATGAAATATATTAATCTTCAGGGTAATAATGCAGCCCTGGAGACCGAATGGAAAGCATTGTATTCGGCTGTCAATGTCTGTAACGCAGGTATTGGCCGTATTGACGCTGCTGGTCTAGCGCCGGACACCAAGGCTATCCGACTGGCCGAACTGCGTTTTCTACGGGCATTTTACTATTGGCATATCCTGCAGACCTGGGGCGGTGTGCACCTGAGCACCACGGAAACCGCAGGCATCATCACGACGGCTAATAAAACTGCGCCCGAAGAGTTTTATGCCCTGATTGAATCGGACCTGCTCGCAGCGATCAAGGATCTACCTAACACAAGCAAAGATTATGGCCGCGTGACCAATCCTGCTGCCCGCGCTTTTTTGTCGCGCGTATACCTGTCTCATGGAAAATATAAAGAAGCCAACGACTATGCATTGTCGGTCATCAAAGGCAACTATGGTTTTGAACTGCTCAAAAACTATGCGGATCTCTGGAATATGGCCAATCTGAAAAATAAAGAAGTGGTCTATACAGTCAATTATTCGACTGACCTGGCGTTAAATGATAAAAGCGATGAAATATTGAATCCCCTCGGACACAACCGGGGCAGCAACAACGGGCACCTGCTATTTCTTATGAAATACGACACGGAGACCGGCATGCTGCGCGACCTGGGAAATGGCCGGCCATTCAACCGGTATATGCCAACACGTTTTCTACTGGATCTGTACCCCGAAGGGGATAGCCGATACGCAGCATCGTTTAAAGAGGTCTTCTATTCGAATAACCCGACGGCAACCGTCAAACTGGGCGATACCGCCGTGTATGCTACGCGCCGGACGGTAAGCAATGTGGGCAAAGCCTATAAGGTATACGACCGAAACTATATTTATGCCAGCGACGGCAAGGTAAAAGATCAATTGCGGTATCCGACACTGAGCAAATTTTTGGATCCGACGCGCCCCTCGTCCAATGAAGCGCAGAGTGCGCGGGATGTGTTTGTTATACGCTTTGCGGAGCTCTATCTCAATGCGGCCGAAGCACAGTTGCGTCTGGGCAATAGGGATTCGGCAGCACACTGGGTCAACATCATCCGTGTCCGTGCAGCACAATCCGGTAAGGAAGAAGACATGAAAGTCACAGCGGCACAGATGACGCTTGACTTTATCCTGGATGAACGGGCAAGGGAGTTTGCCGGTGAACAGATCCGCTGGTTTGACCTCAAACGTACCGGAAAATTGCTTGAACGCGTGAAAGCACACAACCCCGATATCGCCACCTATATCCAGGATTACCATCAGGTAAGGCCGATACCGCAAGCGCAGCTGGATGCCATCACCAATAAAGATGAGTTTACACAAAACCAGGGTTACCAATAATGACAACAGAAAAAGGGTCTATCCAACTTGGATAGACCCTTTTTCTGTTTCATAGACAATAGGTTGGCCGTTAGCTGAAAAAAATCTTTTTTTCTATAACATGATGATGATTTTTCTGAATATTGTATCGCTTAATATTAATATTTCTATAAATTTTATTGTTTTTAAGCTGTTACATTGATAATTGTTTGGTTAAAGTTTAATATTGTTGAAAATATTATTGCCAACTATTATCAAGATTATGTTCGCTAAATTGTTTATTTATGAATAGAAAAATGAAAACAGTAGCTTTCCTGTCGCTATTGTTTATAACGACCGGTATTCAGGCGCAAGTCGGGAAATATCAGTGGAAAGAGACCTCAGAGGGGGGCTATACCTATAAATATGTGACCAACGACCCGGTTCAAACGCGGTTTTACAAATTGAAAAACGGATTGACCGTTATTTTAAGCCCCAATAACAAACAGCCTCGCATACAAGCTTATATCGCAACCAAAGCTGGTAGCAAAACAGATCCAAAAGATCATACTGGACTGGCACATTACCTGGAGCATATGCTCTTTAAAGGAACCGACAAGTTTGGTAGTTTGGACTGGTCCAAAGAAAAACCGCTGCTGGACGAGGTCGACAACCTCTATGAAAAATACAACCATAGTACAGATGCTAATGAACGCACGGCTATCTATAAAGAAATCGACCGTGTATCGGGGGAGGCATCAAAATATGCCATTCCGAATGAATATGATAAACTGATGAGCAGCATGGGCTCCAAGGGTACGAACGCCTTTACCTCCTTTGAGCAAACGGTCTACGTGGAAGATATCCCCAGCAATGTCATTGATAAATATCTGACCGTACAAGCGGAGCGATTCCGCAATCCCATCCTCCGTTTATTCCACACAGAGCTTGAATCAGTCTACGAAGAAAAAAATATAAGTTTAGACAACGATAACAGAAAGTCGATCGAAGCTATTTTTGCGGCCATGTTTCCCAATAATAACTACGGCAAGCAAACCGTTTTGGGGTCTGTGGAGCACCTTAAAAATCCATCGCTCAAAGCAATCCGTGAATATTACAACACCTATTATGTTCCGAATAATATGGGTGTGATTATGTCGGGTGATTTTAATCCCACCGATGTGATTAAGCGCATAGACAAGGCATTTTCAGGCATGCAATCCAAACCCGTGCCGGCATATACCTTTGAGCAAGAGCAGCCCATCACAAATCCAATTTCAAAGACTGTCAAAGGCCCTGCTGCTGAATACGTCTTAATGGGTTTTCGTTTCCCCGGTGCAGCACATCCGGATGCACAGATCCTCAATCTAATGGCTAATGTACTTACCAATGGATCTGCCGGTTTGATCGACCTGAACCTTGTTAAGTCGCAGAAATTATTGGGAGCAGGTGCATTTCCTTATGTTCTAAAAGATTATTCGATGCTTATTCTTCAAGGTAATCCAGGTACCGGTCAGAGCCTTGAAGATGTCAAAAAATTGCTGTTGGCTGAATTGGACAAATTGAAAAAAGGAGATTTCTCTGCGGACTTGTTGACATCTATCATCAATAATGAAAGAAAATCACAGATTAAGCTCTTCGAAAACTACTCCAGTACCGCCGAGCAACTGATGTCTGGCTTTAATTCAGAGTTGGATTGGGCAAAAGAGTTGGCTTATACAGACCGCTTGTCTAAGATTACGAAAGAAGATATTGTTCGCTTTGCCAATAAATATATTTCTGACGTCAATTATGTGACCATTTTCAAGGAAAAAGGGCAGGACGCCAATGTAGATAAAGTAGTCAAGCCAGCCATTACGCCTATTACGGTCAATCGGAATGTGGAGTCTGCATTTTTGAAACAGATTAATGCTATGCCGGAGCAGAATATCAGTCCTAAATGGTTAGATTTTGATCAGGAGATTTCCAAAGCAAAACTGAAGGATTTGGATGTATTGGCTGTTCAAAACAAAGATAACGAACTATTTAGCCTGACTTATCATTATGATTTTGGTAGCTGGGACAACAAGTTACTGGGCTTGGCCGTCGGATACCTGGAATTTTTGGGTACGAAGAATAGGAGCAGTGAAGAGTTTAGCAAAGCATTCTATAAGCTGGCCTCAGACTTTTCAGTTTCTTCCGGAAATGAGGAAAGCAGTGTTTCAATTTCGGGTTTGGGCAGTAATTTTAAGGAGTCAGTCGGTCTGCTGCAAGATCTGATGCATAACTGTGTAGCGGATGAGCGCGCATTTACGGCATTCATTGACCGTGTTAAAAAATCCCGTACCAATGCCAAGGAGAATAAAGCTTCTATCATGGAGGGTCTAAAAGCCTATGCGCGTTATGGTGCCAAAAACCCATTTAATTACACCTATACCGATCAGGAACTGGATGGATTGAAAGCGGCAGACCTAGTCGCGGTATTGCATAAGTTAGCGAATGCGAAACACCGTATTCTCTATTATGGACCGGAGCCTGTAAATACGTTGGTGAAAAATCTGACACCGCTAAAAAATAACAACACGGCCTATGCAACTATAGAAAAGGGCGTGAAATTTGTAGAAAAGCCGACCGACGAGAACAAAGTATTCTTTGCACAGTATGGTATGAAGCAGGTTGAAGTATTCTGGATCAGAAATTCAGGGTTATTTGATAAAAACCAACTGCCGACGGTTGCATTTTTCAATGGCTACTTTGGTGGCGGTATGGGCAGTATTGTATTCCAGACGCTTCGGGAATCTAAAGCTTTGGCCTATACGACTTATGCCTACTATGCACAACCACAAAAGAAAGAAAACCATGGCCTGGTCGGTGCTTATATCGGCACGCAATCGGATAAGTTTAAAGACGCTGTAGGTGGTATGAATGAGCTTTTGAATGAACTGCCAGAATCAGCTGTAGGCTTGGAATCGGTGCGTACGAATTTATTAAAATCATTGGCTAGCGAACGTATCACGGGGACCGGTATCCTTTCGAGCTATATGGCGGCACAACGCCGTGGACTTACCGAAGATTCAAGAAAAATGATCTTTGAAAAAATCCCTCAATTGTCATACAGCGATCTTAAACAATTTCACAGCGATAATATCAGCCGCAAGCCCTATAGCTATTGCATTGTGGGCGAGGAGAAGGACCTAAACCAGGACCATATCACCGCGCTTGGTAAAATCACTAAGCTTAGCTTAAATGAAATCTTTGGATACTAATCCAAACGGAGAAAATATTTTTAATAGTTTATAGTTTTATTAGGGACCGCGTTGGCATACGTCGGTCCCTTTTTTATAAGTGGCTTATTGCTTCGCTCATGTATTGGGTTCTGAAGGTATTGTATTCCTCTCTCCAGACTTCATGTCGTACCATTCAGCTCTACGGCGGGAAATTACCTTTAAACGCAAAAATAGGAAATCAAAAGAACCCCTGAGGAGAGGTCAATGAAATAATTGTCTGAATGCTAAAGGTGAAACATTGGTCTTCTTCTTAAATAGTTTGTTGAATGACTGTGGATGTTCAAAGCCGAGCTTGTAGGCAATTTCTGCCACTGAGAGACTTGTGGCCGTGAGCTTTTCTTTGGCTTCTTCAATTAACTTGTCGTGAATATGCTGTTGGGTGTTTTTACCCGTCAGTGACCGTAGTAAATCGCTTAGATAACGTGCTGAAACATGGAGATTTTCTGCTAAATACTCTACCGTCGGAAGCCCCTGCTTTAATGTTTCTTCGCTGTCGAAATAGGCATCCAGCAATTTTTCCAATTGTGTCAGAAGCGCATTGTTAACAGCTTTTCGTGTGATGAATTGACGCTCGTAAAACCGGTTGCTGTATTGCAATAGCATATCAATTTGTGACAAAATAATACCTTGGGTATGTTTGTCGATATGTTGATACTCTTTTTCGATTTTAAGAAAAATTTCTACAATGTCTTTTTCTTCCCGTTCGGAGAGATGTAATGCTTCGTTAAGGGCATACGAAAAGAAATTGTAATTTTTTATTGTGCTTGCAAGTGTGTGCTTATACAAAAAATCAGGGTGAAACATAAGCATATAACCTTTTCCGCATTCAATGTTCATTTTTCTGATTTCAGAAATCGTTAACGACTGAATCTGTCTGGGCGCTATAAAGTTCATGGTTCCTTTGTCGAAATCGTAATATTGTTGTCCGTACTTTATTTTTGCGGTAACATCTTTTTTGAGGGAAATGCTATAAAAATTGACGCAGAACTGCTCCCAAATGTTGCTTTCATCAGGTTTTATTCCAGCGACATCAATTACACTGATGAGCGGATGTAACGGCGCCGGCAATGACAATTGCTTATGAAATTCGGATATGGAATTGATAATATGCATCCTGTTTTTGTTTTACAAATTTACAAAAAACAACTGCCTGTAAAGACAGTTGCCGATTTAAAAATTAAGCCTCAAATTGTTTCGCGATTTCTTGCCTGAAAGCTTCTTTTCCGATTGACAGACGTCTATCATATAAGGCATTTGCATCTACACCCGCCAAATAGCGTACCTGATCTTTATTGTCCGTTGCGGCTTCATATACCACCTGGGCAATTTGCTCCGCCGTGGATGCGTTTTGCATCATCAGATCCATTTGTTCTAACAGTTTGTTTTCGATGTCTCCATAGTCGGAAGATCGATTCATATCCAATGAACGACCTGCAAAATCTGTCGCGATTCCTCCTGGAGCAACAGTCTTGATCGCTATCCCAAATTTTTTCAATTCAAAGGACATACTTTCGCTCCAGCCTTCCAAGGCGAATTTTGTTGCATGATAGATCGAATTTAGCGGGAATCCCATAAAACCACCAATTGATGTGGTCGAAATAAATAAACCACTTTGCTGTGCCCTAAAATGTGGGATAAATGCTTGTGTAACACGCAATACACCCAACAGATTGGTGTTGATTTGACGAAGTATTTTTTCGTCACTCAAGGTTTCAAACGCGCCCATCAATCCATAACCTGCATTATTGAAAACGACATCGATTTTGGCCAAAGAGATTGCTTTTTCAACAGTTTCTTTGATCTGTGCAGGATCGGTTACATCTAATTTTAATAGCGTAACGTTTTCGATTTCGGTAAGCTCGGTTTCATTTTCGGGATTTCGCATTGTTGCGATAACATTCCAGCCCGCTTGTCGGAATAGCTTGGCAGTTGCTTTCCCTAGCCCGGAAGAAGCTCCTGTAATGAAAATTGTCTTTCTCATAGTGTTATTATCTGATTCAATAATACAAATGTCTAAAGAAGGCATAGGGTATTTGTTGCCATATTGAGCTTGGTTGTAGCCAAAATGACGAAATCAAAATGGGTAAAAAAATCATCGACTTTGGCACGATTATTTGTTGATATTCGTTATAAAAATTATGCACTGTTAAGCTGATTTTTGCTCGATTAGTAACTTTTTAGCGTAATCATATTGGCGTAATTGCTTTATTTTAAAAATTTTAGAAGATCTATATTTATGCAAGGCACGATTGACGGGATAAGCGGCGAGCCACATCGTTCACAGGTGTTCCGTTTAACTTACAAAGGACAGGATTATCAGCTGGTGTTGTTGAAAAAGTCTTTATCAAAGCTCGATACGGAATTGCCAATTTTGCTCGACGGAATTGATCAAAAACTAGTAAAAAGGGGCGACTACTGGTTTTTTGAAAACAGGCATTCGGATCAGCACTTTGCGACAGAGATTTGGCGTAATTTATCTCTTCGATATCGCCTTTAAAGCCAAAAATTCTACTGTATCGTGGCCCGCACTCCAAGAGATTAGAAGGGCCACGTAATGGTATTGAGATCAATACTTAAGGATTGCATTTTCATTATAAATCATAACGTGTGAATTCTTATTTTTAAGGTTTAGCTATCCTGTTTATCATGCCCCTGAATATAAAGCCATGAAATGGCAATACAGCGTACCAATAGAGTCTTCCAGCAATACCCAGGGGTCTAAAGGTCGCTGTTTGTATCAGCATATTATCTTCGATTTTAAATTCTAGCCATGCTTCTCCCGGCAGTTTCATCTCTGCATAAAGCAATAATCTTTTTGTCTTTCTATCTGCTATTAGCACGCGCCAAAAATCAAGTGCATCACCGGCAGCCAGATCGCTTTTATTTTTTCGTCCCCTTCGCATACCCACGCCACCGACTAATTGATCCATGAATCCACGGATTTTCCAGAGCCAATTGCCATAATACCAGCCCGAATTCCCGCCAATGGACCAGATTTTGGTCAACGAAGCTTCACTATCTTGGAGCGGAGCCTGACGGATATCCTTAAAGCAACCATAAGTGGGTACTTCGAGTAGCCTGGTGAGCCCGCCCGATAAAATTTTACTGGTCTGTGCATCTTTCCAGCTGGACACCACATTGTCGCTTTCAATTTTTTGAAAAGCTAATTGTATCGATTGTCTGTAATTGATCAATTTTATACCGAGCTCGTCCGCTAGAGTATTGGGCTTACAGATCACTTCGACTTTCATGCTATCGACTAGGTTTTTCGCGAGGTTATAGGAAGTCGAAGTAACAAAATAAAGCCAGTAGGAGGAGAGCCTCGGTGTCATCAATGGGATGATATAAATCTGTCGCCTCAGTTTTCGTTCGGCAGCGTATTGCAGTAGCATCTCTTTATAGCTCAGGACGTCAGGACCGCCAATATCATAGCTCTTGTTAAATGTATGCGGATTAGCGATGACACCGATCATAAATTCGATCACGTTGCGTATGGCGATGGGTTGACATTTGGTTTGCAACCATTTGGGTGTAATCATAATGGGGAGTTTTTCGACCAGATCTCGTATGATCTCGAAAGAAGCACTTCCCGAGCCAACGATGATACCAGCCCGTAGGGTGGTGATTGGTATCCGTCCGCTTGCCAATATGCTTTCAACGTTTCTCCGCGAGTCAAGATGTTTGGATAATCTATCGGAATTGATTATTCCACTCAGATAGATAATCTGTTGCGCCTTGGTTTTATCAATAAAGTTGCTAAAGTTGGTCGCACATTCGGCTTCCATCTGTTGGAAATCACCTGATTGCGTAGCCATCGAATGGATCAGGAAATAAGCGATATCTATTTCAAGCGGAATATTTTTTAGGCTTTCCTTATCCAAAAAGTCGACTTCAACGACTTGAACATGATCCGAAATTGCCGATGGATCAAAACGATCCTTATCCCTGACGCAACAGATAACTTCATGTCCCTGTTCCAGCAACACAGGCAAAAGACGTTTTCCGATATACCCTGTAACACCGGTTAAGAGAATTCTCATATCCTGAATTGTTTATTGCAGATACATATTGTACATAAATATACTAAAATAGCAACTAAATTGTTTTATTTGGTGCAATTTTATTCTATTAGAACTAAATCATCCTTTGGAAAAATAGGGTTACTGAAGTTATGAAACCTGAGTCAGTATAATCAGAAGTTACTCCATAATCGCGGATCCCTTTTTTTAGTTTGCTGCTGAATCATAAATTTGAATGGTCAAGTTTTTAAATTTCCTAACTTAGTTATTGAAAAAAATAATTCTTATATGGCAAATACTATTGTGCAAAAAAAAGTGGCTGACCACCTCGCTAACGAAAGGACATTTTTGGCGTGGATCCGGACAAGCTTGGGTATTATGGGCTTTGGATTTGTGGTTGTTAAGTTTTCGCTTTTTATTCGTCAGATCGAGCTGGTTCTGAAAACCGGAGCGGTCACTCAATCACATCATGGCTATTCGGGCGTTGTAGGTGTATCCATTGTGATCATTGGCGCATTGACAGTTATATTGGCGTTCTTTAAGTTCCGTAAGACAAAAAGGCAAATCGAAGATGAAAGTTTTGCTCAGGGCTCTTTCGGAATCACTATTACAGCAGTATTGATTTTTATTATTGGAGTTATTCTGAGTTGGTATCTTATCGATAGTTTGTAAGAAATAGTAATTCAAATACATCATGACTTTTGTCCAATTCATCCATAGTTTATGATAAATGCCACGAATAATCGCTATTCGTGGCATTTATAGAATAAACACTTTAAAACTTGACTTAGCTTAAAGGGTGGCACCCAATAATATTATTTCAATTTGTCTTTTACAGCTTTACTGTGCTCCAAATGTGTCCTTAAAGTCGGTAGGGTCTTATCCACAAATGCCTTTAATTCGGCATCTTTCAGATTTTTACTGGCGTCCTCAAAAAGCTTGACGTCTTTTTCGTGATCCTCCACCATTTCATCGATATAGGCTTTGTCAAATTCTCTTCCTGTCTTTTTAGCCAAATCATCTTTTACTTTTTGCTGTTCAGCGCCTACTGTAGCAGGGACAGTAATGTTTTTTGCCTTGGCGAGTGTAGTCAGTTCGTCATTGGCCTTGCTGTGATCTTTGATCATCATTTCTCCAAAAGCTTTGACATCGGCATGCTGTGCTTTTTGCTGTGCCAACTCCCCGAGCTCTACTTCGGCCATACCGCCATTTGCCGCTTCGGTGACAAATTTAGCATCCTCTTCGCTGACGGATAGAGGCGTCGCTGCGACCTGATTATCATCCATATTTTCAGGCGCCTTTTCTTCGTTGATACTGTCTGCCGTTTCCTTACTGTCATTCTTTGCACCGCCGCCGCAACTTTGGACGGCAACAATCGAAAATGCAATTGCTAGGGTCAGAAATATTCTTTTCATATGCTTATGAGTTTGATTTCAAATTAAACGGTACTCAAAACAATATGGTTCAAAAAAAGTGATTATTGCTGCTCGTCAAGTGGTTAGGATATAGACCAATTGGACTTAAAAAATCCTTTTGTGTATAAATATGCTCTATCTGTATTATTATATATTATACGTCGCCAGCTGCGGTTGAGATCGCCCACTTTGATAAATCTTCTTGCTCCTTTGTCAGCACGATAGGATCTGTCATTATTTTTTGAACATCAATAGCGCTAGCATTCCGAAAGCTTTCAACAAATTTCTCGAGATCAGCTTCGCTTTTGGGTAGGAAAGATGCCGCATTATTCTTTGCGTTGGTCTGAAATTTTTCGATAATCGGTTGCATCAAGGTGTTATAGCTTTTACAGGCGGTTAGTATGTCGTTTGGATATTCTCCAATAAAATGTGCCAATGCCTTTGCACCATAAATAGACAGCGAAGCGCCCATTCCTGATAGGGCGGTGGGACAATATCCAGCATCGCCCAACAATACCACCCGCCCGTTCACGAGATTTGTTGCATGTACCATACCCATTTTATCAATGAAAAATAGGCCATCATCCAAGAGGCTGTCCAGTAGTTGCTGTACCTCAGCATTGTAATTACCAAAAGCATTTTTAAGAATCGATGGCGCATTATTTTTTAGCGTGCCAATGTCTTCGGGTCTGCGTATGTAGCATTGGATAGCGATTTCGTCCTGCGCGATAGGGTAGATAGAAAGCATTCTGTTGACATCGATATAGACCTTAAAAACGCCTACTTGCTTATTATGTCTTTGCTTTAATTTACCGCCCACGTAAAGGGTATTGAAGTCTTCCAATTGCACATTGCTAAAATACCGTTCTCGTGTAGCAGATCGTAATCCTTCCGAAACAATGACTAAATCAACCGTTAGCGTACTTCCATTAGAAAGTGTAACATTCGTATAGTCTTCCCGTTCTTCGAGTTGTGAAATCGTTGTATCAAATACTATATGGACATCGTTTTTGATGGCTTCGTACAACACCTGATGTAAACCGCCCCGCGATATAAGAACAGAACGTTCAATGTTTTCATTCATTTTATCGTAATCAATGCTTTGAATGATGTCCTCATTTGTTTCTACGAAATGAACGGTTTCAGAAGGCGATGATGCTGCCTGTAAGTTTTTGGTTAATCCCAATTCTTCCATGATTTTTACACCAAAGCTTTTTAGGGAAATCAAGAACCCTGCTTTATCGAACGAAGTCGACCGATCGATTACTGTAATGGTGTGACCTTGTTTTGCTAAAAAATTTGCGGCCGTTAACCCGGCAATTCCTGCGCCAGTTATTAAAATATGTTTTTTCATTTTTTTTATTTTTTTATTGATAGCGCAAATTTATATATACTTTTAATGCTAAAATAGTTCAATAAAAAGCAAAAATAGTCTGATAAAATGAGTGGTATACATAGAAAAGAGGAAATGAGCTATTGGGTGGAGCGCTTGGGTGTTTCGCTTGCACCAGCTGACTCCGCATTAGAAAAACTTGACCTGAATGAGCTTAAAATTATAGATCTGCTACCCGAAATGCTGGTCATGATCCGTTCTGTGGTGGCCAAGGAAACGTTTTGTTTTCGAAGGAAACCAATAAAAATTATTGAAAACGGAATATCCATTTCTTTTCAAAATATTATCAATTCGCCTTCAACAATCAATAGCGCAACTAAGAAAATGATACCACAGGCAGGGCCACACGTTCGCATTATACCATTGCATGTAGAAAGTGAGGTGAGCTTTCCAAAAGATATCAATATCCAGCAGGTAACCATTATCGTAAGCCTTGATTATTTAAAAAGTTTTATCGGGAAAGACTACGTTACGTTCGATTATCTATTTGATAATGAAAAAACGCTTTGGATCGAGGAATTCATGTCACCGGAAATTGCCGAAGTGACCAATGAGATTTCAATGGCACTATTACCAGATACGCTATCAGATGCCTACTATAGGCTAAAATCGCTGGAACTACTATTTTATCTGTTTAAAAATTTATCCTTAAGAACGCATGTTACGCATCAGCATATATCAAAATATGAACTGGAATCGGTATATCGCGTCCGGGATAGAATTGCGACTTCGATAAACAAACCATTTCATCAGGAAGAATTAATAAAAATAAGTGGTATGAATGTCATTAAACTTCGGAAACTTTTTACGCAAGTCTTTGGTAAAGGAATGTATCCTTATTACCAGCATATGCTTATGCAAGAGGCTGCAAGACTGTTAAGAGACGAATATCTATCGGTTTCTGAGACTGGCTACCAGTTAGGTTTTAGCAATTTAAGTTATTTTGGACGATTATTTGAAAGGCATTTTGGATCTAAACCGAAAAAATGGGCTCAGCAGAATCAGAACACATAATTTTCATACTCAAATAGTCCAAGCCGATCAATGGTGCCTCGAGCCCCCAGCTGCCTATATTTCTTGTTTTCAAGCACCGCGGGCGACTAGCTTGCTCTTAGCTGCTACGTGGGACAGCATGTGCCGCATCTTATGAATTTGACTATTGGAATGCTGGAAATGGTGGATGGATTCCCTTGCATGTCAAAGTAAAAGTAAAAAGAGCAGATCCAGATGCAGTGAATATGGATCCATACGTTACGAATTGTAAATGATTGCTGTTAAATATGAAATGGAAGTAGATAGCCGCGCAGAAAACACGTAATTTACAGGAAAATTAAGGTCTTATTACAATTAGATGGCTAAATTAATAAAATCATGATGAGAAAATATTCTTGTATAATGCTTCTTTTTGTTGCTGCAATGGTTAGTCTACGTGCGCAGACGGTGACAACTAAATTGGTCCCAAGCAAATTAAAGGCAAGTTTTGAACGTGTAAAAGAAGCTATCCCCGATATGACTGGTCAGTATCTTGATACCAAGATGCAAATTACGCCGCTGGCCCATACAGATACTACGGCTAGCTTTGAAATCGAGGAGGGAGGTTTAAATATTGAAATTCTTGTGGATAACGAAAAAGAGTATAATAAATTGGTTGCAGCGGCGGCAAAAGACGTCTCCAAACCAAGTATTCATATGCTGTATACTTTTTCGCTAAAGGCTAAAAAGCTGAAGGTACCACCACCGAAAAAAAACTTTTTCTTTCCTGAGTTTGGGTTAATATGGACGGTGACCATAAAAAAAATAGCAGAAATGGAGACCGAGCTTTTATTTTCCTATAAATCGCTAGCTCCCGAATTCGCAAAGAAAATTGAGAGTGAATTTGAAAGCGATGTCTATTACAACAACAAAATTATAAAAATTTCTGTCAATGATAAGCGAATGCGCCACCTGTTCAACGAGATTCTGATCAATAACATGCATGTTGACAGGGATTATCCGGCGCCAAAATATCCAGCGCGCAATTAGTTTTTTTGCTTTGGGCCAAGCTATAATTACGCCAGGCCCAAAGTAAAAGCTAAAAAAGTTTAGGATTTTTTGGGAAAAGATTTCTGTTAAATTCTACAACTTCACTATTGGACGGATAGGAAAGCAGCGCAGAAAGTTTCACAATTGCACTATCTCTTATTGTTGCTGCGTTTTCTTTTACTGCGTCAGAAAATGCCTGTTTCAGTTCTTCTGCGGTGAGTTCGGTACAATATGCCGGTGTTCCCGGCTGATGTCTCCAAGACGCAGAAAGGCTACCAGAATCGACGGCATCAAAACCCGCATCATTTATTAAACTGGCAATCACTTTTTTTGCCCTTTCATCATCTCCGGCTATTGCCATCGCAATTCTGTTTTTAGTCCCCTCTACCTTTCCTTCATTAGCCAAGGTTTCAGCTAATAAGTTATTAAATGCTTTGACCACGGGTCTTCCCAATTGTTCCGATACCCATACACTCTCGACCTTACCGTTTTTGATCTCTTCAATATCCGCATCACGGAAAGGATAATAATTTGAAGTATCTACAACGATTACATCCTCCGGCACGTTAGTGAATAGATTTTTGGGCAAACTGGGAATTGCCAAAGTTGGAAGAGATAAGACAATTACTTCGACATCTTTTACGACTTCTTCTGACGTTGCAGGCGACGCCCCCAATTCTTCAGCGCGTGCCTTCAGTTTTTCAGCCCCTTGGCTGTTGTTAATTTTAACGCTGTGACCAGCATCTACCATCTTTTTTGCGATTGTGCCACCTATAGCTCCGGTACCGATTATTCCTATTTTCATAGTACTGTATTTTGAATTAATATTTTATAATCTGAATGATTATTTTGCCACCTATCCTGTGTTGGCCATCGCCAACCGCCGGGCGCAATACCCCCGTCGCCCGGAAGCTGGATCACAAGG
Organism: Sphingobacterium sp. UBA7625; assembly: GCF_002484085.1. NCBI lineage: Bacteria > Pseudomonadati > Bacteroidota > Sphingobacteriia > Sphingobacteriales > Sphingobacteriaceae > Sphingobacterium > Sphingobacterium sp. UBA7625. The sequence continues at coordinate 27,830 of NZ_DLJD01000005.1, forward strand.
TGCATTTGTTTAATATCTTTCATAGCAATACTTAATTGTACGACAAAGCTACCTACAAAATACTTTCATTTGTATAGTGCTTTCCTAAAGGAAAGTGTATTTTTACTCCTCTGAAGACCGAATCAAATCGACTCAATTGTTTGCAGAGGTTATGAAGGGAATTAACGTAAATTTATAAGCGTAATTAAGAGAAGCTATGGCACATAAAAAAATGCATTGCGATTGTTTGGACACGATAAAGCCTGTCCGGGATACACTTGATGTAATCAATGGAAAATGGAAAATACCCATTATCATTTCTATCAGTGTAGGAAACGACCGATTTACAGACATCCAGGAAAGCATTCCCGGGATAACTCCAAAAGTTTTGGCAAAAGAGCTCAAAGATCTGGAGCAGCATAAACTAATACGACGAATAATAATTGAGGGCTATCCTGTAAAAATTTCCTACAAAACAGAACCCTATGCAGATACCTTGACACCTTTAATCTATGCAATGAAAGATTGGGGGGTAAACCATAGAAAAGTGGTAACAGGTAGCTAAACACTTTTCAGTACCTAAGGGCGGTATATTCCCCTTGGTGCCGTCCGATTACTACTAATTATATAAAAATCAGCTGATATTATGTAATTTATATTGGTTTATATTTCAGAACTTTGTAATAAGTTGATGATTTCACTTCGAAGGTTTGTCCTTCCGAAGACAAATACAGCGATAGGATTAGTCGGTATTAAAATTTAAGCAAAAAAATTTGATATCATGAAAGCGCTTCCATATTTCGTAGTTATTTTTTTCGCTATTCTCTCCAATGCGATCTACGGGCAGAATGTGTCAATAGGTATAGAAATTACAAGAGCGCTAAAGGACAATACCTATCTTTCGGGGCTGAATTATCCAAAATCGGTCGTCAGGTTTTATACGGATAATTATTCAGGATATAGCTGGACAGATCGTCAGCAAAAACGAGATCAATCGGAAATGGCGCTCTCACTGCTGGTACGGGCCAACCATTATGGGCTGTCGCTCTCTGATTACCATCTAGAAAGCCTTTCATTTGAAAAATTAAAACAATGGTGGGATTTTCCTTCTGAACAGAATCAAAAGGAAAGAATCATGTTTGATATGCTGCTGACCGATGGCCTGATTAGCTTTATTAATGACCTGCACTTTGGAAAATACAATCCATTATATCATAAGTCGCGCATTGATACCAGCAGGATCAATGGATTCTGCGCGGATGAGATATTGTCAACAGCACGACTGCAGCCAGATTTTCAGGGCGCTATACTTCAGGCCCAGCCAACGATCAAAGCTTATGGTGATTTTCAGGCTTACCTAGATCGTTCCTATACTGCGAATGATGGTATAACTTCTCAAGCGGAAATGGATAAGATCATCCTAAATATGGAACGCCTGAGATGGATCGGCACGCAAAGTGTGAACTATATTATGGTCAATATCCCTTCCTATACGCTGGAATTTCATCAGGGAGACGAGATAACCGAATTTAAGGTTGTGGTCGGAAAGCCTGCAACAAAAACGCCTGTTCTGGAAAGTGAAATTAATTATTTTTCAACGGCACCCGACTGGCGAGTTCCCCAAAGTATTTTCCGTAAAGAAATGCTTCCCGAAATTTTGAAAAATAAGAGCTATCTAGCTGATCACAATTATTCCATCTATGACGGATCGGGCAATAAAGTCACCGTGAATGCATCAAAATTGAGACAGATCTATAATAATCCTTATAACTATAGTGTAAGGCAATCCTCGGGTCAGGACAACGCACTGGGTGCGGTTGTATTTAGATTTCAAAATCCCTATGGTGTATATCTTCATGATACCGCTCAGAAACAATTTTTTAATAGGGAAAAAAGGGCGCTCAGTCATGGCTGTGTACGTGTGGAAAATGCGGATCGCCTCGCCGCTATGCTATTATCATATGATGGTTCAGAATACAAAATTTCAGAGCTGGAAAATGCAATCCTATCTTACGAAAAGAAGGATTTTGTCCTCAACCAGCCTGTACCTATCATAATAACTTACCTGACCTGCCTTATAAAAAACGGGAAGCCTGCTTTGTACGCCGATATTTATAACTTCGACAAATCATTAGAAGACAGATTTAATCAAAATAAATAATAGATCAGGACAACATAGTGCCGCTGGTCATATGAGCTATATTTAGAATAAGATTCTTACTGCTTTGCGCAAAGTGATAACGATCATCATAAAGAATAGCAGTGATCATGATCTGAAAATTTTTATAGATGTAACTTTAGGGTATCAGACCAAAAATAAATTCATTATGAAAACTGCAGAAGCCCCCGATCAAATTGTTCAGTCTCCAATGAAAATGGAAACTATTATTATAAAATCTCTCGGAGGAGCCGGAACAGTGACCGGATCAAAGCATTTATTAAAAACTCCCGAACTTACCATATTAGTCGATTGTGGCTTGTTTCAAGGCATTAAATCCTTGCGTGAACAAAATTGGGAATCCTTAAATATTCCGATAGGAGAAATTGATCTGGTCATTCTTACCCATGCCCATCTGGATCATTGCGGCTATCTACCTTTGCTCATAAAAAACGGATTTAGAGGTAAGATCTACATGACCGAGCCTACCGCGGAACTGGCCAAACTGATCTTGCTTGATAGCGCGAAGTTACAGGAAGAGGATGCGAAAAAGGCTAATCAGCATCATTATACCAAACATCATCCTGCAAAACCGCTATATACTAAAGTGGATGCCGAACAGGCTTTCGAGCATTTTTATACTGTTCAGGAAAATACCAGTATTAAGCTAGGCAATCAGATTCAATGCCAGTTCAAACCTTGCGGCCATATCATTGGCGCCTGTTCGGTGGCAATTACCTGCTTTGACAAAACGATCGTATTCTCGGGTGATATCGGACGAAGCCATAGCGAGATTCTGCCTATCCGTGACTTTTTTACCGAAGCGGATTTTTTGGTCATGGAGTCTACTTATGGTGACAGATTGCACGACAAGACCGATTTGTATGATAGTCTGGCACATTGGATCAACCTTACGGTTAAAAACCACGGTAATATCATTATTCCTAGTTTTGCTGTGGGTAGGGCACAGGAGCTGATCTATATGCTCTTTCGTTTAAAGGAACAAAACAAAATTCCGCACGATCTGCCGATCATCCTGGACAGTCCTATGGCTGCTACCGCCACAAAGATTATGGTTGATTATGCTGAATACACCAGTGTTGATAAAAGAAAATGGTTGAAAATTGTTGAAAGTATTGAAATTAACAGAGATTATATGAATACTGCGGAGATTATTCAGGATAAAGCGAGTAAAATCATTATTGCGGGCAGTGGTATGATCACCGGAGGAAGGGTGCTTGAATATTTGAAACATGATATAGGAAATAGCCGGAACACGGTATTGATCGTAGGATTTCAAGCCGAAGGTACACGTGGCAGAGCTTTGCTAAATGGGGCTTACGAGTTGAAGATTCATGGTAGTTATTATCCGGTAAAAGCAAATATCGTAGAATTGACAGGTTTATCGGCACACGCTGACCAATACGAACTGCTGGAATGGATCAAAAAATATAAAATTCCTCCTCAAAAGATCATGCTGGTACATGGAGAACCATGTGCATTGGAGGCATTACGCGTAAAGATTCAAACAGAACTAGAAATACCCGTAAAGATTTTAGTCAAAGATGAGCGATTTGCGCTCATATAGCTTGCCCGATTCACGTGATGACTAGCTAACATCCAATTTATAAATGTAAAATTTTGGAGAACATATTCTGGAAAATAGTGTTTCTTATACAGTCAGTAAATAAAGGTTTCTATATTAAGCAATTTCCTTATGGCATATAATATCCCTGGTCATCTCAAAGGTCTCAGCCAGGACGAAGTAAATCAAGCGAGGGCAAAATATGGGTATAATCAGTTGGCGGCAACGCATAAAAGTACCTGGCTGGAATTGCTGATGGGTATTTTAAAAGAGCCTATGCTGATCTTACTGATTGTTATTTCACTGATCTATGTGATTGTGGGCGACTATGCTGAAGCAGCTTTTATGATGGCGGCGATCGTGGCGGTCACTGCGATCTCGTTTTATCAGGACAACCGTAGCAAGAAAGCGTTGGAAGAGCTTGAAAAACTCAATGAGCCCCTGAGTGTGGTCATCCGGGATGCGCAGGTGGTCAAGATTCCTACACGGGAAATTGTCGTAGGCGACCTTTGTATCACAGAAGAGGGCCGCATGATTAATGCGGACGGAGTAATCGTACACAGCAACGACTTTTCTGTCAACGAGTCATCACTCACAGGAGAGAGCTTCTCCGTGTTCAAGGATAGTACGACTACCGATAACTTCGTTTATAGCGGCACAATAACGGTGTCGGGACTTGCTGTCTTTCAGGTGCAAAAGATAGGCAAAGAAACGCGCGTAGGCAAAATTGGCGAATCCATACGAACGATTAAAGAGGAGATCTCGCCCTTGCAGATCCAGATCCAGAAATTTGTCAAAGCAATGGCAATCGTCGGAATTGTTATTTTCCTGCTGGTCTGCCTGTTCAGTTATCTCGATAATCACAATATCGTAGTGAGCCTGCTCAATGGGCTCACCTTGGCAATGTCTGTACTACCCGAGGAGATTCCTGTCGCATTTACAACTTTTATGGCCCTGGGGGCATGGAAACTCATGCGCGAGGGTATTATCATCAAAAGGAGCAGTATCGTAGAAACCTTGGGGAGTACCACGGTAATCTGCACCGACAAAACAGGTACCATTACTGCCAATATCATGCAATTAAAAAACCTGTATGATTATCGTTCCGACAGGGTGTATGCCGAAGGTGAATTTGAACATGAAGCACTTCATGAGCTTATTGACTATGCTATGTGGAGCAGCGAGCCCGTGCCTTTTGACCCCATGGAGATCACGTTGCATAAAGTATACGAAAAAACACAAAAAAATGATTTAAGACGGAGTTATCAGCTGTTTCATGAATATCCGCTCGAAGGCAGGCCGCCAATGATGACACACCTTTTTGAAAATAATGAGCATGAGCGGATCATCGCGGCCAAGGGGGCACCCGAGGCGATACTTAGCGTTTCACAGCTCTCCGATGCCGATCGAGATAAGATTAGGGCGGTGATTAAAACTTTTGCTCAGCAAGGATATCGGATTCTGGGTGTTGCCAAATCACATTTTGCAGGAAATGCCTTCCCTGCAAAACAGCAGGATTTTACGTTTGAGTTTTTAGGGCTCACGGTGTTCTATGATCCGCCCAAAGAGGGGATAAGGGAGGTCTTTCAGCAAATTTATGCTGCTGGAATCAAGGTAAAGGTGATTACGGGCGATAACGCCGAAACAACAAACGCGATTGCATTGCAGGCAGGAATTGTCAATGATACGCCGGCTGTAAATGGTAGCGAAATCGTTGGGAATACCGAAGATGACATCATAAAGCTGGCTGAGCGGACCACGCTATTTACCCGCATGTTTCCCGATGCCAAACTTGCGGTCGTCAATGCACTGAAAAAGAGTGGTGAAGTTGTGGCCATGCTCGGAGACGGAGTAAATGACGGTCCGGCGTTGAAAGCTGCGCATATTGGTGTGGCCATGGGAAATAAGGGAACCGAGATTGCCAAATCAGCTGCCGCACTGGTCATCACCAACGATGATTTGCAGAAACTCATCGTCGGCATCGCTGCTGGTCGCCGGATTTATACCAACATCAAAAAGGCTGTGCAGTATATTATTTCCATTCATATTCCCATTATTCTGACAGTATCCTTGCCCTTGTTTTTGGGCTGGATCTACCCGCAGATATTTACCCCTGTGCATGTGATCTTTCTGGAACTGGTCATGGGGCCTACCTGTTCTATCGTTTATGAGAATGAACCTATCGAAAGAAATACGATGAATCAGCCTCCAAGAGCGATGGGGAAGACTTTTTTGAGCATCAGTGAACTGGGCATAAGCATCATCCAAGGGGTAGTGATCACGCTTGGGGTCTTATTTAGCTACCAGTTTACGGTCCAGCATGGCGGGAGCGAAGAAAAAACAAGGGCGATGGTGTTCTGTACCTTGATCTTTGCGAATATATTGTTGAGCTATGCCAACCGCTCGTTCTATTATAGTATCATCGAAAGCTTTAAGAATCGTAATTTCCTATTGTTCGGGATCTCTTTAGTTGTGTTGATCTTGCTATTTGTCATCTTGTATTGTGGGCCAGTTGCTGCTTTCTTTGAGGTAACAGCACTCAGTGGATCTGAATTGGCGATTGCTCTTGCCGTTGCAGGTGTATCTGTACTTTGGTTTGAAATTTACAAGCTCATGAGGAGAGCATAGATTGAGTTTTTATATAATTTAATACGAATCATTAATCGTATTTCGCATCAACATCGAGCAAGGAAGCGGACGCTTCGAATCGCATGAAGACTAGATGAGTACTTTAACGAGTCGATGCCATCTCTGTAGTGGTCAGAGATATTAATGGCAACATAAACGTATCTATTCTTTTTAACACCTATTTTCTGATGTTTTTGGGATATCAAAAAAGAACATAATGGTTATCAAAAGTTAGTGGATGTTTGTCCGATAAATATTTAAAAACAAATTGTTTGGCAAACATGTTTAATATATAGCTAGTTTGTTTCTTTTGATAGATAATTTTGCCCATATATTATTTGTGCTATTGGACCAACAGACATGAAATTAATCATCCAAAATATGGTGAGCCGCCGTTGCAAAATGATGGTAAAATCTGAACTCGACAAATTGGAGATAGCCTATATATCAATCGAATTAGGCGAAGTCAGGTTAGCACAGCCTATTTCTGAAAACGTCAAGCTAAAGTTGCAGGAAGCATTGCATCAATCCGGGCTGGAGTTGCTCTACGATAAGAGAGCCGAATTGATCGAAAAGATAACCAGTATTATTGTCGAAATGGTCCATTATTCCAAAGAAATCCCGGAAGTTAATTTTTCTACTTTATTGAGTGACAGACTAAAAAAAAACTATCACTATCTGGCCGAGATATTTTCCAAAACAAAGGGGATCACGATCGAACATTTTATCATACAGCATAAAGTAGAGAAAATCAAGGAACTGATCCTTTACGGCGAATTGAATCTTACAGAAATATCGTATCTACTGCATTATTCAAGTGTGTCACATCTCTCCAAGCAGTTTAAACAGGTCACCGGACTGACACCCACATTTTTCAAAAAGCTTCCAGTAAGAATGCGAACAAATCTCGAAGACCTCTAATACCCATAAGATTACCTACCAATTATACAAGAATACATGCAAATTGTATAACGTATATTGTTTTATTAATCAGAACTTTATTAGGAAGCAACAATCTAGTTGTTGTTATCTCTTGTCCAAGATATCGTTGTATGACCATAACGTCTATACCCGTTAATAATCATATAATGTTTTTGTAATTAGAGTTGCTTATACGGGCATTGACAGAAAATTAAAAGATAAAGGAGATGAAAAATGTTGTCCCGCCCATCGTTGCCGATACAGTTTCGGCAAAGAAAAAAATAGCTGTGATCGTAGCGCACCCCGACGATGAGACCCTCTGGGCGGGGGGGACTATTCTTGGTCACCTGGATTGGCAGGTGTATGTGATCACTGTGTGTCGCGGCGATGATCCTGATCGGGCCTCAAAATTCAATGCTGCACTTAGGGTGCTACGCGCAGAAGGGGCAATGGGCTGTCTGGACGATGGGGTCCGACAGATACCATTGCGCGAATCCGTAATTCAACATACCATTCTCGCGTTGTTGCCGCCTATTACGTATGATCTGGTAATTACCCATAACCCTTCGGGCGAATATACCTACCATCGACGGCATGTAGAAGTCAGCGAAGCTGTCATCAAACTCTGGAAAAAGCGTAAAATAAAAAGCAAGGAACTCTGGACATTTGCCTATCACGATGGGAATCGTCAATTTTATCCGCGACCTCATAAAACTGCCCCGATAAAAAATCAGCTCGACCTCGCCATTTATGATATTAAGTATGAGATTATGAATAGGGTATACGGTTATCCAAAAGAGGGCTGGGAGGTGGTCACAACGCCGAGCACAGAGGCCTTTTGGTCCTTTACTGATACCGGTAAAGCTATGGCCTGGCTGTCCGGGGGAGGGGTATTGGCATGAGGGTGTTATTATTATATGATTATCCGCCCTCACCGGGTGGCTTGTCCACACAGGGGGATTTACTTTATAGGGGCTTGCTCGCCATTGGTGTTGATGTCCATGCGGCACATTGGCAGTCGGATCAGGAGAAGGAATGGTACTATGACTGGTTCAGGCCCGATGTCGTTGTCGGTATTGGATATTGGGGACATGTTCCCTCCATCGTTGTGCATCCAAAACTTTTTGGGCAACGGGCTGTACCCTGGCTTGTCGCCGACGGATATATCGCCAATTACAGAGATACACTCAACCAGTTGCCACTTATCCTAGTCACCTCCAATTGGGTAAAGCAAATGTATGTAAGAGATGGCATTGCAGGGGAAAAGATCGAGGTACTTCCTGTGGGTTGTCATACGGATTCCTTTGTTCCCCACGCAAGTAACGACCCCAAGATCCTTGCGGTGCGGCAACAATTGGGGGTGTCTCCGGACGAGATTATGTTGCTGACCGTTGGTGGGGATGCGGCTTCAAAAGGATCAAATGAAGTCATGCAGGCACTGGCCCTAATCGACAAAGATGTGCCGCCCTGGAAGTATGTATGTAAAGTCTGGCCACAACCGCGCACTTCTTTTCAAAATCAATATGATCACGATCTCGCCGAAAGGCTTGGCATCAGTAAAAAAGTAATTTATGCCACCAATATAATATCACGGGATTTTATGCCTTATCTGATCGGCGCTTGCGATATCTATGCCGCACCTTCCAGACTGGAAGGCTTTGGTATGCCACAGGTAGAGGCTGGTGCATGTGGTAAGCCGGTAATTGGTATCCGCGCCATGGGTATGCTCGATACACTGATACATGGTGAGACTGCTCTACTGGCAGGTGTGGCCAAGGAGATTGTCGTCGACAAAGTCACTTTGGGTACCGAATCCGGGTATGAAGATAATCATGTGATCCAGTTTGACGTACCTCGTACGGTAGACTATAGAGCAGATGTCAGCGATATTGCAGATTGTTTACTGACTTTGATGCGAGATACTTCACTTCGTACGGCAATGGGCGCAGCAGGACGGAAAAGGGTCGAAGAGCGGTTTGACTACAGGGAGGTAGCCCGGCGCTTTGTTAAAATAATGGAACAATATTTCAGGTTCAACTAAATTGAACAGCAGATGCTTACAGAAAACCAACTTGAAGCGATAGATTCCGCAAAGATAGCGGCTGAGGGCGTGTTGTTAAATAATAGCAATGGACCATTTTATCATCTCCCACGCACTGCTGCCTGGGGGTACCCGGAGCCCTACAGCCGGGATCTTTTATTCTCGGTCCTTGGTATTGCCAGCACCCACAACATACAGCTTTATGATAGCATCAAAAGTGTGTTGGAAGTTTTGGCAATCACTCAAACCGCACATGGCCATATCCCGTCCATCGTGTACGATCCTAATAATTTAGGTGCCAGCGATACAACACCGCTGTTTCTTATGGCGGTGGGTATATATCGTAAAATGACCGGAAATTCAAATTTTCTTCAACTGGCTGTTAACAAATCGCTGCGGTGGATGATGTACCAGAGTCCCACGGATGACGGAATGGTCGCCCAGCAGCCTACCAGTGACTGGCGCGATGAACAGTGGGTGCTGGGGTACGGACTATATGTCAATGCCATATACCACAGTGCGCTCCAGCTGTTAGGCTATCAGGAGCGTGCAGATAGACTCGCCAAAGCTGTAAATACCCTGTTTGCAGGACAATATCCGTATTATGCCTTATGGACATTTAAATTATACCATAGCGACAGGTTCGATCTGCTGGGTAACAGCCTTGCAATAATTGGAGGAATAGCATCTGCAAAAAAAGCAGATACAATCATAGACTGGGTCGAATCCTCCTGTCAACTCATGCGGAAGGAAGGGATCTTGGCAGTGGACCTTCCGCCCAACTTTTTTCCATTTATTTATCCGGAAGATCGCGAATGGCATGAGCGGTACAGGCAGTTTAATCAGCCCGGTGATTATCACAACGGTGGGGTATGGCCATTTATTTGTGGCTTTTATATTGCAGCGCTTGTGAAAGCACAACGATTTGACCTCGCTGAGGCAAAGCTTTTGGCGCTTACCACTCTTATCACCAAGGCTGTGGATCATCAATTGGAATACGGATTTAACGAATGGCTCAAAAGTCAGGACGGAATACCTTATGGGCAGGACTGGCAAACCTGGAGCGCGGCGCTATACTTATATGCCGCACAATGCGTTCAGACCCGGACTGTGCCATTTCTGTAGTGTTGAGAGGTATCAATTAGACTGATATCAAAATCGTACGGTATTGGGCGATTGTCATTTGCAACATTATTTAACATCAAAAAAGAAGGTGTCCATTTCGACACCTTCTCGCATAGTTTGTGATTTTTACGAAGTTTTCTTATTTATTAAAATGTAAAAACGCAGTTAAAGCCTACCTTATTTGATTGACAATAAGGCATGATGAGCGCCTGCTTGCCCATGCTATTTCCTAACAATTTTGACATTGTGGGAAAGGACCAGTAGGCAATTTCAGTTGACAATATCCCTATGCCCGCACCAGCGACCACGTCGCCGACCCAATGTTTATCGTTGAACGTACGATAGGTACCCGTGAATATTGCAAAAGGATAGCCGAGCAAACTTAACCAGAGATTATTCCCACGATATTCGCGAAACATGAAATGCGCTGTAGCGAAGGCTGTGGCGGTATGACCGGACGGAAACGACAGGTTATTGGAACCATCGGGTCGCTGCTCTTTGACCAGCTGTTTGGTAGGTGTCACAATGGCTGTTGAAATCAGCAGTGAGGTTGCCAAAATTATGCTTCGATCTTTAAAGCCATGTTTACCCTCTAAACCGAAGGCATTTAATCCATAGACTAATGCTCCGGGAATAAACTGCGTATAATTATCAGCTTTAATACGTGAAGGACTATGTTCGCCAATTTCAAAACGCGTGGAATTATTCAGTTCTTTTAATCGGTCGTCGGTGAGGCTAAGCACACCATATCCGATACCTATCGCTGGGATAATCAGTTTTTTGTAACTAGCCTGATAAATTTCATCCACCGAATTTTCCTGAATAAGGTTGTTCCTAAATAGCGTATCTCGATTCGGATTATCGGAACTTCCAAATGCTAAATTCACGAAAAGGGAAAATATTGATGCTATTATGGTTACTATTTTCATCTACTTAAATTTAATATTCAATGATAATATCAGAGGTCATTCCAATTACTCTTCCTCTTCTGCTGTGTTTTTGAGCTGCATCAAAAGGGTATAGGCATTTTTGCTCACGATTTGCTTACCCTGGAAATCCTGAAAGTTCAATACCTTAACCAGTCCTTTTTGAGGCTCCTCTATGGATATCCTCGTCATCCGGTAATTCCTATTTCCTTCGGAGACAAACACAAAGCTTTCGCCTTCAAAGTCCACGATACTTTCTTCAGGGAGGGAATGTCCAAATGTTGCAGTTATTTGAACCTCTGCATTCATATACAGCCCGGGGATCAGGTCCGGATCATATTGATCCAGATGACAGTGAACATCGGCCATACCACTTGGATCAATATCCTTACCGATCAGATGGACCTTTCCATTGTATTTTTTATTGGGGTTAATATTGGAGTAGGCCAATAGGGGCTGTCCGGGACGCATCTGCTCGAGGTCTTTTTCGTAGACCCTGAGGTTGAGATGGATGTTATTCGGATTGATCAGTTCGAAGAGTATATCCGACGGGTTTACATATTTTCCGATATTGACATTGACTTTGCTCACATAGCCATCGATACTACTGTACACAGGTGCACTTTTACGAATATTGCCGGTAGCAATTGTACCGGGCGGGATATTGACAAGCTCAAGCTGTCTGGCAAGTGCATTCATAATGATTTGCTGACTGTTCATCTCAGCTTGGGCCTGCTGCATTACCTTATCACTACTCGCTTGGTTGTGGTTGAGCTCTTTTTGGCGTATGTAGTCAAGCTGGGCAAAGTGTAACCTTGATCGGGCAGCGAGATAGTCCTGTTGGAGCTGTACAAACTGTGGATTTTCTACAATTGCAATTACTTCGCCTTTAGACACTTTCATTCCCGGAAGTAGTTGCGTACGCTTGAGATACCCGCCCAGCGGGATACTTACAGACACCATATTCTGTGGTGGGACATCTATTTTCCCATTCAGTTTTAGGAAGCTTGCAACAGCTTGGTCCGAAAGTGTCACTGTTTCGATTTGAACGTTCCGGAGCTGGGCAGCCGTTAAGGAAACGAGATTTTCATCCTCTTGATTGCTGGCGGCCACTGGTTTGTTTTCCTTATTTCCACGACAGGAAATATTGACACAGAAAATGACTGCCAGTAGACAGATCATATATTGAGATAAAAGATTTTTCGTTTTCATTTTTATTGATTTAGCATGATGTAATGAAGCTGAATGGCACTTTCGTTGAGCTGCCACAACGCATCTGCATAGTTGCTTTTTAGCGAGATTGCCTGATTGACCAAAGTGACAAATTCGAGGTAGTTAATAGCACCGTTGGAAAATTGTCTTTGCGCCGTTATAAAGATCGTATCTGCATTTTTGAGTTCGGATGTCTCATATTGGTCGACAATATCGAAGCAGCTCTTATAGCGATGTGAAAGCTCTTGTTTTCGTCTCTCGAGTGCAAATTCCGCATTATGATATTCATCTTCTGCTATTGCTTCGGCCAGGCGCGATGCCTCCACCCGGGCCTTCTGTCCTTTGGAAAATACAGGTACAGCAAGGCCGATCTGCACGGAATGGAATCTTGGGCTTGCATCGTATGTGTTGTTATCCGGACCTACCCCCTTAAAACTGTTCAGATTATAGCCTAATTGCAGCTGGGGGAGAAGCTTGGATCTTTCAACTGCGGTAGCTTGTCCGGCGACTATTTTTCCTTGTTCCAATACCTTAAGCAAAGGATGGCTTTCTATCGAAGGTGGGTTGAAAACCACTCTCCCGGTTGTGGCAGGAATATACATGATGTCAGTATTCAAAAGCCATTGAAACTGGGATTGAAGCACCTTTATTTCAGCATCTACCTGTCTCAATTGGATTACAATGGCGGTCTTTTGATTTGCGGCTGTAGCACTTTCCAATGCATCACTTTCGCCCGCTTTCTGACGAAGAATAGTTTTATCAAGAAAACTGCCATACAGTGAAAGGGCCTCGTTCAATAGCTCTTTTTTTTGCAACCAATACAAGATATTGTAATAGGTAAGACTGACGGCTTTTTTCAGTTCAAACTCTTTGAGCGTGACATTTAGCTCACTCTTTTTCCACTCTTCGGTGTACCGGGCGCGTAGCTTACGGTAGACAGCCGGGAAAGCAAAACGTTGTACCACGCTGAGCTTAGCGTCTTGGTAGGCGCTATTGATCTGACCGTAATCCAAGCCGATGTCTGTCTGTGGAATATCTGCTGTGGATGTATTGATTAGTGCTTTGGCGTAGGCAGCTCGTAATTTTTCACTTTTCAAACTACGGTTGTTTTGTAGGGCGAGAACAATGGATCGATCCAACGTGACGACAGTCTGAGCACTTGAGTTTTCAATGCTTAGCAAGGCAATGACAAATAATATTGGAGCAATAACCTTCGGTTTTAGCTTAGTACCTTTAAACCCCTTTTCTAGCGCTACATAGAGCAGTGGAAGTACGAACAGCGTTAATAGCGTAGCGATGAGCAGGCCGCCGATGACCACTGTCGCCAGCGGACGCCGTACTTCTGCTCCTGCACCATTACTCAATGCCATCGGAATAAATCCCAAAGAAGCCACTGACGCAGTCATCAAAACGGGGCGTAAACGATTTTCGCCTCCGTCCACCACTATGCGTACGATATTATGTATGCCACTTTTTTGAAGTCTATTGAATTCCGATATCAGTACAATGCCATTCAGGACAGCAACTCCAAATAGCGCAATAAATCCTACACCGGCACTGATACTAAAAGGCATTCCGCGTAGTGCCAACAGAAAGACTCCACCAATAATGGAAAGTGGAATAGCACTGTAGATAAGCAAACTTTCCTTAACTGATTTAAAAGCAAGGAATAGTAGGATAAAGATCAGTGCCAATGCGATAGGAACAGCAATAAATAAGCGTTGTTTGGCATTGTTGAGGTTTTCAAAAGAGCCCCCATATTTGATCGAATAGCCTGCCGGTAGTTTGATCTCTCGATCGATCTTAGCTTGCAGGTCGCGTACGATACTTTGCACATCCCGATCTTTGATGTTAAATCCCACTACAATCCTACGTTGCGCGTTTTCGCGTTGGATCTGATTAGGTCCTTGAACGATCGCTACGCTGGCCAACTGCGAGAGGGGAATCTGATTGCCAGTAGGCGTAGGGATCAGGAGATTGCGGATATCGGTCATATTCTTCCTGTCACTGGCGTCCATACGCACCACCATATCAAAGCGCTTTTCACCTTCAAAAACCAGACCTGTAGGCTGTCCTGCGAAGGCTGTATTGATCGTCCTGTTGACCTCAGCGATGGAAAGATGATGTTGTGCGATCATGGGACGATTGTATTGTATCACGACTTGCGGAAGTCCGGCAATAGGTTCGATATAGAGATTTTGGGTACCTTGGACCGTTTCTATAATTTTGCCTATTTTCTGGGCATGTAGCGCCAGTGAATCCAGATTGTCACCAAATATTTTGAGGACGACATCCTGACGGGCACCTGTCATCAGTTCGTTGAACCGCATTTGTACGGGGTACTGAAAACCGGCTGTAATACCGGGAACATCTTTCAGTGCTTTGCCCATTTTCTCGGCGAGCTCAGGAAATGTGCGCGCTGAGGTCCATTCTTTCTTGTCCTTTAGGATCACCATCATATCTGAGGCTTCCATGGGCATGGGGTCGGTCGGAACCTCACCGCTACCTATTTTAGTCACTACTTTTTCTACCTCTGGAAAACGGCTTTTTAAAATATGGGCGGCCTTCTGGGTACTTTCAATCGTTGTCGTTAGATTACTCCCGGGAAGGACACGTGTATCTACCGCAAAATCTCCTTCCTCCAGTGACGGAATAAATTCGCCTCCCAAACGGCTAAGAATGATGATAGCCAGAATGAAAAATGAAATGACAACTGCAAAAATAATTCTTGGAAGCCGAAGTACTTTGAGCAGTACATGAACATAGATCTTTTCCAGCCTTTTCATCAGCCTGTCCGAAAGGGAAGGCTTGCTACTTCTGGTCCGTAGTAATATTGCGCTCATCATCGGAATATAGGTGAGCGATAGGAGGAACGCTCCCAATAAAGCAAACGCGACCGTTTCGGCCATGGGCTTGAACATCTTGCCTTCGATTCCCTCCAGCGTCAGGATAGGAAGGTACACGACCAGAATGATGATCTGTCCAAATACGGCACTGTTCATCATCCGGCCGGCAGATACGGTAACCATATTGTCCATTTCTGCTGCCGGCACTCTGAGTAGGCTTTTAAATCGCGGCTGTTGCAGGAGCTGATGCATCACGGATTCTACTATGATTACCGCTCCATCAATAATCAACCCAAAATCCAGTGCTCCGAGACTCATCAGGTTGCCACTGACACCAAACAGGTTCATCATGCAGATGGCAAAGAGCATGGCCAAAGGAATGACAGAAGCGACGAGCAGTCCAGCCCGTATATTGCCCAGAAATAGCACCAGTACAAAAACAACAATGAGTGCGCCTTCCAAAAGATTTGTCTGCACGGTATTGATGGCATTGTTGACCATCTTGGTGCGGTCAAGAAATGGCTCTATGATGACTCCTTTGGGTAGTGTTTTTCGAATTTCTTCCACTTTGGCTTTTACATCAGCAATGACCTGGCTGCTATTGGCCCCTTTGAGCATCATCACGATCGCACCGGCAACTTCACCATTGTCGTTATAGGTCATTGCGCCGTATCGCGTTGCATAGCCAGTCTTTACCTCAGCAATGTCGCGGATAAAAATAGGGAGGTCGTTTTGTTTACTTGTGATGGCAATATTTTGGATATCCGCTATGGTGCCGACAAGTCCTTCGCTCCGAATGTAGAGGACTGTCGGTCCCTTTTCAATGTACGCACCACCAGTATTCTGATTATTGGTATTAAGTGCATCAAAGACATCGTTAATTGTAACCCCATAGGCATTTAGCCGGTCAGGATTTACCGCAATCTCATATTGCTTGAGTTTTCCTCCGAAACTACTGACCTCAGCAACTCCCTTGACACCGAGCAGTTGCCGTCTGACAATCCAGTCCTGGATGGTACGCAGCGCTGTCACATTATATTTCCGTTCGTACCCCTGTTGGGGGCGAACGACGTATTGGTAGATTTCGCCGAGACCCGTAGAAATAGGCCCTAGCTGAGGTTGGCCTATGCCCTGTGGAATTTCCTGCTGTACCTGTTGGAGCCGTTCGGCAACCTGCTGCCGGGCCCAATAGATATCAATATTGTCTTCGAACACAATGGTTACAAGGGATAGCCCAAATCGGGAAAAACTCCGGATTTCCTGTAATCCAGCGATATTGCTGTTAACCTGTTCAATCGGAAAGGTAACCAGCCGTTCGATATCTGTCGCTCCAAAAGAGGGCGCAATGGTAATGACCTGCACTTGATTGTTGGTAATATCGGGAACGGCATCAATAGGCAATTTAGTCACCTGGTAAGCACCGACACCGATTAGGGCCAAAATCAATAATGCAACGATGAGTTTGTTCTTGACAGAAAACTCAATGATTTTCGTAAGCATAATAAATAGATTCTGTTAAATCGTAAATCCTTGATGAAGAGATATGCCAGTACAACGATGGAGCAGGGGCGATAAACCAATTAACATAAAGGGAATTGCGCTCGTACCGATAATAAAACGTTGTATAGCGGATTCTTCATCCGAAATAATAAGAAGAGGGTCTGATTAACAGAATTTTGGCGGCTGCCATATTGAATTGAGGAATGTATCATCTACAAACTGATCATTCCGAACTGGTGTATTATCAATTTTTTCAGGTAGGGACCTGTTTTCAATTTCGATCCTGACCATTGGCGGGCATACAAAAACAACACCATAGGATGTCGTGTGCATCATAAAGGGAAGCCGTTGGTCTTCGTCATAATCATCATCATGTGGATGGTTTTGCAGATGATCACCATTGTAGTGTACTTTTAAAAAATCAACTACAGACAGCGCTGGGTTCTTCTCCTTATGCTCAAAATAATGCTCTATCAGCAGCGGAAATCTCAGCAGTTGCGAAATTTCAGTTGCGGACGCGATATAAATCGTCAAAAAGCATATAGCAAGCAATCTTTTCATCCTAAACAAAGTTATTAAAAATAATAATTCATTGCATCGGTACTGTCTGAAGTTTTTTGTTTTTCTTTCGTAGGAGAGAGTTGCTGATGGCAACCACAATTATTACTATTGGTGGGTGTAACAGGGAGGGCGGACTAGAGCAACTCGCCCTTTTCAGCATCCTCCAATAAAAGCTTTCCCCAATCGTTCAATTTCCAAAGCACCGCTACTAATTTTTCGCCCAGTGGTGTAAGTGAATATTCGACACGTGGTGGTAATTCATTAAAGTTCTTTTTACACAAAATTCCGTCCCGCTCCAATTCTTTCAAATGCTGGTTTAAGACACGTCTGTCTACCTTGGCGATACCCCGTAGCATCTCGCTTGGTCTTTTCTCGCCTTCATTGATTCGCCATACAATCGGGATTTTCCATTTTCCGCTGATCGCATTAACGGCAAATTCCAATGGACAGATTTTTTCTTCTATTGCTCTTTCCTCTAATTTCATAAAATTGACTTTTTTATCCCATAGGGATAATTATATGCGGTATTGTGGTTTTGAATTTACTTTCAAAACTTTGCAAAAATATAAAACAATATATGAAAAATTTAAAACAGCAAATTGAAGAACTGAACGAAAACTTGATAAATCAACTACCCACAGAAGTTTTAGCGGTATTCTCTAGATAGATTGGATATTCAGGAATTGATTGAACAAGTGTAAACAACATGAAAAGAAAAGGCGCAAGAAGCACGAAAGATATTCCAAAAGATATTTTGGACCAATTAAACCGTGGAGAAATGGAGACGGTCAACCTCGTGGAATGGCTGGCTGTAGACCAACAACTTTTATTGGAGAATCTACTTGCACAAAATGGAAGATCAGCTTATTTAAGCCCTCTTCGCACAAAAATTGATCAGCTGAACAAACAAACCGTAAATACGGTAAACGAGGCTATCGGGATAGGGCTTTTTGAACAAACGATGCAAAATAATGATAAAGAGTTTTTAGCAATCCTGTCAGATCATCGTGCTGACCTTGTTCGCTGCTGGGCAACATATACCATCGGAAAAAATAAAAATCTGAACCTTTCCGAAACGCTTAAACAGATTCAGCCATTTGCCGCTGATAAACATTTTGGCGTAAGAGAAATCTGTTGGCTGGCCGTGAGGGCCAAAATTGCTGAAAATCTTGATGAAAGCATCAGTCTGCTTTCCGGTTGGACATTAGATCAGGACGAAAATATAAGAAGATTTGCAACAGAGGCAACCCGGCCAAGGGGAGTCTGGTGCGAACATATCGAAATGCTCAAACAACATCCTGAATTAGGCCTGCCCATATTGGAACGGTTAAAATCCGATAAAGCAAAATATGTACAGGATAGTGTGGGGAATTGGTTAAATGATGCAAGTAAAACGCAACCCGCATTTGTTCAGCAACTTTGCAAACGTTGGGAAGAAGAGAGTGATAGTAAAGAAACAAAGTACATCATTAAAAAAGCATTGCGGACAATCAATAAGCAATAGACGATAGGCATTGGTTTTGTCCTCGGCGCGCGGTATATATCGGAGGCGCGCTGAAAGATGCAGATGTAAGTCTCTCGATCACGTACAAGGTAGTGGCCATCGGATTGCTCGTGGCAGCACTTTCGCTGCTGTTGGTGAAGGTAAAGAACAATACAAACAAAATAAAATAGATGAAAAGAAATTAGGATTGTACGCTCCGAGATACCAAAAGAGCTATATTTGTGGTGGTTGGTAGCCAAAAATAACGAAAGAATATCGTTAAAAGTCAGGATGAAAAGAAACAACAAACATATTCCCATAAATAATTTAACCGATAATCCCCAAGTGGGGATACTGGTAAAAAGAAGGAAATTTCAAAAGGATCTTCCTGATGACAGTGAACATATAGCGCATCGGCATGACGAGCACCTCTTTTTGGTCATTGAATCAGGCGAAATACAGCTTGAATTGGATTTCCAGCAGTATACACTCAGACAAAACACTGTCGCCTATATCCACCCCAGCCAGGTGCATCGGATTTTGGACCTTCAGCACTCGTCATTCGCAATTATCGGCATTTCGAGCGTACATATCAAGGATGAATATTTCAATATCCTGGAACAGCTTTTTTTACCGGCCAAACCGATTTTTGTCTCGGGAGAGCATGCCAAAATATTGTCAGGTACTGTTAAGCTGTGTGAAAATATATACAACAGTACGGTAGATAGAGCCTATAGTTCCTTATTATCCGATTATCTAAATGCTTTTATTGGTCTATATGTATCCCAATACTTGCGGAATGTACAAAGTTCGGAGAAGTCAAACCGATACCAGATCGTCACCAAAGCATTTCGGGAACTGTTGGAGAAACATTTTTCGAACATGAAAAAGCCGGGAGAATATGCCAATATTTTGAATATCTCCCCATCGTATCTGCGCGAGTGTGTCCGGACAGCAACCGGAATGTCTGTGACGGACCATATCCAGAACAGGATTATATTGGAAGCCAAACGGCTGCTTTGCCATTCGAAGAAAACGATCAAGGAAATTGCCATTTACCTCGGTTACGATGACCATTCTTATTTTTCAAGGCTTTTCAAAAAGGCAGTAGGCATCACGGCTCATGAATTTAGGAACGAAAACCACCTTTTCTGATCGATCGGCCTGATTTTCTGACAATAACACGCGTGATGTATAAACACTTCGATTTTATACATCGTTTTATCCCTTTTATATTTTTTATACACGGCTCTTTCTCCCAGTTAATCTTCAGCATAGGGATCCCAGCATCGTTTCGTCCTATTGATACCGCTTTATATCCAATAAAATGACTTCTTCTATTTCGTTTCTTTGTGCTATAGATTTGAACACAAGAAATTACAATTATGGAAGATATCAATCAAGAGACCGTACACCGACATGATGCCGGATGTGACGGTCACGGTCACCATCATCACGATGGAATGCATATCCATCCCATAGCGAACAACATGAAAGTAGCGCTCGCTCTCAATGTCAGCTTTACGATCATTGAGTTTTTTGGAGGATTGTTTACAAATTCGGTGGCCATTATTTCAGATGCCGTTCATGACCTGGGAGACAGCTTGGCCATCGCTTCGGCACTTGTGCTGGAAAAGGAATCCGAAAGGGGCAGAACAGCGACTTTTACTTATGGCAAGCGCCGGTTTTCAACTTTAGCGGCGTTGATAACCTCGCTGATCCTTGTCGTAGGATCGGTTGTGATCACAATAAATGCGATACCACGTTTTTTCCATCCGGAAGAAGTGCATGTTCAGGGGGTGCTCTGGCTGGCAATCCTTGGACTTCTGTTTAATGGTGCAGCGGTATTGAGGTTAAAGAAAGGGAATAAGCGCTCACTGAACCAAAAAGCAGTAATGCTTCATCTTATGGAGGATGCTCTGGGTTGGATCGCTGTTTTGATTGGAGGTATCGTTATGTACTTTACGGGCTGGTATTGGATCGATCCATTGTTGTCACTTGGAATTGCTGCATTTATCCTTTTTAACGCTGTAAAAAACATCAGTAATGGCCTCTCTATTTTTCAACAGGCAAAACCTCATGGGATTGATGAAGGTAAACTACTCAATGAGCTCCTTGCGATACCGCATGTATCGGATATCCATGATCTTCATATCTGGACAATGGATGGAGAAAAGCATATTTTGACTTCCCACATTGTTGTACCGGCAAATAGTGATATTACACTCATGCGCCGGGTACGGGAAGAGGTACTGCAAAAATTGAAAAGTTTAAATATTCAGCACCCCACCATTCAGATCGAAACATCGATGGAAACGTGCCGGTTTACAAGCTGTTGATGCAGATAGATTATGGCTTTGCCAAATCCCAG
Source organism: Sphingobacterium sp. UBA7625 (assembly GCF_002484085.1). Taxonomy (NCBI): domain Bacteria; kingdom Pseudomonadati; phylum Bacteroidota; class Sphingobacteriia; order Sphingobacteriales; family Sphingobacteriaceae; genus Sphingobacterium; species Sphingobacterium sp. UBA7625. Next base: position 49,166 of record NZ_DLJD01000005.1, read on the forward strand.
TGATCACAGTTGCTGAAATGCCATTAAACAGTGCACCCGTGGCAAGTAACAGTTTGATCGAAGCGGAAAAAGTAGATCCGTAAATCTTGCAAATCAAACAAGAAATTGCACAATAAAGCGGAGCGCCCTGCGCCTAAATTTGCAATATAGATCTGTATTACTCATGTCGCAATTGCGATCATGACCGTGCCGTAAATGCAAAAGTTGAGCAAACCGTGAAAAAATAACAAGTATGATCTATAACTAATCTTAAATGGAGAAAAATGGTTAAATCGTTTAAAGCACCAGTACTAATATGTTCACTCGTCGCAGGGATATTTTTTACAGCCTGCAACAATATAGAAAAAAAAACTTCAGCTATGAAAAATCATCAACACAGCAACAGTGACAGCGTTTACACCTGTTCTATGCACCCTGAAGTGAGAGGGAAGGAAGGCGGCAAATGCCCTAAATGCGGAATGGATCTAGTACCTATTTCCGATGAAAATTCTGTAAAAATAGACGTTAAGCTCCTGACGGATCCACAAACGATTAAAGCAGGAACAGCAGCAAAGCTGATATTCGCTTTTCAAGAAAACAACAAAAACATACCATTGGATATTTCGCATGAAATGAAGGTGCATCTAATGGTTGTGGATGAAAACCTTTCGTGGTTTCGTCACATCCATCCCAAAGAACAGGCAGATGGCTCATATAGCATCATGGAAACATTCCCTGATAACGGTAAATATCTTCTGTTTTCAGATTTTAAACCACATGGAGCAGCCCCGGTAGTGGACAAAAAGGAGATTATCGTAAGCGGGAGCGGGGGGAATGACAAGATGGATTTTTCAACTAAATTTGTTTCCCTGGTCGACGGCTATACCGTTACACTAGAAAATGGCGATGATTTAAAAACCAACAGGTCGCAACCGCTGGAAATATCGGTTGTAAAAGATGGTAAAAAATTAACGGAAAACGACATAGAACCTTACTTAGCTGCTACTGCCCATATAGCGATGATTAGCAAAGAGGAGAAGGAATTCCTCCATATTCATCCTGTATCAGACAAACGCTTCCCGATTTATGCCGAAACACATATTAAAAAAGCAGGTATTTATAGAATATGGGTTGAGTTCCAAACCAATGGAAAAATACATACTGCTGATTTTACGGTACATACAAAGGCGGGGGAAACAACTAAAAATGGTAATGGTCAACATGATCACCATGCGCATTAAAATGGGGCAGGATAAGTTAACAGCTATGGTTCACTCATTTATAATGCTTATTCGCTCATCGGTACAGTATATATTCTAAAAAAAAGAGTAGATTTAGTTGAGATTAATTTATTACGCCAATTATGATTCGAGCGATAATAATTGATGACGAAGTGAAGGGAAGTACTTTGCTTCATCATAAACTAAAGGATTTTGCCGAAGACCTGACCGTTGAACACATTTTCAATGATCCGTTAATTGCGTTGCGTGAGATTACGGCACTCCAACCGGATGTGGTTTTTTTGGATGTGGAGATGCCGGTAATGAATGGCTTTCAATTATTGGAAAATATTGGTCAGTTTGAGTTTGAAGTTATTTTTGTAACAGCCTATCAGGTATATACCCTGGAGGCTCTCCGGGCCAACGCATTGGATTTTTTGTTAAAGCCCGTTGATCCTGAAGAATTGAGCTGCGCCGTTCATAAACTTAAAATTAAGATACTTACTAAAAGAAAGCTCGCGGCCACAACAACCCGGTCCGGTACGAATCACATGAAAATTTCGCTGCCCACGATAGAGGGTATCTATTTTGTTAAAAAAAGTGATATCATCAAGGTCGAAGCCATGAGCAACTACTCTGTATTCTATCAGGTCAATGGAACCAAAATAATTGTTTCTAAAACCCTGAAAGAATACGAACCGCTATTGGAAATGGACAGCTTTATTCGGGTCAATCGGAGTGTTATTGTCAATCTGGATTATGTGTTGCGCTATAAAAAAGGAGACGGGGGAACTTTGGAACTCGAAGACGGCTCTGAAATCGAAGTCTCTTCTTCAAAAAGAAGCCTGGTCATCGAACGGCTTACCGGACATTAAACCTGATGGTATGAAATGGACATCTCTTATAGCTTGCTTGTCTATTGCTCTGATGGTGTTCTCAATTTCATACGCCCAACAGAGGACTTATAACCTATACAATTTTTCCTCGGCATCAGGCTTGCCGAGCAATGATATTCGGGGATTGGCCGTAGATGCACAAGGTATCGTCTGGATATCAACCAACAAGGGATTGGCATACTACGATGGTACGCAAATACAGCATATTCCATTCAATCAGGCGGCCTTGGGATTTACCAATGATCTCGGAAAGATCGCTGTAGATGCCATAGGACGGGTGTGGATGGCGACTGACAATCAGGGCTTATTGTGCTATGATAAACGCAGACCGCTGTCCAAGTCCATTACTTATTTCCCCGTCCGCCTGGACCGGTCGATACTTAAAAATGAACTGTATGAGGTCTTTGCAAGTAAATCGGGATTGATCTATTTCGGTGGACAGGAAACGGATCTGCAGGTGCTGGACCCTAATACGGGCGAGATAAACCAAATTAGATTTCCACTGAGCAAAAAAAATGAAGTCCTGAGTATTTATACGATTACCGAGGATAACCATGGTATATTGTGGATAGGAACACGCTATGAAGGCTTCTTTAGCTATGACCCCCGCACTAAAATCGCGAAAAATTTTAACTTGAAGCAAGCGGATGAAAATGCAGTATCCAGTTTTGTTTTTCGAAAAGGCGAAGTCTATTGCATGTATTATGACAATGATCTAGTCAAATATAATCCTGCAAAAAATGCATTGCAGACCAAACTGCTCGGCGAACAAAAAAGCAAAAAATTTTATGACAATACTTACCCGTGCATGATATTCGATCCGGTTAGGGATGAAATCATCGCTGGCCATGTATCCAGGGGAATCACGGTATATCAACCTGCAACGGGACATCAGCAGCAAATAAAATGGAGTGAATTATGTCCTAAATGTGAACTTCCGATCAAAGTAAATGTGATGCTGAAAACAGCAAACGGGTATTGGCTGGGTACCTCAAACGGGCTTTTTTGGTATGAAGAATCGATGAATAAGGTTAACCGGCTGATTCCGGCCGATAGCGATCCCATTATCCATGTTTTTAAAGTGGGCGATGATCTCTGGTATAGGACCCAGAATAATTTTGGCCGATTGAGTGCCGATTTAAGGCAGAAAATATCCACTTTTTCTTTAAATGGTGTTAGTATGAGCCAAGTCAATGTGATTGATCAGGTCATTTATTTCTCTAGCTATTATAATGGATTATTTTATTTTGACACTACGCAAAAACAGGCTATCCGCTCCCTGGCAATTGCTGGCGATAAATATGGTTTTGACGTGGCCGACTGCAATACGGTATTGAAAGACTCAATCGATGGTAAGCCTTTTTTGTGGATTGGCACCTGGAACAATGGTTTATATCAGTATAATATATCCGGTAAAACCATTATCCGTTACGACAAAAGTAAGGGGCTGCCCAGTAACAAAATTATTAATCTTGGCAAAGATGGAAACAAGACCATCTGGATGGGATTAGATGGAAATGGCTTGTTGCAACTATTGGACAGGAAAAATTTTCGCTGGCGGCAGTTTACGCAACAAAAAGAGAATGGCGGCTTGCGGTCCAATAAGATTGTTGCTTTTTCGCAGCACAACACGGATACCCTCTGGTTCAGTATGGGCGGCAGTGGATTAAGTGCTATTACCCAAAATCACAGGAAAATATTTATTCAGTATTATCGGGACAACAATGATTTTCCGCATAATTCCATCAATGATATAAAAAGGGATCAGCAAGGGCGCCTGTGGCTACGCAGCAACGATGGATTTATGGTATTTGACCCCCGGACAAAGGCTTTTATCCAGTTGCATAGTGGAAGGGGGATAATCCCGCCATTGCCAACAAAGACCTATGACTTATCGCTGATCAACAACAATTTAATAATATGTACCTCGATCGGTCTGCTGTGGACGGATGTAACCGGGTTGGATTTTTCCGCCAAACTTTCAGAAAAACCAATATTTAGTAAATTTTACATCGCCAACAGGAACCGCAGTGACCTGTTATTTGGTCCTGCGACGATAAGGCTGCAACCCGAAGAAAATAATTTTGTCATTGATTTTTCGCATCCCGCCGCCGCCTTGCGGGACTATATCTTTGCCTATCGTATGAAAGGGGTAGATCCGGACTGGGTAGTGACGAAAGAAGATCCACAGGCCGTATACAACAATTTACCGGGCGGAGATTACGTATTCGAAGCTAGACTCGGTAATAAATATGGACAATGGTCTCCGCAGATTGCAACCTTAGGTATCCATCTCCAATCAAAATGGTTTCAAACCCCTTGGTTTAAAGCCTTGGCCCTGTTAGTGGTCATCGGTACCGTGACCGGTCTATTTCTATATCGACTGCGCCAGCAGAAAAAAATCAACGCACTCCAATTGGCCTATACGGATCGGTTACAGGATGAATTATCTGCGAATGAAAGGAAGATCAAAGAACAGACTAAGATTCTGGAAAGGGAAAAAGAGGAGAAACTGGAAGCTGATTTTAGAAAAAAGTTGATGGAAAGCGAGCTGAAGGCCATCCGTTCACAAATGAATCCTCATTTTATCTTTAATGTATTTAACTCCATCGAAGCCTATGTCATTGAAAATGATTCGAAAAGCGCCAGCAGCCTTATCCATAAATTTGCCACCCTGAGCCGCATCGTATTGGAGAATTCGCGTTACGCCCTCGTAGGAATTTCCTCCGAGCTTCATCTGATCAAATTGTACCTCGAATTGGAGCAGGACCGCTTTGCATACAGCTTTTCCTTTGAGATAGCTGTTGATCCGCAGCTGGATATCCATAACATGAAGATACCCTCTATGCTGATACAGCCACTGGTGGAGAATGCTGTCCACCACGGTATCCGCCATCTCGTCGATCGCCCGGGTATGATCTGTATCAAACTGCGACAGACTGTGGCATCTCTTGTGATTGACGTATTGGACAATGGTGTTGGTTTTGAACATAAAGAGACGTCAAGACTGCAAAACTTCAGAACTACTTCCTTTGGCCTAAAAGGGGTGCAGGACCGGCTCAATCTACTCAATGATAAATCGCCCTATCCCGTAGCTTCGTTGACCGTCCGTTCTTTGCCTGCTGCTGAGGAATTTAGTACAAAGATCAGCATTACTTTACCTATTATTGGCTTCGACCGGGATGATAGCGATCTACAAGATCGTGGACAGATCTGATTTTTAATGTGCAACCCGGCTGTCACTTACTCAAAAATGCCCCTGCTTCACTCATTTTAAACCCCTCCTCACTCATTCTCCAAAAATGACGTGGATTAAATTATTCTATTTGTTTGGAAATACAATTGGCCGAGGCCACTGAGTTTATCACCAATTAGTAACTATAATTTAATCATATATGAAAACGTTATCAGGTAATCGATTTTTTCTATTTAATTTGATATTGGTCTTTTTGCTTTCCTGTACCAAAGAAGGAGATGTGGGACCACAAGGACTGGAAGGTCTCAGTGGGACCAAGATTTATACCGGCAATACAATTCCCGCAACAACGCTGGGCATCGCCGGTGATTTCTATTTTCAATTGACAAATAGTGATTTTTATGGCCCCAAGACCACAACAGGATGGGGTGATCCAGTCAATCTGCGCGGTGCCACAGGAGCTGTTGGCGCTACAGGTGCACCGGGGACTCCCGGAGTTCCCGGAATACCTGGTTCTAAAATACTGAACGGCACTACCGCACCCACCGCTAACTTGGGACAGATCGGTGATTACTATCTCAACCGGAGCAACACGGATCTCTATGGCCCCAAAACAGGATCAGGCTGGGGAATTGCACTCAATCTAAAGGGCGCCAATGGTACTAAAATCTACAATGGCACCGCCGTACCCGCTGCGGGTATGGGGATCAATGGTGACTATTATTTCCAGACCACGACGGGGCAGCTTTATGGCCCCAAGACGGATGCTGGCTGGGGTACTCCCATTAGTTTGATCGGTGCCAAAGGCGCAGATGGCACAGATGGTACCAATGGTACGAACGGGGCTACGATCCTCGCCGGTACAACGGTGCCAGTAGCTGCCATCGGCAAGTTGGGGGATTTTTACTTTCGGAGCAATACAGGTGATTTCTATGGACCTAAAACTGCAGCCGGCTGGGGAAATGCCACCAGCCTCAAGGGAACCAATGGACTGAATGGTGCTCCGGGATCGCAGATCTTGAGCGGCATCAACGTGCCTGATATAGCGCTGGGCCGAATCGGTGATTTTTATTTCCGTACCAATACCAGCGATTTTTACGGACCAAAAACGGCCACAACCTGGGGTACACCCGTTAATTTAAAAGGTGCAACAGGCACCGCGGGAACCAATGGTACCAATGGTGCGGCAGGATCCAAAATCCATAATGGCTATGGTACTCCGCAGGATACACTCGGCAGGGCAGGCGACTACTACATCAGTATCGCTACCGGAAATTTGTATGGCCCCAAAACCAAAACAGGATGGGGGGATCCCATTATGAACTTAAGAGGTCCTGCCGGACCACAAACGGATGTTATCTACAGTGAATGGCGGACGCTATACGGCAGTTACCAGTCGCCTAGCTCGGGAAATATCTCCGGAGATTTTTTTGTACGCGAATTTTACGATAACCCCAAATTACTCGATGAAGCCGCGGTACTAGTTTACGTACGGGAGGATGCGGGGACGAAGGGCTCTTTTATCAGCCAGCTCAATTGCAAAGGACGCCTGTACGACTGGGTGGACTATAGCTTCCACCTAGATCAAACGAACGCACTGATCCGCATATTAATCTCAAATACGGGATTCGATATCGGGCGGAAAGAGGTGGAGGAAAATTTACTGTTCCGCTTTGTGATCATTCCCGGAAATAAGAATGCCCAGGGACTGGCCAAGGCATTGCCGAGAGATTACAATCAACTTAAAGTCATGTATAAGATCGCTGATTAGCATGAAAACCATCATCCATATCGTAATCGTTGTCTGCTGCCTGGGGATGTTAAGACCTATACAGGGACAAGAGCTTAGTAATATTACCAAGCAAAAACCGTTTCGGTTTGACGGAAATCTGGAGCTCCGGGGCATGTTTTACCATGCCTCCGGAATAGCCGACCGCATGGAACCTGTTAATTATCTGATCAGCGGAAGTCCAACGATTTCATTGTATGGATGGAGTATTCCATTTAGCTTCACATTGAGCAAAAAGCAGAGTTCCTTCCAGCAACCTTTTAATCAATTTGGCCTCAGTCCGACCTATAAGTGGATCACCTTGCATGCCGGATATCGAAATATCACTTTTTCGCCTTATACACTGGCGGGGCATACCATCTTGGGGGGCGGGGTGGAGCTTAATCCCGGTAAATTACGCTTTGGGCTCATGTATGGGCGTTTGAATCGGGCAACGGTCATTGATACGGCCTCGATGTCGCTGGTGCCTTACTCTTTTACCCGCAAGGGACTGGCGGTAAAATTGGGATACGGCACCAACGCCAATTTCTTTGACCTGAATCTGCTCCACGCCAAAGATGACAGTAGCTCAATCGCGGGGATTGTCAATAATACAAATCGAAAAGTAACTCCGGCGGCCAATTCTGTGCTCGGCTATGGTACCCGGTTTACGATTTTCAAACAGCTCTATATCGAAAGTGACGGGGCCGTAAGCTTGCTGACACGCGACATCAATTCGACCTTGTCGCTGGATTCCATAACGGACAAGACGCTCCGAAAGTTAGGTAAGATGTTGGATATTAATGGTACTTCCGAATGGTTTTTGGCTTTTAACGCCGGCGTTGGCTATCAGGCCAAAAACTATGGCGTTAAGGTAAACTATCGTCGTGTGGAACCCGGATTTACATCAATGGGCGCTTACTATTTTACTAATGATGTTGAAAATCTGACCATTATGCCCAACTACAGTCATCCTTCGGGCAGATTTCGTTTTAACGGAAGCCTAGGAATAGAACAGGACAATGTCCGGTTGCAGAAAGAAGCAACCTCCAAACGTGTCATCGGTACAGCAATGCTAACGGCCGAATTGACAAAACAGCTCGGAATTGATCTCAACTTCAGCAATTTTTCCAATAATCAGAAACCAAATACACTGCGCTTTGCGGATTCCCTCAAAATTGTACAAACTACCAGAACATTCGGTTTCATGCCGCGATTTACCCTATCTAGTCCGACAAGGGTACAAATGATCCTGCTTTCAGTCAATTTCAATAGCATGAATGACTATAACAGTTATTTTGACGCAAACAATGCTCCGAGCAGGGACATCAACTCCAGTCAATACCTGCTAAATTATACCTTGTCACTTCCACAGGAAAAACTCAGCTTTAACTCGAGCCTGAGCTATACCATGCTAAAATCCAGTGGCAATCGGAATAGCTATAAGGGGATTTCGGGCGGCGCTACCTATTTGATCGCCAACAATAAACTCAGTACGGGTACCAACCTGAGTTACATGCGGGGTAATAGCAATGGCAATAAAAGCGGCATCTTCAATGGCTCTCTAAACCTATCCTATACCATTAGCAAACTGCAAAGTATCCGGGCAATGGTCTACTTTACCAATAACAATCCGGGGTCTGTTGTGACGGGTGTAAATCCGTCATTTTCGGAAACCCGTGGAGAAATTGCTTACCAATTGAATTTTGGATTATGAAACCGATCGCATCTATCAGACGAAATGTATGTATCCTACTTGGGCTTTTGCTCCTATGCTTTGCTTCAAAGGCGCAGATACAGATCACATCGCACGTGTTGCCTCCTTATTTGAACCGCATAGCTGATTATTCTTCGCACCCCGAACTGATGGTCGTGACGGTGACCAATACTTCCACGGTCGAGTTGTCGATACAGCTTACGGCCAAGGTAACCGGGGATAACGGGATTTCGGCCTGGGTCAAACCCGGCTACCGTAGTCCACGCCCGATCATCATTGGGGCGGGTCAGACAGTCAATCTGAACGGCAATGACATTGCGGCTCTTTTTGACATCAATAAAATTGACTATACGGGCATCAGCCGGGCGGATATGAACCGTGGTGTTGGCCTCTTGGAGGGTAACTATATGTTATGTATCCGTGCTTTACAATACAATAGCCTGGAACCGATCAGTCCGGAACAACCGCTGGGCTGTACCAGTTTTCGGATCTCAGACCTGGAGCCCCCGCGCATTATCAGTCCTTTTAATGAACAGAAGGTGGACGTCCGAGGCGTACAGGCTTTGCCGATCACCTGGACGACACCGCCCGGATCTTCGCCCTTTATCCAGTACAAACTACGCATTGTCGAGCTGATCGTCCCACGTAATCCCAATGATGCTTTTTTGTCCAGCAGACCCTTATTTGAGGAGACACTGGGATCCAATATGCTATTATATGGACCCGCGCATCCTGCCCTCATACCCGGCAGGCAATATGTCATGGGAGTACAGGCAACGGATCCAACAGGAAAATCTACTTTTCGGAATCGTGGCTGGTCAGAGGTGAGCTCCTTTATCTATGCCGGAAATATGATTGCGGCCCCATTGATCGTGAGCCCCGAAAATCAAAGTACATTTAAGGGCGTAGAACAATTTAAAGTGGTCTGGAACCCGATCTTGAACGCTGCTCCAACAACAGAGTATACAGTCAATTTTTATAAAATCAGCACAAGCAAGTCCAGCAAGAATTTAAGTAGCACATTACCGATGTATACGACCAAGATCATCGGAAAAAACGAGCTCCTATATGATTTTGTAAAGATGCCCGAACTTAAAAAAGGGGCGCGCTATCAGGTACAGGTGATTGCCAATGACCCCATGCAGCAGCAAATTTTCGAAAATCAGGGTAAGAGTATCCCGGTAGATTTTCTGTTTGATGCCAAAATACACCGCGATACCACCAAGATCAAAGGACGACTGGTTTACCAATTTAAGGATGATGCAAAAGGAAACGTATTTCCCATTGCCAATCAAAAAGTCTATCTCTCAAAAGTGTATGCCAAGGTGGCCCAAGATAGCAACGGCGTGGCACAAAAAACAGAATTGACAGGCAATATCGCCAGTTTTTTCAATAAAGAAGATGTTTTTGGGGGACAATATGTCACCACAGATAAGGATGGAAATTTTGAAATCACCTGTTTCTTTTCATCTCAGGACAGCAGCGGTATGATCCCCGACGACAAATGGGATAACAATATCGGCGGCCAGGGCGCTTCGGCGATGCCTGCCAGTCTGCGATATCATATCGAAAATATGAAAGGTAATGTTGGGCTTTACTATAAAATTGCTGTGCTCAATCCGCATTTCAAAGCAAGCAGCGAATTATTTTCCTTTAAATCGGGCACTGAGCAAAGCGTTAGCCAGATTACCTTGGATGCCAATGCTTATAGCCTGAAAATCAACGTTCGTGAGATCTTTAATAACCTTAAGGGGGATTATGTTGAAAATGCCAAGATCAAAATCTATAGGCAAAAGACGAACAAAGAAAATCCGCAATACGGAATCCCACGATACGAGGGTGATCTGCTTAGTGAGCGTTTGTATGAGCAAGCAATACAGGGCGATAAAATTTTGATCGCCGAGCGCACAACACCACAAATAAGGGATAAGAAAAACGGTAACGAGGCGTACGTAACGATCAATTCCTTATTTAAAAATCTGCCCTCGGACAGTTATAATTATAAGATCGTATTACTCAATGGCAGCACCGTATTGCGAGAAGTGTCGTATGGCACTATCGCTGCCGGGCTCACTGTCAACGGAAATAAAAACAGCAGCAACTTAAAGCTGAATGATCCAGAGCTGGTCAGCTACACGAATGGAAATGCGTTTGAGCATGCTTTAAAATCGCAGGAGGGGTCTGCTAAGTTGAAAATGCTGACCGACAATGGTCTCAAAGTGTCCAACAAACAAGTCAATGTTATCCCAGCTAAAACCGGCAATACGAAAAAGGGCGAACAGCTCGCAGGTACAGATAAAAATGAACCAGGACTAAATCTGGGAAATAGTCTGGCCAAAGGGGGATCGCTCTATGGCAATGGTGTCACCAAAAATGTGCTCACCAAGGACAAATGGACAGATTACCGGTACAACGACCAAACAGAAGAGGCTTTTCTGACCTTGGAAAAGGAATTGGCAGTGGCACCGCGTACCAAATTGACGGGAAACTTAAAGTATGCCTATAAAAATAAAGCGGGACTACCCAAACAGCCTTACGCAAATATGCCGCTAAAACTGGTGGTTACCTATGATTTTGTGGAATCGAAATCTACCGCCGGAACTATTCCTGATATGCAACACGGTGCCAGATTAGCTTCGCAAAACGGCGGTCCTCGGGCAGAAACTGTTGACGTACCTCTTGGAACCGGAGCCATGTCGGCTATGCGCAATGCATCGGCAGTACCATTGCTGCCAGATCAAACGGCTAAGGCTGGCTACGTCGGAGCTATTTCCCCTATAGGAAACTACTACAACAGCATCAGCACGCAGCTGGCAAGCTTTGGATATACCAATTTTGCAAAAACAGAAGTTGTAGAACAAGGGATATCCATCAATAGTGACAATGGCAGTGTACAGGACAACTACAAAGTATTGCAAACTGTAATGACCGATCAGGATGGAAATTTTGAATTTGATTTTCCGAATGCGGACGCCGCCGGTCAATATGTTGATGGAAGCGTAACAAGGGGGGAAGGCGATCTGGCCGCTACCCGTGATGGAAAATTCAGGCGGGTCTTTCGTCTGGTGCCCGATGTAGCTTTCTATTGTGCACCTGATGAGGCCATTGTGGTACAACCTTGGGAGAGTAAAGATATCGGTGCCTATACCTCTTTTGTAAAGACCCAAAACATTCGGGTACTGGTAGGGCGTGTGGACCGGGCCGAACAACCACAGACAGCAATTTCATTTGCCAATGTACCCGTGAACCTGTATTATGATCTGAGCAATAAGGACCACCGTTATATGCCCAGTATCCCGGGACTGGATAAAAATATAAAAAAGAATATCAATACCTCCACGCCCAATTCGGGATACAATAATTCGGCGACACCGATTGCCGCAGCTGGGTCAGGTATGTCCATCAAAGGAATTGCTGCCAGCAACTTAAGCTATACCGCCAATATAGGAGCCAACTATTCCGGTGTATCGCTCAGCAATGGAGCTGTGGTTCAGTCGAATAATCCGGCCTTGGATAATCAATATCAGAATATATTGATGCGGGAGGGAGATCTCAGCAACGACGGTGGTTATATTGAGTTTAAGGATGTGCTTCGCCCGACAACATTGAATATGGCCGGTACGCTGAACTACATTTTGGAAGCTGACGACCGGGGCCGGGAGAACGACGTGGCCTTCTATAAGGATTACTTACTGAGCAAAACCCATGTATGGACCAATCGCAGGGTAGCGGCGGATGGGCCACAGGGTATCGAAGGCTTTATCCCTGAATCGGATATCCTGTTTAACAAAGATCTGAATCCCGACAATGTTGTCGAATATAAATTTAGGGTCGTTCCCAAATCTACCTTGATCAGAGGCCGGGTCACTGATGATTTTACCACCCTGGGTATAAAAGGGGTACAAGTCAAAGCTAGCGTGATCTTAAACGGGAAATCATACAACAATCAACGTTATAATTTCCTTTTTGAAGAAGTTGCAACCACGGATGATAATGGTTATTATTCATTCCCCACAATAGAAAAACGGATCGAATCTTTTAACCCTGAGACGATTAATTCAGGAACGGTCTCTACACAGACCAGCAATGTGGTCAGAATACTCTATGCGCCCGGTTACGAGAAGCAGGAGGTGGATATCGGGGCGCTCGAACCCGGCCTGTCCGGACGGCAGATCGTGCGCAACTTTGCCATTAAACCGCTTGGAAGAGGAGCTTATGGCTATGTGATGGATGCAGAGAACGATGCGCCGGTAACTGCGCGGGTCAAGCTGAAAATGAATGGAAGATGGGTGGATACCGAAGGTGCGCTAAGTAGGAAGGGGGGTACGGGAGCCTTGAATCATTCATTAAATCAATTTGCACTCAATAATTTTCAAACTTTGGTCGATCGGACAGTAAGTGATAAAAAGGAAATTTTGTTTGGCACCAGTGGCAGCAAGATACAATCCACCAAGAATGCCAAAGGCGAAATCAATACGACAGTTTTTATAGCAAGCAAAGCAGATCTGAATACGGGAATAGTGGCTGCTGCCACCCAATCCAAGACAAAATTTGGAAATAATGTCAATTTCGTTTACGCAGCAAATGCGAAAACAACAAACACAGCGCTCACTTCGGGCATCAGTAAAGAAATTCAATCCGTCGGATTGGTTAACTCACAGTTGAATATGCCTTACCAGCGTTTTGAAATTGATCTTCCGACAAGGCCTGATTCCATTATGATCTTGCCTTATGATCCAGCGTATATGCCTAAAACTGCGGCCGTATTTGCTCAGGAACCCAATGCAGATCTTGGAGACTTCAAACTGACCCGCAGAAAACATCGGATCAATATTGTCGTCAAGACGAAAGACGGCTCGCGTGTGACCAATGCGAAGGTCTATATTGAAGGAGCCGGCGATGATTTCAAGCGGACAAACACACAGGGTGAGGCACGGTTTGAATTTGTCAATAATTCGAAGACCAATTTCAATGTTTTTGTCACCAATGATATTGCAAAATATAGGGCTAAATCTAAGGAAAATTCAACAAGTCCGATCGTCGGTGCACAGGCTGGTATCGCCTTTATGCCCACTAGCCTCAACAATGTAAATAGCGAAGACGATCAGGTACTTCGCACGGTTGTGGTCGAAGTGGACCGTGCTAATCTCTTAGCTGGAAAGGTTACGCTAGCAGCAGACGGAACAGCCCTTCAGGGGGCACGCGTCTACCTGGAGCAGGGAGCCGGCGCAAATTCAGAAAGTGAAACGGAGACGGATGCCAATGGTGATTATTCCATTTTGGTTCCTCAACCAAGAGCGGCAAGTCCACTGTTACCTGGCAACGCACTGAAAATCAAAGTGACGGCCAGTTACCATGCACAAAACCGGACTTTTGTGGGCGAAAGCAAATCTATTGCCGTGCAAAGAGATGTCACGGAGCAGACCCTCGATTTCAAGATCAATGAGCTCAATGATATCGACCTCAGCCAGCTGTATGGTTTTAATGTTCGAATCAATAAACTGGAGCAACGACAAGAGGGGGAATATCTAGTTTCGGGCGATCTTGTCGATCTGCCGGAAAACTCTGATTTCAAAGACGATAAGTTTGGGGGGCAGGAGCTGCAGCTGAGGTTTAAAAATATTGTCATTAAGAAATCAGGTCTGGTCAATAACCGTCAGGTCGCTAAAGGGGTACCAGCAGATGAAAAGATTGACCTGCTGGAAAAGAATATCCGGATAGCCGCATTTAAGTCATATAAAGCACAATTGCTCGGAGCCGAACAATTTATCCGCATACGGCGTGGCGAAAACGATACGACAGGTTCGATCGAAGGGAAAGTTCGGATTGTCGACAACTCGTTCAACTTTCCAAGTAGTTATATGACGATCAGCAACCAGGATTTTTATTTGGGCAGATATGCCGACGGCAGTCCCGCAAAGATGAATATAGAAGTTTTCAGATCGAACGCAAGCACCAAAGGACGAAAGTATACGATCAGTAAAGATCAGGGTAAGGCGATACAGTTTAAATATTTGGGTTTTGATGGTGAAAGTGGCATTGACGGAGCTAGGGAGTCCTATATGAAAGATGATAGTATTCATCTCTTCCTTACCTTAAAAACCACGATACAGGGTAATATACCTCTGCGTATAATTGCAGGGAAAGCCATTATTACCAAAGATATGCTGTTGCCTGTCCGTAGCAATGAACCCTTGGAATTTCAACTGGAAAAATGGAAGGTGCAGAGCAGATCTTGGGTCTTGGCACCTAACTCGGGCGGCATCGTGCTGAATGAAGGTAAAATATTTACCAATAAAGCAGACCTGAATATGCGGAAAATGTCGATAATACCGGGGGAACTTATTTTTGACAAGACCGACAATGTATCACAGCAGCTGACTGTAGGTGGCAAAGCCAATATACCACTTCACCTCAATCAAGGTACAGAGTTGGTATTTTCCTACGATGCCGATGTGGGCAATATCCCGGGGAAAGGTCATTTTAAATTTACCTTAAGAAATGACAACGGTGAAGCTGCTTTTCTGGAGAAACTTCCGGGAATGACACATCAGGGTGACCGCATTCAAATCGGGTACATCTCCGTATTGAGTAATGATGAGGAAGTCTTTGGTTTTAGTCAATCTGCAAAGCCCATTACATTGCAAAGTCAATTGTCTTTTACTCCGGGATCTTTCTTTAGCAAACCTGATGGTTTAACAATGAACGGAACTGTTAACCTTCATCTACCCAAGCTGTTGGATAATATCAATGGAAGCATCAGTTATACCGCAAGTGAATCCGGTGTACCTAAATTATCTATTGCTCCTTTGAGTTTCTCCTTTACAGGAGACGGAGGGACGCGTTTCAAAACCATCGCGGCAGCGGGAGGGCAGCTTTATGGCGGCCGTGGACTGGGGATTGCAGGAATGATACAGATGCCGGGTACGGATATTGGTATCAAGGCGAATCTGGTTAGCATGGTTACATCTTCGGTACAAGGGGAAGGAGCACCAGCGGGAGTGACAGGTGAGGCTAAAGCCTTTGCAGAAGCAGTTGTCTCACAAGCCGCAGACGAGGCCAAGAAGCAGGCGGAAATTGTTATTGGCGAATACCGCAAACAAGGAGAGGAGTATGCTGCCCAGCTATTGGACGAAGTGATGAAGGATGAAAATGTACGGCAAACCCGGGAATTTATTGAAAATAATCTTAAAACTGCCAATGACACCTATAATGAGGTGATGAAATTGGGTCAAGATGGAAAACAGTATTACGATCAGATCGCTGCTAAGATGCGGTTGGCGGGTACCGGAATGAATGCCATCAACTCCATGATCGATGGCAATCCAATCGGTGGATTTTTGCAGCTCAACGGTGTTCTGCGCGGAGCGCTCGGTATTGATATTGTCGATGTTGCCAAGCAAAAAACCAAACAGGTCGCCATGCAAGCGGTAAAAGCCATACAAGAGGAATTGCCGGTCGATAACCTGGCCGATGGAATGGCAAAGAATGGCGGTGGTTTCTCGGGAGCAAAATTTGACTATGATTTCAAGACCGGACGTATGTTTGGTGCACTGAGCATGCCAAGGTTGGTGGCCGGAGCCGTGATCCTAAGTAAGGTGGAGCTTGAAATGCTTTTTGAAAAAGAAGGCTGGTACTTTTTCGCAGGAGCAGATGTCCTGGCACCGGTACCATTGATTTTCCCATTGGCTGTCGGTATCGGCATCGGCGATCATAATACGGTCACTCCACAGATGGAAGCGAAGTTTACAAGTCAGTCTTATGTGAAGAAACTGCCGAAAATATTTAAGGAGAATGGCTTTCACGGATTCTTGTTTACGGGAAGAAAGGACATTATCCCCGAAACGCATTTTGCGGTCAATTTTGTTGTAGCAGATTTTGAAGTGGGATTCGGCGCTGGTTTTGATGCCCGTATCTATGGCAGTTTTAACAAGGCAAGTCAGGAGATCGGTGTCGGTGCGATGTTATTTGCTCATGCTTATGCACGAATGGCTGTCCTGGGCGGTGTCTGTGGCGTGAGCGGTTCGGTAGATGCTGAGGTAGGCGTGAAAGCCAAGTTTGCCAATACCGGTGGCAACCCAAGTTTTCAGGTGATGGGCTGCTTTTCGGCCAATATCGGGGCAAGGGTATGGTGTGCCTTCGTGGATGAAAGCATTGACATTGGCGTGATGGGCAAACTGACCCTATGTGCGGGATCGAGCTGCAATAAAGGTGTTGAATTTGAATTTACAAGAAATAGTGGATCTTGTAGCAAAGATCCTGACTTTGATTATTAATAAACGGATTATGAAACATACCGCATGGATTCTTTGGTTATTGCTTGTATGCAGCTCGTCGTATGCACAGCAGGCAAAAGTGGCTATGACAGGCACACCAAAGGGGATTTATATTGATGTCAATGATTTGGAAATGGCAAAGCAGGGCTATCTCGTCCTGCGAAAAGGGGTCGGGGACAAGGAATTTTTGCCCATCCAACACATTAGTGCCCTGCAATCGTTGGAAACTGTTCGGCAGCGGATAAAAGATCTCCTGTTTATTTTTCCGGAATCGGGTAACCTTTCGGATAGTTTATCACAGGGCCTGTGGCAGGCTTGGGAAGATCCCCTGAAACAGCAACAGTACCTGACCTTACAGATTCCGCAGATCCGGATAGGATTTGGATTGGGACTTATGGATACCACAGCCGTACTGGGCCAAAATTATAGTTACAAAATAATCGCTACGGATGGGAGTGAATACAATGCAACGATGACCTATAGTTTACCTAAAGTCGACTTTGCAGCAATAAAAAGCATTGAGGTAGACCCCGGCGAGGCCTATCCGATACTCCGCTTTCAGTCGGCAATCACGCAGGCTGCCCCTCTGTTTGAAATTTATAGACGGGTGCGTGGCTCGGGCTCAGATTTCAGGCCCGTATACAGTACACGGGGGTTGAGTGGGAATAGCCAGAATGATTCGGTCATTTACTACCTCCAGGATACCACAGCATTGCAATCTGTCCGTTATGAATACTATCTTATTGGAAAGGATCTTTTTGGCAATCAGGGCACGAGTTCGGACACCGTTACGCTTCAAGTTGGTGGATTTCGAAATATCAACCGTGGATTTAATGTCCGCACAGCAGCAATAGATGGCGGCATAAAGATCTATTGGGAACCATTGGAGCAACGATATGCCTTACAAAATATCTTGTTGTATCGCAGCGATAATTACGATACAAATTATCGGTTATTAGCTACCGTTCCTGTAACTGATACCCTCTATGTCGACCAATCCGTTAGTGCCGGGAAGAATTATTATTATCAGTTGCTGATGCAGGGGGAGTCTGCCATCTCCTTTCCCACGGCACGGGTTTCGGGGATCGCGACAGGAATTGTCAATATCCTGCCGCCAACACAGGTACATGCGTATATGAAGGGTAATTTCCCAACCCTGGAATGGCAACATGTTGATAGCCTCAATGTGGCGGGATTCTATATCTACCGAAGCTTTGATGCAAATGGAGAACTGCGTCAAGTAAGCAATTTTATCCCTTATCAAACGAAAGAACAGTTCTATCACTATCAAGACAGCTCGGCAACCATCGGCGATGTCATCAGCTACTATGCCATCGCTGCGGTATCACATACCCAGTCATTGAGTCCATTATCTGAGGTCGTTAAACTATCTATTCCCAAGGGACAGCAGGTGGAGATCGCCTCCCCCAAGCAATTGCGCTATCTTTGGATGGACAAAGAAAAGGTGTCTATTACCTGGTATGATATGGACAAAATCGTGAATGGGGTCAATTATTATAACGTGTATAGAAAATCAAAAGACGAACCTGCATTTCCGACAAGTGTATTTGCCAAGGTAGAAACCAATGAATTTGTGGACACATTGCGTCAGGCAGGTGTCTATGACTATGCCGTACAAGTGGTCATCGATTCGACCAAGGCCAGTGCCTTGAGTAGCCCTATTCAGGTAGAAAGAATACTCGAGAAGCCTTTAGCACCCCTGAAAGTTCGGCTATACGCTGTTGATGATACCAGGTTGCTCATTCAATGGGATCATAGTGCGACAGCAATGAAAGCTTATAATATCTACCGAAGTTCAGGTAAAGCTGATCCAAAATTATTGAAAACGATCTTGGGCGATCAATTTGAATATGTGGATACAGAGCTAATAAAAGGAAATAGTTACTACTACTTTGTCACTTCAATAGATACGAACAGTATAGAAAGCGATCGAAGTCAAGAGGTGTTCTATAGCGAATAGCCAATGGCGGTTCAACGCTCGGGAGTGAAAGTAAAAGGTACTTGACGCTGATTTTCTTCGTTCCACACCTTTAAACAAAAAACTCCGCTACCGAAAGATTTTATTTTATCATTCGGTAGCGGAGATCTGCCAGAGTCCGGAGGCATAGGCCGTACCAGAATTTCTTTACGATTGTTTAGCGGTTCTGATATAACCAACGACTATTAAAACGGCTACGATACATAAGAGTCCGGCTGAGAAAAATGCTGTTTGAAAGCGTGCATTTAATGCGTCGGCATCGGATATGGCAGCCATTTTCAAGGCATTGGTTTTCGCCGTGGAAACAGCAACGATAATGGCCAACCCCAAAGCCGATCCAACCTGATAACTTGTATTTACCAGCCCTGAGGCTAGTCCCGTCTCATCCGGCCCGGCACCTGAGATGGAGGCTATCGTCCCGGGGATATAGGTCAGGGACATCCCCAAAGCCGCCAATAGAGAGGCTGGCAGTACATCTCGAAGGAAAGAACCATCTGTCGGAATCGTGCTAAATAGAAATAGTGATCCCGCAAGGATAACCAGTCCCGCTATAATATTGGTTTTGAATCCGAACCTAGTGACCAGTTTTCCAGTAAAACCTACCATCAGGATCATAATGGCTATGGTCATCGGCAACAGGGCGAGACCGCTGTGGAAGGCTGAATAATGCAGGATCTGCTGTAAGTAAAGGTTAAGGAAAAACCATAAAGGTATCCATGCCGCAGCCAATAGCGACATCATCAGGTTACCCGCGGATAGATTAGGGACCTTAAAAATAGCCATGGGTACAAGTGGATCCCTTTTCTTCTTCTGCAGCATAATGAACACCATAAATAATAGGATCGATATGCCCAGCAGGCTTATTGTCTGTAAGGAATCCCATCCGGCATGCTCCGCAGATACAATGGTGTACACCATCAGCACAAGTGCGGTGGTGGCCAGCAATGCGCCGGCAAGGTCGATCCTTCCTTTTTTCGTATCGCCCTTGAACAACAATCGCTTGCTGAACAGCAGGACAATAAGTCCAGCAGGAATGTTGATCAGAAATATCCAATGCCAGGAAAGCCATTCGGTAATCACACCACCTAGAAAAACTCCGGCCGACCCACCGGCTGCTGCTGCCGCGCCCCAAAACCCGAAAGCGCGATTGATCTCTTTTGAGTCGGTAAATTTGGACATGACGAGGGTAAGGGCGGCAGGCGCAATCAGGGCCGAACCCAGTCCCTGTAGCCCACGGCCAATATTTAGCGCCAGTTCAGACCAGGCGATACCGGCCAAGAATGATGCCGCAGTGAGAATACCAAATCCCCACATAAAGATCCTACGCGCCCCAAAGAGGTCAGACAGACGCCCTCCGAGCAGCAGGAAGCCGCCAAATAGGATAACATAAGCGTTGAAGATCCATTGCAGGCCAGATTGTGAATAGCCTAGATCGGCCTGAATTGCCGGCAGGGCAACTCCGATAATGGAGGTGTCCATAATGACGATAAACTGTGCGGTACAAAGTAGGAAAAGTGCTGCCCAGCGTTTTGGATAGGGCACTGTCTTACCCTTCGGTTCTATTGATTTCGTATTCATTTGTACGTCTTCTTTTAATGATTTATGTAAAATTTAATGGTCTGTTTTTGAATGCAGATCCAGCAGTCCCAGGGCATGTTGCATCTCGGTATGGAGCATTCTCAGATTGTAAGTGGCCCGTAGCCGATTTATCCGTGCCTGTGTCAGCGCTAGGTCGGCATCCGTCAGCTCAAGGCGTGAACCTAAGCCATTTTTGAAACGGTCTTCATTCATCTGATAGTTAAGTTCTGCTGAACTGACGGTTTTTTTCTGTATTTCCAATTGCGCAATGGCTTCTTCCCATTTGCTGATGATTGTGGCCAGCTGGGTTTTGATTTCATCTCTAAAATCGTCTAAGCGTATCTGTTCCTGTTTTAATTTAATATTTGCCTGATTGATTTGCGATCGCGTCCTGTTGCCGTTGAAAATCGGTATGGAAAGCTGCAATCCCAAGAATGACGTCCTGGGCCAGGCATAGTCTCCCAGCCGGATATTATCTGCCTGTGCCTGTACCTGATATTGACCTACCAGGGCCAGTCTGGGCATTAGCCCTGCCTCATTGGCTTCCTTTTTTTTCTGTTGAAGATCAATGAGCAGTTGTTTGATAGCGAGATCCTTCCGGTTTTGTGCGGCAGTTTTCAATAGCTCGTCCAACAGATAGGGTTCGTGCTGACCGCTAAATTCCAGTTTATCGCTCAATACAATACCTTGGGATTCATCCATTCCAATTAATCTTTTTAATTCGATAAGTGAAACATTGATACTGTTTTTTAGATACGAAACAGATGACTTGATGTTTTCTACCTCGATAAAGCTGCGCAAAGTATCGGATTTCAGTGCCCTACCTTGTACAAATAGGGAGCGGGCATCATTCAGGGATCTGATATTTCGGAGCAGATTTTGTTCAAATAAAGCAAGCTGTTCATTCATAATCAAAATGTTAAGATAATCTACCGAAACCCGAAGCGCAACCTTGCTTTTAAGGTCGGCTGTTTTTTGACGTTCGATCTGCTCATTGATCAATGCTGTTTTCTTTTGTCTATTGAGATCGGCCGCAAAAATAGGTTGATATAAGGTCAGCATGCCGTTAAATGCATTTTTCCCACCAACAGCTACATCTTGCACGGGTTTACTGGTGCCGGCAAAATAACCCGGTAGAAATATTGTTTGTCGGTCAAAGTAGTAGGAATAGGATACATTTGCTGAAATGGTAGGCAGCAGTGCCCCTTTACTCTCCGCTGTAAGTGCTTTCGCGTGTATTTCCTCCAATAGCTGTGCCTGTACTGTTCTATTTCCTTTCTCTGCGATTTCCAGTGCGGCGGACAGGGATAGCGCTTTATGCTGTGCATGCAGCTTGCCCCCGTACAGCAGCAGCGTGATAATACATGTATATACTGTTTTTCTCATGGTAATGAACTTTGGAATTGATAATTAGTGCGTTGCGTTTTCATGTAGGCTTTCGGTATCTGCTTCAACAATGACTTCCCTGCGCTTATTGCTTGACAGGTAGGAGTAGACGGCCGGAATAATGAATAATGTGAGTATACCGGAGAACACAAGTCCGCCGGCAATGACAATACCCAGAGACTGACGGCTGTTTGCCGTCAGCGCAATAGGCAAGGCACCGAATATCATGGCCAGTGAGGTCATCAATATCGGACGAAAACGTTGTTCAGCCGCAGTAATCGCAGCATCATACTTTGAAAGACCGGTATCTTTGAGGTGATTGGCAAATTCAACGATTAGAATACCATTTTTGGTGATGAGTCCAACGAGTGTAATGATGCCGATCTGGCTAAACACATTTAAGCTCTGACCAAACCAATGTAGGCTGAGGATCGCTCCCGTTACTGCCATCGGTACGGTAAGCATAATGGTGAGCGGATCTCTTAGGCTTTCAAACTGGGCGGCCAATATCATATAGATGAGCAGGAGCGCCAGTATCAGTGTGAAGGTGATATTGCCCTGACTTTCACTGAAATCGCGTGACTGCCCAGCTAAGGAGGACTTGAAATTTTCACCCAACACATCGGCTTTTATTTTTTCGATCTCCTGTATAGCCTCAGCAAGGCTTACACCCGGCATGGGTGCGGCAGATATGGTAGCGGAAGTGTATTGATCGTATCGGTAAATAGCCGCCGGGCTTACGGCTTCTTTCGTGGTAATCAGGTTACTCAAAGGGATCATCTGGCCGTTTGTTGAATGCACATAAATACCATTTAAGTCATTGATATCATTTCTGTAAGGACGTGACAGCTGTCCGATCACTTCATATTGTCGATCGTCGCGCAGGAAATACCCATAACGTTGCCCGGAAAGGGAAAGCTGTAGGGTACGGGCGACTTCTTCGATGGATACGCCCATCAGCGCGGCCTTCTCCCGATCTATCGTTATTTTTACCTCCGGTTTGTTTATTTTAAGATCCGAATCGGCAAACATCAGTTTTTTGCTCTGACGTACCGCACCCAAAAATTTAGGCAGCACAGCGGTCAGGCTGTCCAGATTTTGCGCCTGCAATACAAATTGGACGGGCATACCACCGCCATACCGTGTGCCGATGGTTGGCGGGAGGTAGGGAAATAGGAGGAAGCCCCGGAAATTGCCTGATGCGGCGCCATATTGGTTATACAGATCCTGTATTGACGCTTTCCTTTCTTTGGGGTCTTTTAGATAAATACTTTGCACAGCGACATTCACCGGGGCGGGAGCAGGGATAAAGGAAATGGCCACCATGGAGTAGGTTTGATACAAGCCATCGGTGGAGTCATTCACATATTTACCGACCTCGATCATATTCTTTTTCATGTACTCGAAAGAAACTCCCTCCGGAGCGACTGCAATCAGGTTCATATTGGAACGGTCTTCTACAGGAGCAAGTTCAGATGGCAATTTTTTACCAACGAAATAGATCAGTCCTGTAGTAACGGCCAGAAACACCCAGGCGAGCCAACGTACCCGCATAAAAAGAACCAGCAATTGCGTATAACCGTTATTTAAACGGATGAAAAAAGGTTCGGTCACGCGATAGAACCAGCCCGGACCGGCTTTCTTTTTGAGGAAATATGCACTCAGCATCGGCGTCAATGTCAAAGCCACAAAAGCAGAAACCAAGACGGATCCGGAAACGACGATTGCAAACTCGAGAAAGAGCTGACCGCTGATACCTCCCATAAATACAATAGGTAAGAACACCGCCGCCAGGGTAATTGTGGTTGAAATCACGGCAAAATAGATTTCTTTGGAACCTTTAAAGGCAGCCTGAATCGGGGACATCCCTTCCTCAATTTTCTTGTAAATATTCTCCAGTACGACAATAGCATCATCGACCACAAGTCCTATTGCAAGCACGAGTCCCAAAAGTGTAAGTATGTTGATGGAGAAACCAGCAATATACATAATGAAAAATGCAGATAGGATAGATACCGGTATGGCCAATACCGGAATAATGGTTGAACGCCAATCGCGAAGGAAAAGAAAAATAATAAGCACCACCAATCCAAATGCTATAAATAGGGTTTCTTCTACCTCTTTGATGGATTCGCGAACAGAGCGTGTGAAATCAAATCCTACAATAAGACGATAATCGGAAGGTATATCTTTTTTGAGCTGGGCCAGACGCTTGTAAAATTCGTCCACCACCTCTATGGCATTGGCATCACGTTGAATCTGGATCGCAACACCGATACCGACACGGTTCAGATTGCCCGTTTCATTGATAATGGCGGTACGTTCATTCATTTCACCGAGCTCTGCCACACCGATATCCTTCAGCTTGATAACGCTATTGCCGGTTTTTTTGATCAGCATCTCATTAAAATCTGTTGCACTGTTGAGGCGTCCGAGCGTCCGGACGCTCAATTCACTATGATCGCCTTCGATGCGCCCCGAGGGCAGATCAATATTTTCTCTGAGCAAGGCACGTCTCACATCTTCGGGGGTAAGCTGATAGGAAGCTAATTTAACTGGGTCGAACCGGAGCCGCATGGCATATTTATGCTCACCGACGATAGCGACGTTATTGATTCCCGGAATCGACTGCATCCTGTCTTTGATCACTGTGGATGCAATGTGACTGACCTCCTTGATGTCTTTTGTATCACTTTCTACTTCAAGAAAGGCAACCAGGTTGTCTGCGGAAGAGGCTTTCTGGACAATGGGTGGATCTACATCTGCCGGCAGCTGCTTCCGGGATTTGGCCACTTTATCCCTGACGTCATTCAACGCATCCTCAATGTCTGTCTGGCGGTTAAATTCGACCGAAATAACGCTCACTTGCTCACGCGATTCCGAAGAGATCGTCCGGATCCCGCCGGCTTCGGCAATAGACTCCTCCATGGGACGCGTAAGTTTAGATGCAATGACATCCGGACTCGCGCCTGGATAGAACGTAATCACGGAGATGACAGGAGGTTCGGTCAGCGGGAACTCCCGCACGCCCAACTGTTTCCATCCGACAATTCCCAATATGACCAACAAAAGAGAAAATACTCCCGCCAGTACGGGTTTTTTTATACTTAGTGACGATATACTCATGGCATCTTATTTAGTTGGAATAATGGCTTTTACGGGGGTACCATCCGTAATGCGCAACATATTGGACACGATAATACTGTCTCCGGTGCTCAGACCGGATGTTATAACAGCATCCGCTTCCGTGCGGTTACTGATAGTGACTGCAACAGGCTTTGCTTTTCCGTCGACGATAACAAAGGCATTGTATCCGCCGTCACCGGGCATAAGGGCCTCTGTGGGTACCTTGACACCTTTAGCATCCTTGCCATTGCTGTCAAAATGTATTTTGGCGGACATACCCGGCCTGAATTTTTTATCGGAATTATCCACGCGTGCCTGCACTTCCAGGCTGCGGCCCGAAGCATCCAGTCCCGGCTCCGTGGCGAGCACGGTCGCCTCGAGTTGTGCTGCGGACAGGGCAGTGGTGAAGCGCACTTTTGTCCCGTTATTGATCAAAGGCAGATGCTTCTCGGAAATAGAAAAGTTAATCTTGAGGCTGATCTGATCCTGCAGGGTAACCAGCGCTGTACCGGGGATGACATAGGCGCCCACATGCACTTTTGAGATACCGATTTTTCCGGAGAATGGAGCTCGGATTATCGTCTTGGCCAGTTCGACACGAAGCAGTTCCTGCCGGGCGGTCAAAGAACGAAAATGCATAAGTGCCTCGTCGTATTCCTGCTGTTTTATCGTTTCGGTTTTCAACAGGTTCTGTAACCGCTCTTTATTCAGTTTTGCGAGCTCCAATTCAGCGCCCACCTGATTGAGACGTGCCCTGATATCGGTATCATTCAGGATATAAAGTATCGATCCCTGCTCCACGTAGCTACCGTCCTGAAATGCGACCCGGGCAATTTTTTGAGGCAGTTCGCTCACAATAGACACTTCCCGATAAGGCATCATGGTTCCTATGACGGTCTCGTCCTGACGGAGTTCCTCCTCCTGCGCGATCAGTATATCGACTGGTAACCGGGTGGCATCAGCCTTGGCGCCGCTCGATGCCGCAGCTGTTTTTTCGGGCTTGCTCTCACAGGCTATTAGTATAATACCCAGTAGGGGAACTAACATGCCCGTTCTGGATTTTGTTAATTTGTATAACATGGTCTTGCTTTTTAATTGTGCAATAAATGATTGAACGCTACTATCTTTATCAATTGATCATTGAAATTTTCCCGGCATTGCGCCGGTGGTTTACCCAAATACAAAATTGACGATACTCGTGCAGGCGCAGCGTATGCAACTCCTTATTCGATTTATAAGATTTACTGATTTTCACGGCAATTCTGATACCCTCGCGAATGCTGTTAGACGCTACTCTCTATTGCCCGCGCATCAGATGGTAAAGCTCTCATTTGTCGCCAATAGATTAAATGCGCAGGTAGGGTGTATAAACGTAGGGAAGTATAAAGGTAAAGGGGGATAAACAAGGCGAGCTACTGGTGTTTCAGTAGCCCAGTTGAATTTCTGGCCTGTTTAAAATGGCCAGACGTGAAGCCCGTGTATTTTTTCAGTTGGTTGGATAAGTATGCCTGACTACTGTACCCCATGGCATAGGCAATTTCAGTCAGGGACATTTCGGTGTAAATCAACAATTGCTTTACCCTTTCGAGTTTCCTAAAAATAATGTATTTTTCAAGCGTTATCCCCTCAGTCGACGAAAATAGGGCACTCAGGGTATCGTAATGCTTGTTTAGCTGATCGCTGATCAAGGTCGCAAACCGGGTCGGAACCCCACTCGCCAGCTGCATGTCAATACCTTTTTCAACATACTCTTTTATGCCATTGATTATCTTCTGTTTCTTTTCGTAATGCAATTCGAAGCCGTTTCCTTTCAGCATCGGTTCCATTGTATCCATCTTTTGAGGAAAATCATCTGTAGCCTTTAGTACGACTTGCCCCAGCATAATGTCCAGTACCTCAAAACCCAGAATCGTCATTTCTCTTTCCAGTACATATATACATCTATAGCACACCATTCCTTTTATTAACAGAGTCATAGTTTTCATCATGTATTTGTCCCTCTTTTTTATATTCGGATAAAATTCAGCATTTGTGCTAAATATGATTATATGATATTCCGTCTTAGATTTGCGAAATTTTAGGTTATTCCTTTTGACTACGTAAAATGTTATAACATAAAGGGGGGAAAAATATATAGCCGGTCCCATTGATCTTTCGGAACTTTGAAACAGATAATAATAGGTTAGCAAGATGAAGAACAGAGCAAGTAATGAACATCAGATCAGCAAGGTGCTGAAAGACTATAATTCGGGAAAAAGTGGCCTGGAGCTTTTTGATAAATATGGGGTATATGGCGCAACGGTTTACGAACTGAAAGATAAATATAAAGATGTCGCAATGGATATTCTGGCCGTACTGGTGAATTTGAACGAGGAGAACAACAGGTTGAAAACGATGTATACGGAGCTGTGTCTGCAGCATCGGAATCTTAAGGAACTGTTGAAGGAAAATTTTTGAGCCGTATGTGTTACTGTAGAGTAACACATACATCCCCGTTTTGGGGATAACTTTGACAGAGCAAAACTATTCCCGCTGCAATATCCTGCTCGGGCAACGCATCATGACGGAGCATATGAATTGTACCCATTGTTTTGACCGCCCAGCATGTACCGCAAGTTCCGTTGTTGCAAGAACTTGCTACATTGATATCATGTTTCTTCATGGCCTCCAATATCGATTGCCCCGATTTAACGCTGATAAGGGAAGTGCATTCGAACGTCTGTATTTCATCACCGACATAGGTATCCTCGAAATGTGTGACAATAACCTCATTTGTGCAGCCATCGGTTTCAAAATTGACCGCATTTCCGGATATCGCATTGAAATATTCCATATGGATATTTTCCTGCGGAATTTTTAGGCCTGTCAATGCATCCCGGTAGAGATCCATCAACGCAACCGGACCACAGATATAATATTGCGTGTCATTAATTGCCGGAACAAGCCTTTTGATAACCGATCGGAGCACAAGTAAAGAAAACCTCCCGGGGATATGGTTCATTTTTGTGGAAACAAATTCCGGATCCGTAAAAGAATAGCAAATATCCAGACTACGATCCACTTCAAGTGATGCTAATGAATTCTGGAAAATAGTCTGTTCCGGTGATTTGCTACTGTAAATCAATAAGGGATTATGTTTTGTAACGCCGATACTCTTCAACATCGAAAACAATGGTGAAATACCGCTTCCCCCTGCGAGCAGAACAACCTGCTGTTGATCTGCTATCTTTTGATCCAAAATAAAATTCCCAAATGGCCCCTCTATATTCCATGACTCAATATTCGCTGCATGATCTACAATATAGGAACTTACCTTACCGCCTTCAACCTTTTTTACCGTAATCGCAGGATAGTGATCCGAAGGTATGGAACTCAATGAATAAGACCGTATGAGCGATTCGCCGTTGAAATTAATCCGGACATTCAGGTACTGTCCGGGCAGATGGTTCATACGATGCCCGCTTGTATCGAAGTATATTGTTACGGTATCGTCTGTTTCCTTTACAATTTTATGTGTATGCCAGATATATTTTTTCATGCTATGATTCCTTGTGTGACAATGCTCATAAGTGTCAAACAGCTATATTTTGTTCTGTTGCCGACTGATGTTCTCAAGTTTGATTTTTCGGATACGTTTGAAGTGTGCCGATGTTAACCCGGTATAGTGCATTAATTGCTCCGATAGATCATTTGACGTTTCGTAACCTAGTGCTTTTGCGATCTGTGACAGTGGCTGTTCAGTATACACAAGCAGCTCTTTTACCTTCTCGACAATCTGTTTTAGAAAAACCGCTTCCAGACTCATATCACATCGGGCAAGGAACAGACTGTTCAATTCCTGATAATCTGTTTTTAGTTCGTTGCTAAGTTCCAGTGCGAATTGGACGGATTTTCCGGTTTCCAATTGCGATTGAATGATCTGCTCCGCTACGCGATAAACTCTCGTTATCATATACGGCCATTCATCTGAATTGTACATATTTATCATAACTTTTTTATAAAAAGGGACTTTTCGCAGAAATTCCTATCAGAAGCGTAAAGAAACAGGTAGTCTGCTTCTTTACGTTTCTGGGCACTACCCACAGCAACCTGTTGTGCAGTTTGAAGATTTTTCATCACGCTCAGCCATTACAGTATAACCTGCGTTCGTGATCGCGGACAGCAGTTCTTCTTCGATTTCATTGCGTCCAATTGAGACAGTAAGCTTTCCTGCTTCCAATCTTTCGATTTTGACATCATCAAACGTGTTGATCACAGCGTTCACTCTTGCTTGACAGTGTGTGCTCTGCATATCGGGTATGCTCAATGCTACATTTTTCATCTTGAATTTATTTTAGTCCTACAAATTTCCTGATTACATATCGGGGAATTACTATAGTATTCCGTGAAAGAGTTGTGAAATTTACTGATATGCAAGGATAGCGACTATTGGTTAATTGTCTTATCTTGAAATAATGGCAGTAGTTTTATCGGGCTGGGATCAGCTGCCATATGATTCTTTTGTTTTGACAAGATACTCATATACAGTTGCTGCTCCTTTGTTGTGATGGCCTGTATTAATGTACCATATCTTTTAGGCAGGGAAAATATGCCATTGTAATAATTATAAAGTATACTATTCTTCCTGAAATAGATTGCCCGAAGAAGATTGAGCTCGGCTATCAGATGCGGATTGTCCGAACCTGCCAAAAGAGTACGCGCGATAAACTCATAACTGCGCTCAAGCTCCTCTGAGATGACCAATTCCAAAATGATATTCATATTTCCAAAGAAACGAAAGAACTTACTTCTGGAGAGATTCAACGCTGAAATAAGATCTGATACTTTGAGCTGTCGTATTTTTCTGGTTGATAAAAGATCCTTGGTATGTGCAATTGACTTTCGAACGAGATTCGTGTTTTTTATATCATTTTTATCCATAAGAAATTTCCGTTAGTACAGTTGAAATTAATCCTGTCAGAAACTTGGGGTATAACAAGTTTAATCACAGGTAAAATTCGCAATATTAACATATTTGCGCCTATGGAATTGTTGAGGTGATTTGTAAGATTTTGTTTTTGGGAAAAATGTTTCTATGTCTTTTGGCATAGCAGCGATAGACCTACATCTGAAGATACCGCTAATCTGTCCTATGCCCGGAACCCCACGCGGATAGCTTTGAGACCGATCAGCCCCTGTAAATCCTCCACCTCAAATTTTTCGATATCTTCGTTTAATAAGCCTTTGTGCTGCAACAAATTGATATAACCTAAATATTCGGTTTCTTCATGTACATGAGAATAGACGATGACCAATTTCCCTTTTTGGGTAATACGCTCGGTAGACCCTTTTATTTTGGCTTTGTCGATGCGTTTTTTAGCAATTTCGTAACGTACGTTGTAGGATCCGTCGATATCAAACTGTTTTTCATCCATTTTGAAACGGATAGAAATCGGGGTGGCAAAAACCAAAACTAAGGAGGTCACCTCCAGCTGGTGCGGGAGCTGGGGCTGCAATATCCTAAACTGACTTTCCATTTCGCACATGACCTGCAATTGCCATAAACGTAAATTTTTGAGGTAATAGAGCTCAAAATTTTTGTCGGGTGCAATGGAAGCACCGATATAGAGGTTATGCTCAATGCCGTCGGTTTTATAACGTTCGTAATAATGCGGGAAATACTCCTGTGCTTCAACCTGCTTTTCGTCAAGAATAGTCACCAGCTTTTTATTGATCAGCGTGATCGAGTTGTCGTAATCCTGTCGTGCCTCATAAAATCCGCCTATGGCAAGGTTTATACGTTCGAAATAGGCATCAATCGCCTTTGCAATGTCGCTGTTTTTATTGTTTTTGCGGAAGTTGTCCAGAATGGGATGCACATCCAGATTAAAATGATCCAGGATGACCTGTTCGGTATCGGTTGTGAGCGTATGATCAAGCGTTTCTAGGTTTCGCTCCAGGTCAAAGATTTTCTGTTCAAACAGGGGTAAGCTGTGCTCTTGGTTGATGGCGGTAAACAATGCGATCAGGTCGGTCGCCTGATTGATCAGATCCTGCTTAATGGCCTGATTGCGGGATTCCGAAGAGCCTTGCACGTCAATCTGACCATAGAGTGGATACACGTGTTCAAAGATGATCTCCTGTAGGGTATAATCCTTTCCAAAGGCTCTGTCATTCAGGTAGTGGATTGCCTCTTCCTGAAAACGCCATTTGACACTGGGATGGATTGACGTATATTCTCTTTGAATGATCGCTTCAATCTGGTTCTCCGTTTCAGAAAATGCTTTGGATACTTTGTCCTTGATAAAAGGTAAAATAAAGTTGAGTTTGTTGGCATTGACCGAATTCAGTGCGCGGACTTTGGAAGAGGACATTTCCAAGATGCCGAGCACTTTATCGTCTTGTATCAAAGGGGCAAAGATAAAGCTCTTGACCTGTTGCTGTTTGAGTTTGTTGATAAAAAACTCTTTTTTCGGATCTAACGTGGGCAACTGGTCAATATCCGGAACAACCAAAAGCTCCTGGGTTTTTAGCATGCTTTCTAAGGTTTCATTACAAAGCATTTCTTCACACTCGGCTATCGTTGAATCGTAAAGCAGGTGGCTGTACAGCTGTTTTTCGACGATTCTCAGATTAAAGTCTTCCTTGATTTTTTCAAATGAGGTCAGCCCGATCCGCAGATCATCTATTCTGTAAATGGATCTGAAAATGTCCCGAATTTCTTCCAGCTGGGCAGGCGTATCTTCACGTAGCAAGTTGCTTTTGAAGCTGGATACAGCGTTCTCCGTCGTTGCATCGAAAAGGGTCATCAGGGAAAAACCTTTCATGATCCAGCTCTGTTCAGGAAATTTAGATTTCCACAGGGCGATATCCGAAAAATTATCAATCAGCTCAATAATGTCCTCCGAGGAAAGTTCCAATGCACGGTCCGTAGGAATAATATCTACAAAATCGGCATTGAACAGCACCCGGTAATGATGCATGATGTTATTTTTATCCGGAATATCCAGAAATATCGGCATATCCATGGCATCTACTTTAATGCCATAATACTGACTGATGATCATGCAGCAGTTTAGAATATAGTAGGTATCCGGAGAGAGGTCGCGGTAATTAAAATCATAATGATCACCGGCATCGCGGAGGATATTGTCCAGGCGTTCAGTATGATTGAAGGTGTATAGGTAAAAGGGGATCGTAACAGCCTTGATCTCATTCCTGGTCAGCGACCTTGGAAAAAGATCCGCCAAAAGGACTTTGATAATAGGCTCATATTGACGTAAATCTTCCTTTTTTTCGATCCCATCTGTCAGCATTGGGTATTTTTTAATTTCTTCCAGTAAAGATCGGGCATAGCTAGCCTGAAAATCAACTTCGGACAGCGCCGTCTCCTCAAAAGATCCGATAATCTTATGAAAGGCGATAAGAATCTTAAAAGGACTGGAGTCAAAGTTGAAGTTAAATTGCATAATGCGTTTTGCTGACTAAAATGTGCTTGTTATTAGATTCACACAAAAGTATAAAATAATCGGGTATTGAATGGCAAAAACTTAGGTAAACATCTCGTTCTCGATATATGGTTGTTTATTTATTGCATTTCGTTATTAAAAAGGGTAAATTGGACCTATTCTTATGTAAAGGTAGTTCAATAAAATAGTAGGTGAAAACAGCATTATGTTTAGGCATCGAGATAAGGGGCGAAATTATATCCATAATGTACAATTAGCTGCATTATTGTCCGTAGTAGCCGGAGTGGTAAATATAGTAGGGGTACTATCCTTTAAAACATTGACAACAAATGTAACTGGCCACTTTGCTTTTTTTTCAGAGGAGCTTTATCGAAATAATTACTTGTTTGCCTTGTTGAGCATACTTTATGTTATTTCCTTTTTGCTGGGTGCATTTGTCGCTAATACGACTATGGAACTTACATCCCGTGGGACGGCTCATTTTTCGTATAGTGTACCCATTGCTATTGAAATTATTTTACTCGCCTTTGTTTCACTTTTTAATTTTTCCATTTCCAACAATTCTGTTTGGCTTTCCTGTACACTTTTACTTGCTATGGGATTGCAAAATGCCTTAGTGACGAAAATATCCGGATCAGTTGTTCGCACGACGCATTTAACGGGATTGTTTACCGACTTAGGAATTGAGCTGTCCCAAGCGATTTTCTATAGGAAGATAAATGAACGCAAGCATTTAAGAAGAGGTATCCTGCTTAAGATCATCATTATCGGAGGTTTCTTCCTCGGCGGTATAATGGGGGCATTTATATATGGTTCGTTGGATAGGAAGACGCTATTATTGCCTGTTATTATATTGCTGATTGCACTTTTTTATGATCGCTTACTGCTCGGATTTTATAGACTGAGGAGGAAGAAGCAAGATTATAGGCATAAATCCGCTAGAAGCTCCCTGCGCAGCAAATAATCACTACAAACTGAACTATTTTGCATCGTCCGATGTTCTTCAAGTAATCCGCCTCTAAATGTACAGGAGGTTGAGAAACTAATACAAGATAAAATGAATGTATTTAACAAAAATATGTTAGGTGGACTAATCGGCGCGATAATCCTCAATGTGATCCACAGCGCAGCAAAAAGATTTGATACCGAAGCGCCAGCAATTGATGAAGTGGGCGAGGAGGCAATGAAAAAGACGGTGCAAGCTGCCGGATTTGAACCACCAAAGGGAAATGCATTGGTGGCGGCTACCTTTGGTGCTGATATTGCTTCAAATGCGATGTTATACACCATGATCGGGTATGGCGGCGATAAACATATCCTTCTCCGCGGGGCGCTGCTCGGGACTGTCGTCGGCCTGGCGACATTGACAATCCCGGAGCAAGCCGGACTCGATGCCAAGCCTATAAAAAAGACTGAACGCACAAAAATAATGACCGTATCCTGGTATATTATCGGCGGAATGGCAGCGGCGCTGGCCATAAAAGCTATGCGGAGAAAAGGATAAATATTTCGGGAATCTGGATAAATGGAAACATTCTTTTGGATTATACCATCCATCCGGTTTTAATTCTGTACATTTATAAAACCTCCCTACGTGCAGCACCTTGTTCAAGATACAAGACGATCGTATGCAAGGACTTCACATAAATAATCGACGATGATTTCAACAATGAAAAGAGGAATTGCATTCCTGTCAACTTTTCCCCCTCGCGCCTGCGGTATTGCCACCTACACAACAGATCTGATGAAGGCTATTTCAAGTAAATTTCGGGATTCATACGAGCTCATTCCCATACCAATTGTAGCACCTCAAGGTCTTACAAATTATGACAAGGCGCCTTTAGGTCTATTGCAGATTGCCGATCCACTTGCTTTTGATACGCTATTTGAAAACATTCAGTTCCAAAGGAATATTGATTTAGTCTGTATTGAACATGAATTCGGTTTATTCGTCGGTCAGGAAGTGAAATTCAGATCTTTCCTTTCTGAACTCAATGCGGCAAAGATCACCGTTGTGATCACTTTTCATACCATATTGCCGAGGCCAGATAGCAGGTTGCTTGAACAGGTAACTGCTATTGCGGCGTACTGTTCACAGATTATCGTCATGACACAAAATTCTGCTGATATTCTTATGAATACCTATGGGATCTCCACAGATAAAATCACGGTGATTGCACATGGCACGCATCTGGCTCCCGCAAATAATAAACAAGAAACACTGGAGCAGTATAATCTATTGAGCAAAAAGGTCCTGAGCACTTTTGGCCTTTTGGGTCCAAGCAAGAGTATCGAAACAACATTATATGCGCTCCCGGCTATTATCAGACAAAATCCTGATGTGCTATTTCTTATTCTGGGACAGACACACCCGACATTGCTACTTCAGGAAGGGGAGGCCTATAGAAATCTACTGGAAGAAATAATTGAGCGGTATGAACTTTCGGATCACGTCAGGTTTGTAAATGAATTTCTTTCGATCGAGTCGCTGTTAGCTTATCTATCGATCACGGACGTCTATCTTTTTACCTCAAAGGATCCCTTTCAGGCGGTCAGTGGAACCTTTTCTTATGCGTTGAGTTCGGGTTGTCCCATTGTTTCGACGCCGATTCCCCATGTCAGGGAAGTTCTGAAGGCAGACATGGGAACAATGATCGATTTTGAAGCATCGGACCAACTGGCTGAGGCTGTCAATCAAATTTTGGACGATGCACCGCGGCTGGAGAGAATCCGTCATGTGAACCTCCAAAAAATGGTTAAAACTTCTTGGCAAAACGTGGCTATTGCCCACGTCAATCTATTCGAACTGCTCGTCGACGAAAAAAGGGACATGATGTATTCTATGCCACCGCTCAATCTGGACCATATGTTTCGGATGTCAACGGAGCGTGCATTTGTCCAATTTGCGGACATCAGTATGCCCGACCTGAACAGTGGTTATGCGCTAGATGACAATGCCCGGGCCCTTATTGCGATGTTACATCACTATAAGTTATATGAATCTCAGGAAGACCTCGGACTGATCAAGAAATACCTGGATTTTATAGGCTATTGCATGCAGGAGGATGGTACATTTTTGAATTACGTGGACAGTGACGGTCATTTTACCGAACAGAACGAGCAGGAGAACCTGGAGGATGCCAATGGACGCGCGGTGTGGGCTTTGGGCGAAGTGGTCGGATTAGCGCATCTTTTACCGGAGCGAATAGTCAAACCTGCGATTGAACTTTTGGAACGAGCTTCCGCACATGCTTTGCTTTATTATTCAACTCGGTCGATGGCCTTTACAATAAAGGGCTTAAGTTTTATGAGAGGCAAAAATTATCAAACTATCGTAACTGTACTGGCGGACCGTCTGGTCGCGATGTTTACGCATGAAAGTAGGGGCGATTGGCAATGGTACGAATCCTACTTGACCTATGGCAATAGCGTAATTCCAGAAGCATTGTTGGCCGCTTACGAGACAACCGCTGATACAAGATATCGCGACATCGCTTACCAGTCCTTCGACTTTTTGTTGAGTAGAATCATTGTTGATGATGAGATCCATGTGATCTCCAATAAAGGCTGGGCGCAACGTGAACAGCCGCGATCTGAAGCTAAAGGCGGAGAACAGCCCATAGATGTGGCCTATACCATTATTGCGCTGGACAGGTTTTACAGACATACAAAAGATGAGCATTATAAAAACACGATACGGACAGCGTTTGAATGGTTTCTGGGACGCAATCATATCCAGCAGATCGTTTATAATCCGGTGACGGGTGGTTGTTTCGATGGTTTGGAAGAGCGTACCGTAAATATTAATCAGGGGGCAGAATCGACCATAAGTTATCTATTGGCAAGGCTCAAGATGGAGGCTTATTTGCCTGAGCATGTAAGCTAGCCTATAGCACCCTGATGGAACTGGGATACCTATGTGAATTATCAAACTCGATCTTTTTCATTTTAGAACTTTGCGCACGCGTACAATGTTCTTGGGGAATCAAATTTTCTATTTGGCGGACAGCTTGGAATTGTTTATCCTTGGGGATGAGTTATTGCTGCCGTTTTAATCCGGAAAATAAATGTCAATGGTAAAATTCAAACAAGGTATACCCATTAAAAAAGATATCCCCGTCAGGACGCTACCCAAAGAATTTGGGAATGGTATTGCTATCGCCAAAGTCTCACCCGATTCTTTCTGGGAGGACGAGGAAACGATGCAGGCCCATCGACACGATTATCATTTTTTTGTTTTGCAGAAAAGTGGTGTCACCGTCATGGAAGTAGATTTTAAGCAGTACCGCACAGATAAGCCCACCATCCATTATCAATCGCCCAACCAGGTACACCGCGCATTGAAGGTGGAAAACATCGAAATGTTTATGCTGATCATGAGCAATGAAAATATTCCCGCCGACTACCTGAATATTTTGCAGAGCATCTCGCCTCTAGAGCCTCTGGAGATCGGACCGGAAGATCTTGAGATTATTGAGAAGAGCTATAACCTCTGCGTTGATTTATATGAGCGGACGACGGACAAGCTGTATCCTTCTTTGCTGCGCGACAGCTGCAATGCATTGATCGGGTTACTGATTTCCATACATCTAAAATATACCAAATCGGCGGATTCACTTTCGCGATTTGAACGGATCAATAAGGCCTTTTTCCTAGCCTTGGAACAAAACTTCCAAACGCTGAAACGTCCCGCTGACTATGCCACCAAATTTAATATTTCTGTTTCCTATCTCAACGAATGTGTAAAAAATGTAACCGGCTTTTCGGTTTCCTACCATATTCAGCAGCGCGTGATTCTCGAAGCTAAACGATTACTATATCACTCAGACAAATCGGTTAAAGAGATTGCCTTTGAATTGGGTTATGAAGATTATCCTTATTTTTCCCGTCTGTTTACCAAGATATGCGGCATGAGTGCTAAAATGTTCCGTAGCAAAAACCACGATTAGTCCAATCAATACAGCTGTCCATTCTTTTTTTTGCTGCCGCTGCTGGCTTTCTTTGTATTGAATAAAAATAGAAGATTATGCCAAGCGCTCCAAAATGGGTTTTTGATACCCTGAATCTTTTCGTACCTCAAATTCCCAATGTACGGGTAAGCCAGATTGAACATTTATCAATTTCTCTCAAACGAATCAGTTTACAGGGGAATTTTGAAAAACTGCATTTTTCGGTAGGTGCTTTTTTTGACATACGCGTCTCTGATACAGACGCCCGAAGATATACCATTGCCGAAATAAACAACGAAAAAGACAACTTAAAATTAATTGCACATATCCATGGACATGGCCTTGGCAGTGACTATATGAACCGGCTGCAAATAGGTGATCGTATCATGCTCAACAAACCACGGACAGAACAAAAGTATTACGACCATTCGGCGGAGAAAATCGTATTCTTTGGCGACGAAACGTCACTGGCATTAGCCTGCTCTTTTTTGCCGGTGATGCAAGAACAAAAAAAGCAGTATCTGTTTCTTTTTGAACTGGATGCTGAGAACAATATTATCCCTGAGCTGCTGGGACTGGAAAACAGTATCATCTTTCCAAAATCAACGGTATTCACTCATCTCGAACAGATCAATGACTTACCTATTTTCAAAAATGGGGACTGGTCCGATGCTTACTTTGTGCTTACCGGAAATGTGAAATCGGTACAAAATTTTAGAAAAGTGATAAAAATACATACGAAAGCGCGGATCAAGCACCATGGCTATTGGCTGCAGGGAAAAAACGGACTTTAACCTTGAACAATGCATTATTTAGTAATAGAAAATAAACAACTGGAGGAATTGACCTATGACATCGTAGGCTTTTTGTGGGACAATGGAAACGAAATATCCATACAGGAAGGGTATACAGGTAAAAACAACAACTACCAGCGCATAGATTTTATTGTTTCGTTGGACAATTGCTGCTTTTCGGAACCACATATCTTAAAAACAAAACAGTTTATCCATTTTTGTAAGGATGGGGTGTACTCCAATGTCATTCCTTTTCCCTACAGGATATTTGAATTTAAAGACCTGAACAAACATACACTCGCGGCTTTCTTTTCCTGGAGCAAGCGTCTGAATCTTTTTAAAAGTAGTCGAGAGCTATAGCTGTAAAGAAAATACACTGATCTTAAAATAGATCAGTGTATTTTCTTTCTGCCTCAGGCATCTAATCTGTTGTTATTAAAGAGCAGCTTTGATTGCAGCCAAACAGTCAGATTGATATTTCATGATATTATCTTTTTCCGTGGCTGTTATTTTTCCATCGACCGCGTTTTTGTCGATCTCATTTTTAATATCTAGCAACGCTTTTTCCTTATCTACTGCTTTCTCATGTGAGTCGGCATTGATACGGTCCACCCAAGTTTTACCTAATTTCGTATAAAGCTCTTTCGCTTTGTCATTAGTTAGGGTTGGGGCAGGTACCGATGCAATAGCTGCATTGGCAGCAGCCTTATTTGAATAAACAACAGCTTCAGCATCTTTAGTCGCTGCATCTTCTGAAGTTTTCATCGCTTCTTCAGTCGCATCAGCAGCTTTGTCCTCTGCATGTTCCATGCTGTCGGCTGCTTTTTCCTGTGGTGTTTGATTGTTACATGAAAATAAGATTGCTGCGGTCGCTAATGATGCGAAAAATGTTTTGTTTAAATTCATATATATTATTTGTTTAGTGAAACTAATTAAATAACAAGTTACTTTGAGAATTCGTTTGTTATAATTTATTTTTTTACTTATCCAAACTTATTCTTCTATTCTTTTGGCAATTTTTGAACTAAATGAAATTATTTCAAACAGTTTTTAGCTGAGTATTGTTGGTTATATAGAATGCTTGTCCATTCATGAAGAATTTTTTTTAAAAGCTAGGCTCCTTTCCAACCTGGCTTTTTTTAAGTTTAAAGGCTAGTGAGGATTACCATTGGAATAGGAAAAGCAAGATTCTGAAAGATAATAGGATTTAAAACAATCGTTTAATTTAACTCAGATAAATATTTTTTTGATATATTTAGCGATCAATATGATTTGTTTGAAGAGGGGTGCAGGATTTAACTATTTGTGGCAAAATATCTCTTGGAAGATTTCCTATGATGAGCAGATTTAATTACTAAAAATTAGCAGTATGCGGCAGATAGAATGCCATGAAGAGGAGATTCATCTATGTGGTAAGATTCAGTTCTTTGGTTTCTTATTTATTTTTGATGACAGTGGATGTATCGCCGCAAGTGAAAACCTAGTTGAGCTCCTAGGGACACCAATGAAGAATATTTTGGGATTGCCAATGAACAGGGTACTCCCGCTATTGTCGACAGAGGTGGAATGGAATCTCGTAGAGATTGACAAGCAGATCAATGGCGAGATATTCGTTCGTTTTGTGGAGCGGATACGTGTCAAGGAAGTGGATTATTACCTCAGTATCTATCGATATGACAGGAAAACATATGTTGAAATAGAAATATGTAATGAGGATCATTTAAAAGCCACCCGTTTATTTTACTATGCCAAATATTTAGAAGAGCAGCATGGCAATGCCTGGCAGTCATTAACGGTGCTCATCCGACAGATCATTGGTTTTGACCGCGTGATGGTCTATCGTTTTGAGGAAGACAGTAGTGGCCAGGTCATCGCCGAATCGTTGGCCGACGATATGGACTCGTTGATCGGTTATCGCTATCCGGAATTTGACATCCCGGCCCAGGCAAGGGCACTCTACACCAAGTTTCTTGCGCGGCATGTAGCGGATATCGGTGCCCCCACAATAGCTGTACAGGGACGTGATGCGGCCGAAATTGATTTGACCCGCTGCAGCCTAAGGGCACTATCGCCTGTACATTTGCAATATTTAAGCAATTCGGGGGTACTTGCCAGCG
The DNA here is from genome assembly GCF_002484085.1 of Sphingobacterium sp. UBA7625. Taxonomy (NCBI): domain Bacteria; kingdom Pseudomonadati; phylum Bacteroidota; class Sphingobacteriia; order Sphingobacteriales; family Sphingobacteriaceae; genus Sphingobacterium; species Sphingobacterium sp. UBA7625. The sequence goes on from NZ_DLJD01000005.1 coordinate 89,615, forward strand.
CCAGTTTTTCCATCGTTATTGAAGGTAAACTTTGGGGATTAGTTGCTTGCCAGAATCGTAAACCGCTCAATGTGGATCTAGCCCAACGACATTTATGCGCGTTTTTGACACAATATGCAATAAATTATTACCTTTCGGAACATCAGAAGGAAAACCTTATTGCACAGACGATAATGGGCGTCATGGAGCGCGATTTAAAATCTGAATTGCTCGTAAATCACGATATAGCAGTGGTGCTGGAGCGCTTTGCTCCGCAGATCATGGAACTCGCGGTAGCCGATGGACTGATGATCAAACATGACCGTGGTTTCAAAACTTGGGGCGATGTTCCAACAGAGCAATTTCAACAGCAAATTGACCGCCATCTGGATCAACTGGGAGACAACGAGCTATTCGCCACATCAAATTTTGTTTATGACGTAAATGAAGCGATGGAATCCACCATATTCCCGGGGATTATTCGAATAAATATTTTGCCCAGTAATACCTGGTACATTTATCTTTTCCGAAAAGAACATGTATACGAGGATGTTTGGGCAGGCAAACCGGAGAAGATCTATCAGTATGATCCCGAACGAAAAGTAGAATTCCCGTCACCGCGGACTTCCTTTGAAGCGTGGCGTGAAATTATGAAAGGTAAATCCACCAAGTGGAGCAGGTCCGAAATTGCTTTTGTAGAAAAAGTTGCACAAATAACTCAACAAGCTATCGCACAGAGAGGAGGTGAGATCGCGCAACTCAATAAGGAACTGATGCGCTCGAATAATGCATTGGATACCTTCGGGTATACATTGACACACGATCTTAAAAATCCATTGTCATCCATTAAACTTGCGGCGCAGATGATGCTTTTAAAGGATGATCTGCCCAAAGATCTGCTGCGTAAAATGGCAAACAATATCATGGATGCCACAACACTGATCACCGAAATGATGGATAAGGTCTATCAATTGACACAATCCAATTCTGTTTCTTTTAAATTAGAGTTGATAGATCCTCAAATAAAAATCATGAACATCGTGGAAAGCTGCAAGCAACAGTTTGGGGTGACGCATCTAGAGTTTGTCCTGGGGCAAACTTTACCGGTGCAGGCCGAGCGGACCCTGCTGTACCAATTGTTTTTAAACCTGATCGGAAATGCGATTAAATATAGCAGCAAGAAAGAGCAGCCATTGGTGGAGGTCTATAGTGAAAAACAGGATAATTCAGTCTGTTATTATATCAAAGACAATGGGATAGGCATGGATATTCAGGATAAAGCCAATATCTTCGAGATTTTTAAACGTTTGCCCAACTCACAGGCGTTTGAAGGATCAGGCATTGGTCTTTCCATCGTGAAGCGTATAGCCAATCGACTTTCCGCAAAAGTATCCGTAGAAAGTGAGCTGAATGTAGGCACGACGTTTTGTGTTAAATTCAAAGGATAATAAGAGCGGTAATTCAAAATGCTATCACCGGGACTGACGGACCATGAACAATAAACGTAATGAAACGGTCAGGAATTTTTCTTGACGACATCAACCATATGATCGAGATCAAAAGGTTTTTCGATAAAATCATCTGCTTTGCAGGCGTTTGCTTTCGCCGGTAAATCAAAAGATGTAGAAGTTAATACCGCCGATATATCCTCGGTGTCCGGATCCGATTTCAGTTCTTCGATGACTTTGGCTCCTTTTTTAGCCCCCTTGATATGCTCATCAACAATGACGAGATTGGGGTCAATTTCATCAATTTTTTCAATGGGTTCGGTGGTCAAAGATGAAGTGACGTCATAACCTTCGTCTTCCAGCACTTCATCCATAATATTTAGAATATCTTCGTTATCCTGAATAAGCACAATCTTTTTCTTCTTCATCATTTTAAAAATTTGTTCAAATATATAAAATAAGAACGCTTGTTTTATGTGAATTTTTCAGGTCACTTTTTACATGATAGACCAACGATTTTGCCCTTGCTTTTGTTATGTATAAAGTTGATGCGCAAGACTGTTAAAACATTAATTATTCAAGTATAAAATTATGGGTATAAATAACAATGGTCCTAAGAGAGGCATAGAGGATGCAAAGGACGAAGAAAAAGAATTGAAAAAAGAAGGTAATGCTTTTGCAAATACACCCGATACGCGGCCTTTGTCCAAAGCTATTGTGAAGGAAAAGAAAAAAAGAAACTAATATGCTCCATGGGGAAATATTTTCTGAGCGACAAAAAAGGCATAATTCTTGCTAAAATGAAAAAAGTTTAACTCAATAAATTATAATAAAATGGATAAGTATAATCAGCTGAAAGCTCTTATCGAAGGAGCAGAGAAAGATGCAGAAGCATTCTTTAACAAAAACAACAAAGCAGCAGGCACACGTTTGCGCAATGCGCTTCAAGAGACAAAAGCTCTTTCACAAGAGATCCGTAACGACGTTACTGCTAAGAAAAACGCAAAATAACTCCCCATTAGTTTGTTACATGAAGCCTGTTCTCCATATGGATATAGGCTTTTTTAATTTTAATCAATCCCAGACATCCTGATCGGATTCTCTTCCAAAAAAACATCGTTATGATACATGGATTTATTCCCTATATTGCAAAAAAAAATAATCGGTAGGAGATGCACGCGAAGTTTATTGAACTAATTACACAACGGGTCACACTTTCAAGTCTGGAAAAGGATTTGTGCCAACATTATCTGGAACCGGTAAAGTTTCCTAAAAACCATATCATCGAGGAGGAGGGGAAGGTGCCCGCTTATCTGTATTTTGTTGTATCGGGCTTTGTCCGATTGTTTCATTATAATGATAAAGGCGATGAGGTAACTACACATATCAACTGTCCACCGGGATTTATCACTTCTTTTGTAAACTTCAATAATCAAACCCGATCGGATGAAAATCTGGAATGCATCACAGAATGTGAACTACTGCGAATCGGCAAAAGTAATCTTGACCTTTTAACGGAACAATCACCCGCATTTAAAGATTTCAGTATATATGTGTTTCAACTGTCGCTATCCTACAATGAGAAAAGATCAAAGGAACTGGCTACACTTACAGCTGAAAAACGTTATCTGAAATTGATGGCTGAGCAGCCGGAATTGCTCCATAACGTACCGATGCAGTATATTGCATCTTTTCTGGGCATGAACCCCAAAAGTTTGAGCCGCATCCGTAAACGGATCATTAGGTAACATTTGTGAAGTGATTTTAAATCGCAAGGGCAGAACTTTGTCGTAACATTTAAAATCAACGCACATGACAACTAAAAATTTGGTATTGGTGTCCGGAGCAAACGGACATTTAGGTAATAACCTTGTCAGATTACTGATAAGAAAGGGCTTTCAGGTACGCGCCTCGGTGCGGAATATCAACCGCAGCGACAGTCTAAAAGGATTAAACTGTGAAGTCGTTCAGGCAGACATTGAGGATAAAGCCGCATTTAAAAATGCGTTACAGGGCGTCGAAACCTTCTATGCTGTGGGCGCCGCTTTTAAACTATGGGCGAAAGATCCACAAAAAGAGATCTACGAAGTGAATATGCAGGGGACACGAAATACTATTGAAGCTGCCGCTGAAGCAGGTGTCAAAAAAATCGTCTATGTAAGCTCCATAGCCGCGCTGAACTATAGTTACACGCCCACCAAAGAATCCAACGGTTACAATCCGGATCGCAGGGATGCCTATTACAATTCGAAGAATGACGGGGAAAAGCTGGCATTCAAACTGGCGGAAGAACTGAATATCGAATTGGTCTCCGTGATGCCCGGCGCCATGATCGGCGCTGAAGCTGCTCTTCCCCTGAATGTCTCCTATGATATCCTAAAATTGATATTAAACAAACAGATTCCTGTCGACACGGGTATTGCCCTCAATTGGGTGGATGTCAAAGACGTCGCCGAAGGCTGTTACCTCGCTGCTATGAAAGGGAAATCAGGGGAGCGCTACATACTCGCAAACGAAAAGTGTATGCGCATTACTGATACCACCAAAATAGCACAAAAACTATACCCTGAGCTCAATTTACGTATTCCAATGTCAGTGCCCAAGTTTGCGCTCTATGGAATTGCTGGACTGATGCAGTTGTCAGCGAAGTTAAAAGGGAAACCACCCATAATCACGACAAAAGATATTGCAATGTTCTCAGGTCTTCAACAGGATTTCGATATTTCTAAGGCAAGAACGGAACTGGGATTTAACCCAAAAAGCAGCGAACAGGCAGTCACCGAAGCATTGGCCTATCTGATGGAACACAAAATACTGCTTTAGCGTTTGCGCGGAATAAATGCATCATAAATCTATTTATGATGCAGTTTTTATTGTATGATGCATAGCTTGTCAACATATAGTCAACAAGCTTGTCTTTATATGATAGAGCTCTTAAATTTTTATCTGCGGTATATGGTTTTTTTATAAGCTACCTTAAATAAAGATGCATTGTTCGCATTAAAAAAGCATATTGGGATTTGCTGGATCTGCTCAATTTTTTGTATCATTGGGGAGATCATAACCAATGCAGCAGCTTAAGTCTTTTTTATACGCGTATATCCACCTCTTTTTTCTCCTTTTGTTAGGGCAATCTTCGGCTTGGAGCCAGGTCAATAGCTATGCTTTTAAAACCTTAACTTCTGACCAAGGCCTGGTTCATAATCACGTCAATTGTGCACTCCGGGATAAGTATAATTACCTTTGGTTTGGTACCGAATCGGGCTTGAGCAGATTTGATGGTGTACAATTTACAAATTTTCGTTATGCAGCCAGTAAACGTACAGGACTGAGTGGCAATGTCATTTCTGGGCTCTTTGAAGGGCCCGAAGGAAATGTATGGATTCGTACCGCGAATCGGATGAATGTATATGATCAACATTCGGGCATCATTATCCAACAAATAGATTCCATATTGACTGCCCTAAAGCTGCCTGTGATGGATGTCTATTCCATCAGGCCTTTGGATGAGCATTGCTTTGCACTTTTGTATAGCGATCGTTCTCTGATCTTGTTCGATTATCTAAAGAAAACGTATCGCAAGGTGCCGCAGTTGACCAAGGACAGCAGAATCACCGATGTAATTCCCGGCAGAGGCCAAACTATCTGGGTAATCTACGAAAACGGCCTACTTGGCAACATCGATACAAAGTCACTGCAAAGTATAAAGACCAGCAGGCTGCCAATGCCGAACAAACTGATAAATTATAACCTCTTTACCGACCGCGATGGCGCAATCTGGATCTTCTCAAAAGATATTCCGATCGGCGTTTACTGGCTTGATCCCAAAGTCGGACAAATTCATCATCTACAAAAAGAACTGTCCAATCCTTTTGTGGGTAATATTGTTCAAGACGATCAGGGACAGCTTTGGCTGGGCACCGATCATGGCGGCATCAACATCTATGACAAGAAAAATAATAGCATCCAGCGAATTGGCAATGATAGATATGACTTAAGGAGCCTGCCTTACAATAGCATTACGTCGCTATACCGGGATAAATCAGGAATTATCTGGGTCGGAACTTATAAGGGCGGGATCAGCTATTATCATCCTAATTTATTGTTGTTCTCCCTAATCAAAAATTATCCCGGACTCCCCAAATCGCTCCCTTTTGATGATGTCAATAAGTTTGTAGAAGATCGTAAAGGCAACCTCTGGATCGGAACAAATGGGGGTGGATTGCTCTATTATGATACCAAACAGAAGACTTTTACTCAGTATCTCCATGATCCAGCTAACCCAAATAGTCTGAGTAGCAATGTGATCGTCTCCTTATTTTTGGATGCAGACAATGTACTCTGGATAGGAACTTATCGAGGTGGTATGTGCCGTTTTAATGGCAAAGATTTTCAGGTTTTCCACCGAGATCCGGCTCCCGGAGGACTAAACGACGATAGTGTATGGGAGATCTATGAAGATAGTCAGCATCGTTTTTGGGTAGGAACACTGAGCTCGGGCCTTTATCTTTTTGATAAAAAAACGCAGCGCTTCGCAAAAAAACATACCCGACGGGGTGAAACTGTCAATAGCAATTATATATCGGTGTTGTTTGAGGATTCAAAAAAACGCCTGTGGATCGGTACAGCGACAGGTCTGGCGCTGCTGGCGCCTGACGATAAGATCAGCTATATCAGCACCGTTAGTTCTCCGCTAAAACTTCGTAACGATTTAATTTATGATATAAAGGAGGATAAAAAAGGTCGTATTTGGGTAGCGACACAAGAGGGATTGCATGTGATAGATGAAAAAAAAATTAGCTACCTGACACAAGCAGATGGACTCTGTGAGGATGCGATCCTGGCCTTACTGGTCGATAATCAAGGTGATATTTGGGCATCAACCAATAAAGGACTGTCAGAGGTCGTCGGTACGGGGCGGGCACAAAAATTTATTATCCGCAACTTTACACAGGAACTGGGCCTTCAAGGGAATGTATTTAATGAGAACGCTGCGTTAAAATTGCAGGATGGAAGACTTGTTTTCGGCGGGCCAAAAGGATTTAACTTTATCGATCCTTCAAAAATCAGGGACAAAAGTGAACTGATACTGCCGGTTTTATCTAATCTCTACTTATTCAACAAACGCGTGGCAGTAGGTGAGGAATTTGCGGGTCGTGTGATTTATGGTCAATCCTTAAATAATCTCAAGAAGCTGACTCTCCCGTACACCCTGAATGCCATCTCCCTGGAGCTCTCCACCTTTGATTATCTGCAACAGCATAACGGTCTCTACCAATATCAGCTTAGTGGCCTAAGTGATAAATGGTTTGATTTTGAACCGGGGACGATGCGCGCCAATTTTACCAATCTGGACAGCCGGACCTATAGGTTGTACATCCGGCATGCCATCGCTTCGAATAGCTGGTCGGAGGGAGTGCTCCTCCTAACAATCGACGTACAACCGCCGCTTTGGCGTTCAACATGGGCCTTCCTTTTATATGGAGGCCTGATATTGGTCGTACTTTGGACGTATATTTATTTAACCAAGCTGCGTGCCAAGACGCGCAATCAACTCTACCTGGCGCAGGAACAGGCCTCACAAGCCAAAGAACTGGATGCCCTAAAAACGCGATTCTTCACAAATATTAGCCACGAGTTTCGGACACCGATCAGTTTGATTCTGACACCAACGCAGCAGTTGTTGGATGGCGAACAACATCCGGATAAAAAAGCAGACTTAAACTTGATCAAGAAAAATGCAGACCGTCTACTCAAACTCGTCAATCAGCTCCTGGACTTCCGAAAGCTGGAAAAAAGTGAATTGGAACTGAGCGAAGAATATGGAGACCTTATGGGTTTTATACGCGAACAGCTCGATGCTTTTATAGGGCTGGCACAGAGCAACCAAGTTATATTGCAGGTTAGTCTCGCCCCACAGGTTTATTCGGTCTGGTTTGACAAAAATAAGCTGGAAAGCATTATTTTCAATTTGATGTCGAACGCAATCAAATTTAGCCCACTATCCGGCATCGTGACATTCAGGGCCAAAATAGGTGAAGAAGGTATGGCAAAGATATTGTCTATTGAAGTCCAAAACCTGGGGACAACAATTCCCGAAGCCCTTCAATCCCGTGTTTTTGAACGCTATGTTCAACTGGACGTTCCTAATGGTAAACTGAACCAGGGTACAGGTATCGGGCTTTCTATCGTCAAGGATTATGTAGAGTTTCTGGGAGGTAACATCAGACTGAACAGCAATGCGGGACGGACAACATTTTACGTGGAGTTGCCTATACACAGCGTGGAGACGAGCAACGATAGCAACGAAAGTAGCACGCGGGATAAACCTTGTATTTTATTGGTCGAAGATGATGCTGACTTTCTTCACTACCTTGAGCGAATGCTCAGATCAACCTATCTAATTACTTCTGTACAAAGTATCAATGAAGCAAAGCTGATTCTAAATAAACAACAGGTTGATCTGGTGATCACTGATTTTAGCTTGCCCGGCGATAGTGGATTGGATCTGTGTCGCTATATAAAAGCTCATACCAAGCTGGTCCATATCCCTGTACTTATCATAACCGCCATCGTCAATCAGAAAACCGAACTGGAAGCCCTACAAGCTGGCGCCACAGATTATATCAACAAGCCTTTTAATGTGAGTCTGCTGCGTTCTAAATTGGCCCAAATACTTAGTCAGCAGCAGACCTTGGTGAAACGGTACAAAAAACACATTAACGTACAGCTGACGCAACCCGATATCGCGTCTGCCGATGAACAGTTTATCCGTACGCTTGTAAAGGAAATTGAACAGGACATCAGTGACTCGTCGCTTTCTGTCGAACTGCTGGCCAAAAGAATGAATATCACGCGCGTAGGACTTTATAAAAAAGTGCTTGCCATTACAGGCTATTCACCGATGGAATATATCCGTCATATCCGGCTTAAACGTGCTATGCATCTGGTTCAAAACTCAAAATTATCGATGGCCGAAATTGCGTATGCAGTCGGATTCGGAAATCCCAAGCAATTCAGTAAATATTTTAAATCTGCTTTCGGTAATTTGCCTTCATTCTACCGTAAACGACTGTAAAACTATCATTTAAGTATAATCAATACCCTGCATTATATTTTGTATGTTAACAAAACAACCCCTAAAAGTTAACAAATCATAACCTTTATACAACCGGTTGCACCCTATATTTGATTTGTTCTTTCGATGGGAAAGTACACGTAATAACCAAGGGAAATATAGTAACCAATAATCTTATTTTAAATGCGCAACTTAACATATGCTTTAAGTGGTTTGATGCTCTTCGCAATGCTGCAGCAAGGGCTCGGACAGGCCAGCAAAGCTCATTATGAAAAAACACCAACCGGTATCAAAGTCAGCTTCAAAAATTCGGAAACTTCCATCGATCAAGATGTCTATTTGGATGTCGTAACGGATAAAATCGTGCGTGTCACGGCAGTTCCGGCCGGTGCCACCTTTCCAAAACAAACGAGCATGGTGATTATTGATTCATTGCGTCGGCAAGTGAAATCACTGGTTGTCAGTTCAAGCGATTCGACGGTAAATGTGCAAACAGCAAATATAAAGGCAGTCGTCTCCTTGGTAAGTGGCAAAGTAGAATTCTTGGATCTCTCGGGGCAATCCATCTTTAGAGAGGCGAAGCGGAATTCAAATTCCTTTTTACCGAACAGTTATCAGGCTGATGCATTTTATCAGACCAACCAAGACTTTATCGTCAATTCCGAAGAAGGGATTTATGGGCTTGGCCAACATCAGAATGCCGTCATGAACTATAACCGAGGGAAGCAAGTTTCTTTGCTGCAATACAATACGGAAATCGGGATCCCTTTTTTGCTATCAACCAATAACTACGGGATCTTATGGCACAATTACTCCATTACAAAGGCGGGTGACGTCAGGCCATTGCTGCCCTTAAATGCCTTCAAGCTTCTGTCAAAAGAAGGTGAACCGGGCTGGCTTACCGCGACCTATGTAAATCGGAACCAGGCCGACGAAGTGTTCGTATCCCGACCGGAATCGATCATCGATTATGGTTATCTAACGGATCAGCACAAGTTTCCAACGGGGATAAAGCTGGCTGACAGTAAAGTCATCTACGAGGGCAGCCTTGCTTCGCCCTATACAGGCAAGCATGTGCTGCATTTCAAATATTCAGGTTATATGAAAGTCTGGATAGACGGTGAACTTGTAGCCGACCGCTGGCGGCAATCCTGGAATGCAGGTACTTTTGAAATCGAAAGGAATATGAGCAAAGACCAGCCGCAGCAAATCCGAATGGAATGGATACCTGATGGCGGTGAATCTTATTTTACCTTAAACTGGCAGAGCCCTATTCCCGCAGCGCGTGAAAATATATTCTCTTTTAATTCGGAAGCTGGTGATGCCATTGACTATTACTTCGTTCGGGGTACATCGATGGACGAAGTCATTTCGGGCTATCGCCAATTGTCCGGTAAAGCACCTATTATGCCACTTTGGAGCTTTGGGTTTTGGCAGAGCAGGGAACGTTATAAGACCCAGGAGGAAATTGAACAGGTGGCCGCGGAATTCCGGAAGCGTAAAATTCCGATTGACAATATTGTTCAAGATTGGTCTTACTGGTCTGAAAACGACTGGGGGAGCCAAAAATTTGATCCGAAACGCTTTCCGGATCCTCAGGCAATGATCAAAAAATTACATGATCAACACTTTAAAATCATGATTTCGGCATGGCCCAAAATCAATGAGGAGTCTACAGTATACCAAGAATTTAAAGCCAACAAATGGATCTATCCACGCAATATCTATGATGGCCGTAAAGATTGGATAGGAAAAGGGTATACGTCTACTTTTTATGATCCCTTTAATAAAGGAGCGCGCGATGGATTTTGGAAGTTGTTGGACGATAACCTCTTCAAAATTGGAATTGACGCCTGGTGGATGGATGCCAGTGAGCCGGACATCCATTCCAATATCGATTTAGATGAACGCAAATCGGTCTTTCAACCCAGTATAGGTTCATCTGTTCGCTACTACAATGCATTCCCTTTGCAAAATGCCAAGGGTATCTATGAGGGGCAGCGTGTGACAGACCCCAATAAAAGAGTTTTTATTTTGACACGATCCTTTTTTGCCGGACAACAACGCTATGCTGCGGCAGCCTGGAGCGGTGATATTGCCTCCAGATGGCATGATATGAAAGATCAGATCGCCGGGGGGATAAATTTCTCGATGTCGGGCACGCCCTATTGGACAATGGATGCAGGCGGCTTTTTGGTCGAAAACAGATTTCACAAACCGAATGCAACTGATCTGGAAGAGTGGCGCGAAATCAATAGCCGATGGTACCAATACGGCGCATTCTTACCTTTATTTAGGGCCCACGGACAGTTTCCATATCGGGAACCTTACAATATTGCTCCCTCGGATCATCCTGCCTATAAAAGCATGACTTATGCAATCAACCTGCGTTATAAATTGCTATCCTACAACTACAGTCTTGCGGCAAAAACATTTTTTGAAGATTATTCGATGATACGTGGGCTCGCCATGGATTTTCCAAGGGACAAAAACGGCTTTAACAGCAACGATCAATACCTCTGGGGGCCATCCTTACTGGTCAATCCAGTCACCGAAAAAGGTGCGATATCCCGCAAAGTACATTTCCCGAAGGGTACTACCTGGTATGATCTATATCATGGCAAGCAGATCGAAGGAGATCAGGATCTCCTTGTTGCAGCACCTTATGAACGCATGCCAGTCTATGTCAGAGCGGGCGCAATACTACCCATTGGGTCGGTCATGCAGTATACAACAGAGAAAAAACAGGATATACTGGACCTTTATGTCTACGATGGAGCAGATGGTCATTTTTCACTTTATGAAGACGAAGGAAACAATTATAATTATGAAAAAGGGAAATATAGCCGCATAGATTTCAACTATGACAACACGACAAAAACGCTGTCCCTGCAAGAACGTAAAGGTGATTTCGACGGGATGCTGACCAAAAGGAAGTTTAATATCATTTTTGTCACTGACAAGAATGTAGTCGGGCTGGATGTACCATCAAAAAAATCAACAGCAGTATCCTATACGGGTAAAGCTGTACAGATCAAATTAAAATAAATAAAAAACCAACTTATAAATCAAGACGTATGATAAGCAAACAATTGTTGAGCAGGGGCGTGGCCGTCGTGGTCATGACCAGCGTGACCTCTTTGGTCTGGGCACAATCCTTCACAGGATCGGTTGTTTCGGCTGATTCAGGCTTGCCAATCGGGGGAGCGAGTATCAAAGTAAAGAATCAGAAGATTTCAACAAGTAGCGATGAATCGGGCAAATTTTCATTGAAGGTCGGTACTGGAACAATTTTAACGGTCTCTTATGTGGGGTATAAAACCGAGGAAATTACAGTGACCGGTCCCAATATGGTGATCCGTCTACAACCACAAGCTTCCGATCTCGAAGAAGTAGTTGTCATTGGCTACGGTGTGCAAAAGAAAAAATTGAATACAGGAGCCAATCTGAAGGTAGAAGGTGAAGAACTGCAGAAACGCAATCAGTTGAACCCCCTACAATCCCTTCAGGGGCAAGCGCCGGGGGTATCCATCACCTCCACTTCCGGTCAGCCAGGAGCAGATATGAAGGTCGTCGTCCGCGGACTGGGAACAATCGGCAATTCCGGTCCTCTATATGTCATTGATGGCGTCCCCGGTGGCGATATTTCGGTCTTGAATGCCGCCGATATCCAATCCATTGATGTTTTAAAAGATGCCGCCTCCGCAGCCATCTATGGCTCGCAGGCAGCAAATGGGGTTGTCCTCGTCACCACAAAGATGGGGGCCGCAGGTAAAAATGTACTTTCGTTCGATGGCTATACAGGCATTCAGAATGTTTCGCGCAAAGCGAAATTATTGGATGCAAATCAATACAAGCTGATCATGAATGAGCAATCGCTGAATTCGGGTGCGTCGCCGATCAATTTTGATGGTATGGAAGGCTTAGCTAACACAAGATGGCTGGATTACATGTTCAAGGACAATGCAAAAATGGACAATTACAACGTGGCGCTTACGGGCGGATCGGAAAAATCCACCTATGCCTTGTCGATGAACTATATTGGTCAAGAAGGAATAGCAGGTGGTAAAGAGGTGTCCAATTACCAGCGTTATGGTTTTCGAACAAACTCGGAGCATAAACTCTTTGATAATTTTGTAAAAATCGGCCAGCACCTCAACTTTAACTATATAAAAAATCGGGGTATTGGTGTCGGCAATCAATACAACAATACGCTACGCGGCGCATTTGCCACGTCGCCCTTGTCACCGGTCTATTCGGACAATGGCCTATATGGCAGTCCTTTCAATGACACCTCCAACTCGCCCTGGTATAATGGGGACAGTAATCCATATGGTGTCATGATGACCAATTCGAATAACAATAACGATGGTCAGAAATTGCTAGCCGATATTTTTGCAGAGATCGAACCGATCAAGGGGTTAAAGGTCCGCTCGCTATTGGGGTTCAATTATTATGCCTCAGAATATCGGAGTTTCACGCCTTTGTACCGCTTTTCGATTTATACCTACAACCAGGATCATACGACTACCTCGCAGAATATGAGCAAGGGGCACACGCTTACCTGGACAAATACCGCATCCTATGACTTTGATATCAACACAGACCATCGCTTTTCGGCCATGCTGGGTATGGAGTCGTTACGTTATCAGGGAACCTATCTGTCAGGATCCAACTGGAACTTGCTTTCCCAGTTTAACGATTTTGCGCACGCTTACCTTGACAATACCACAGGGCAGGCGCATTTGGATGAAAAGGGTAATGTCGTGGAGACCAGGACGGTCTCGGGAAAGCCTGAAAATATCTCCCGAAGGGTTTCATATTTCGGAAGACTGGGTTACAATTACAAGGAAAAGTACCTACTGAATGCGACAATACGGGCAGATGGGTCCTCCAAATTTTCACGTAACAACCGCTGGGGATATTTCCCTTCGGTGTCGGCTGGCTGGGTCATTTCTTCGGAAGATTTCTTTAAGGAGAATTTAGCTGGTGTAAACTTCTTCAAGCTGCGTGCTTCATGGGGACAGGTGGGCAACCAGGATATTGCTGATTTCCAATATGCAGCGCCCATTAGTACCTCAACAGGTATCACCTCATCCAATCCCGGAGCGCATTATGTCTTCGGAACAAGCAACAACAATATTGCTGGCGCCTATCCAAGCCGTTTGTCCAATCCAAATTTGACCTGGGAAACCTCCGAGCAAACCAATATTGGGTTTGATGCCAAATTTGCGAATAACCGCCTGGATGTGGTTGCCGACTTTTATGTCAAAAAGACTAAAAATTGGTTGGTTACAGCTCCAGTCTTGGCAACGACAGGAACACTGCCTCCATTTATCAATGGGGGCGATGTAAAGAATACAGGTGTGGAGCTTGGGCTGAATTGGGCTGACAAGATCAATGAACTCAAGTACCGGGTGGGGGTAAACGGAGCCTACAACAAAAATAAAGTTGGCCAGATCCCTACCGAAGACGGCATTATTCACGGACAGACGGCCATGTTGTACGATAATTCAGAGGAATTCTATCGTGCTGAAAATGGCCTGCCCATTGGTTACTTCTGGGGATATAAGACCGATGGTCTATTCCAAAATCAATCCGAAATTGATGCTTGGCGAGCAGCTGGAAAAGGTATCCTGCAAGCGGATGTAAAGCCTGGCGACGTAAAATATGTAGACCAAAACAACGATGGCATTATCAATGCCTCAGACAAAACAAATCTGGGAGTAGGCATGCCTGATTTTACCTATGGTTTTAATATTGGTCTAGATTATAAAGGTTTTGATTTATCGGTGAACGCCTATGGTTCCCTCGGGAACAAGATTGTACAGTCCTACCGTAATCATACCAATAAACAGGCAAACTATACAACGAGAATACTAGATCGATGGACCGGGGAAGGTACTTCCAACAGCATCCCGCGCGTCACTGAAACGAACGTCAACTGGCAGTTTTCAGACCTTTATGTTCAGGACGGGGATTTTCTGCGGATCAGCAATGTTACCTTAGGCTATGATCTTTCCAAACTTATCAAGTGGAAGTATGGCAATCAGATCCGTTTCTATGTACAAGGACAAAATCTGTTCACGTTCACTAAATACGACGGTATGGATCCCGAGATTGGCTATGGTACGGACGGCTGGGTATCGGGCATTGATCTGGGCTATTACCCAAGACCCCGGACAGTTCTTTTTGGCCTAAATGTTAAATTCTAAATCAAGAAATCATGAAAAAAACGAGCTATATCTATCATTCCATGTTATTGGGATCCTTACTATTAGGGTCATGTTCTTCCAATTTTTTAGATGTCGAACCGATGACAAGCGTTTTGGAGAGCAATTTTTATAAAACAGTGGCCGATGCTGAAATGGCTTTAGTCGGCTGCTATGACGGTTATCAAAGGACGACGTCCAACGGCAGCCAAGCCTTTTATATCTCGTCGGAGATCGCCTCGGACAACTGTTTTGGAGGTGGGGGGACAACAGACGGCCGAGGGTTTCAAGCAATAGACCGTTTTGATATTGCACAATCCCAATCGGACAATAATATCTTTGACGGCACCTGGTCAGATTACTATGCCGGTATTTTTAGATGCAATACGCTACTGGGGAAATTGGATGGCACCGACTTCTCGGGAAGCACAACCGCACGCACGCGAATTGAAGGTGAAACCAGATTCCTACGTGCCTTAATGTACTTTGATCTTGTACGCCTTTTCGAAAGAATACCTTTGTTAACGAGTCCGACCAACGAGAATATTCCGCAATCGGATCCTAAAGCGATTTATCAATTGATTGTTTCGGACCTCAAATTTGCGGCTGCGAACATTCCGGAGACAGCTTATCCGAAATCGGCAGCCGCCACCAATGACGGTCGGGCTACGACATTTGCTGCAAAAGCGCTCTTGGCCCGTGTTTATCTCTTTTATTCGGGATACTATGGCAGCGAGGACATCGGCGTATCCAGAGCAGAAGCTCTGACGGGGTTGGAAGACGTGATCAGCAGCGGACAGTTTGCCCTGGTGGCAGATTTTAAGAATCTATGGCCAGCAGCAAGTTATATTCCAAATGCCAGCAACAATACACTAGATATTTCCAAATATGCCGGCAAGGGAAATTCTGAGGTCGTATTTGCGCAGAAATTTAACAATACCTCTAACTACAGCGGGTATGTCGATGGTAATCGCTGGGTAGTATTTCTAGGCCTGCGGGGCAAAAATTGGTCGCCCTATGGACAGGGATGGGGTGTATGCACGGTAAGTAAAAACTTCTTCAATGAGCTTGACAATAACGACACACGTAAGACGGCGTCCATCATTGATATCGAGGGCGAAAAAATAACGGGCTTTGACCTCAAAGATCAGCGCGAATACACGGGATACGCCGTAAAAAAATATGCACCCACCGCATTGCCGGATGGCACCACGAATACGGGTGGGGATAAGGATATGCAATTATCACAGGATCAGGATTACTTTGTGATCCGCTATGCCGATGTCCTGTTGATGGCAGCCGAACTGGGTTCCGTAAATGCACAAAAATATTTTGACGAGGTGCGGAAAAGGGCTTATAAAACCAATTTTGTAGCGCTGCCCGTATCAAAAAGCAATATTCTAAAGGAAAGAAAATTTGAGTTTGCATTTGAAGGTATCCGCTATTGGGACGTGCTGAGACAAGGGCTGGATATGGCAGCGACCACGCTACAAACATCAGAAGATGTGCTTAGTGGTTCGGTGCCTGAGAAAGTTATTGTAAACCGAGAGCGTTTTTTGACAACAAGAGGCTTTATGCAAATTCCAAACAAGCAGATCACCCTTTCCAACGGTATATTGAAACAGAATGCGGGATGGAATTAAGCGTAAACACCGTACAATGGACTATTGGTTTAACTATAATAAATTGATAAAAATGAAAAAGATACTAACAGTTATCATCTGTTTTTTTGCGGGGATGATATTCTTTGGGAGCTGCACTCCGGAGAACTATACACTGGGGGACATCGATGTCACATCGGCACAGTTGGAGAAGGGAAAAGCTTTTACCGTTGAACATGACGCCAGTAATCCGAATATTGTCTATTTGACCAGTTTAATGGATCCCAAATATACGCCTTTATGGGAACATCCACAGGGACGCAGCCAGGAAAAAAAGGTAACGCTGAAAATGCCATTTCCCGGGGAATACACGGTCAAATTTGGTGTCGAGACCCGAGGTGGCATTGTCTACGGCGAACCTGTGACATTTAAAATCGATCAGATGTATGCCGAATTTATCAGCGACGAGACCTGGACTTTGCTGACGGGTGGCGCAGGGGAGGAGAAAACATGGTATCTGGATCTAGACGCAGATGGCATCTCCCGCTACTTTAAAGGCCCCCTATATTTTTACGGCACCGGTGACTGGTGGGGAACGATAAACAAAACCGGTGAGCCGCTCAATAGTGACAGCTGGAGCTGGGAGCCCGATTGGAAAAGCAACAGCTGGCTTATGCCCGCGGGTGACTATGGTAGCATGACTTTCGACCTGAAAGGCGGTGCAAACGTCAACGTGAAGCACGCGATGTTGGGTAAAGTTCAGAAAGGGACTTTTAATATTGATACGCAAAAGAAAACCATGCGTATGACAGGGGCTTCACCTTTGCATGGAAAGCCGCAAGATGGGATAGTCGTCGACTGGGGAGATGTACGTATTATGTCGCTGACGCAAAATACCATGCAACTGGCGGTACTACGGGATCCGGTGCTGTCGAATGACGGTGCCGCCATGCTGACCTTCAATTTTATCAGTAAAGCCTATAAGGAGAGTTTGACTGAAAATGGAGCGGAAACCAATAACGATAAATAAGATAATTGATCCTGACTATTTACCTAAAGCTTATTCAATACATACCATTTGTACGATCTATCACCATCAGGATAGGTCCATGTAAGTAAATATGCATGAGACAAATGACTATATGATTGATCAAATTTGGTGCTTACAACGGGAGATAAATTTATGTGGAAACGACTATTTTATAAAGGATATTGCCAAATAATGGGCCTGCTGTTCCTAACATTGGTAACAACAGGCTCTTCCATCGGGCAATCCAGACAGGTTATTAATTTTAATCCGGGCTGGTGGTTTAAACTGGACAGTAACCAACAATATATTGATGACCGAAGGGGAGAAGGCTGGCGCTACGTCGACCTACCGCACGACTGGAGCATTGAAATGCCATTCAGCGCAAGCAGCCCTGCGGCTAGCGGCGGGGCTTACCTAGATGGTGGAATTGGCTGGTACCAAAAATCATTTAAGCTGCCTAAGGCTGAAAGGGGACAACGGATATTTATTGCATTTGAAGGGGTGTATGAAAACAGTGAAGTATGGATCAATGGGCATTTCTTAGGCAAAAGACCCAACGGTTATATCGGATTCGAATATGAAATGTCACGCTATCTGTTCCAGGATGGCAGGGAGAACCTGCTTTCGGTCAAAGTAAATAACAACAACCAGCCCAACTCGCGTTTCTATTCAGGTTCCGGGATTTATCGGGATGTAAAATTAGTTGTCCGAAATCCGATTAGCGTAGCCAGCAACAGTACCTTTATAAGAGCCTCACAGCTCAATGAAAAACACGCAGTCGTAAACCTGTCGCTGGAAATTGAACAGACCCTTAAGGAAGCAAAAACGATCACGGTACTGACGCAATTGCTTTCGCCAGACGGCCTGTCTATTGCAAGTGAACATACGATTTTGTCAAAATTAAAAACAGGGCTTCACCACATCCAGCAGCAAATATCCATTGACAATCCTATTTTGTGGAGTATTGAAACGCCGCGGCAGTATACGGCACGCGTACAGTTGATTGCGGATGGCCAGGTGCTGGATGAACAGAATAACAAATTTGGTTTACGTAATTTTAACTTTGATCCTCAACAGGGTTTTACGCTAAACGGGAAGCGTCTTAAAATCCGAGGTGTGTGTCTACACAGTGATCTCGGTGCACTGGGTATGGCATTCAACCGTTCTGCAGCATTACGTCAGCTACGATCCATGAAAGCGATGGGTGTCAATGGGATACGAACATCACACAACCCTGCAGCACCGGCATTTTTGGATCTCTGTGATAGCTTGGGTTTTGTGGTGATGAGTGAAACATTTGACGTTTGGAAGGGGCACAAAAACCCGTATGACTATCATTTATATTGGGATCAATGGTACAAACGGGATTTTGTGGACCATGTCAAACGCGACCGTAATCATCCGTCGCTGTTTATCTGGTGCCTGGGTAATGAAGCGCAGGAACAGTGGCATTCAAAACCGGATGGAACAGCTATTCCAATCGCTCTGGCCTCGATCGTCGACAGCTTGGATGGAACCCGTCCGACTACCATTGCAAACAATGAACTTTCCAAAGCGAATCCGGTGCTGATGAGTTCTGCAGTGGATCTGATAGGCTATAACTACAATCATAAAAAATGGGCAAGTTTTCCAGAGGATCATCCTGGCAAAAAGTTCATCGTAACGGAAAGTACTTCTGCATTGGAAAGTCGTGGACAGTATGATTTGATTCCTTATGATTCCGTTCGCATGTGGCCCGAAAGATGGGATATCCCTTTCGATGGAGGCAACAAGGATAAGAGTATATCGGCTTATGACCATGTATTTACGCCTTGGGGGTCAGACCATCAGACGAGTTTGAGGTTAATGGAAAAGTACGATCATATCGCGGGCATGTATGTATGGACGGGATTTGATTACCTTGGTGAACCCACGCCTTATACTTGGCCAGCAAGAAGTTCGTACTTTGGAATTGTGGACTTAGCAGGCTTCCCGAAGGATATATACTATTTGTACCAAAGCGTATGGACATCGAAGCCTGTCCTACATGTATTGCCTCATTGGAATTGGAAAAAAGGAGATAAAATAGATGTGGTGGTTTACTTTAACCAAGCAGACCGGGTAGAACTTTATCTCAATGGCAAAAAGATAGGCGATAAGAAAAAAGATTCCGACCGTTACGAACTCGTTTTTAAGGGTATAGCATTCGAACCCGGCACGCTTGAGGTTATCTCTTATCAGCAGGATAGAAGAGTGTTAAGTAAAACAATCCGTACAGCAAAAAAGGAACAGCGCATAGCACTGATTGCAGAAAACGACTCACTTAGTGTCGCGACGAATGAACTTTCTTTTGTACATGCCTATGTTGTGGACGAGTTTGGCACCCTTGTTCCCGATGCAGCAAATAAAATTGATTTTGAGGTGGAGGGAGATGGGGCAAAAATTGTGGCGACGGATAATGGGAATACAACAGATCATACGCGTTTCCAGTCGACATCGCGACGGGCATTTCATGGTAAAGCGTTGGTTATTGTGTCAAGTAAAAATAAAGGCCAAATTGTCGTAAAAGCAAAAAGTAAGGGGCTTATTTCGGGGGATGTTCGCATCAAGGTTGAATAGGGGTATCAGCCCTATTTTTGTTGGACTGTCGGCAATGCCTTGTCATCTTACGTAGCAAAGCATTGCCCACTCGTCCATTCGAATAATCCTGTTAATTACTTAATATTGTATTGATTTTGGAAGTAATCTCATCCAGATCAAAAGGTTTAGCAATAAATCCATTGGCACCTAAATCGTCTGCAATGACAGCTCCATCAACACTCGCAGAAAGGATAAGAACTGGTAAGTCTTTCACTTCAGGCGTATTTCGGATAATTTTTATGACCTGATCACCCGATAGCAACGGCATCCATAGGTCCAATAACAAGAGATCTGGCCGGTGCGTCGTGAGCTGTTTAATGAGATTGGTACTGTTGATCTCGCATATAACATTAAATCCTTCTAATTCGAGAAATAGTTCAAGCATCTCTACTATTCCTTGATCGTCATCACAGATCATTATTTTTCTACGCTCCATGGCTTTCGTCGTTATTTGTAATTGGTAATGTGAAATTAAATGTAGACCCTTCTCCGGGTTCACTTTCTACCCATAGCGTTCCATTATGATTGGCAATAATCTCATGCGATACATAGAGCCCGATCCCTAATCCGGGAAATTTTTTCTGTATATGGCTAGCCCTGAAGAATCGTTCGAATATTTTCAGTCTGTCCTGATAATTGATACCCATGCCGTAATCTCTTATGGAGATTTTTACAAAATTGGCAACTTTGTGCATCCTTACTTCCACCTTATTTGAATCGGGTGAGTATTTAATAGCATTAGATAATAGGTTATTAACTACTTGGATGATCTGTAGCTCGTCCCCTTGGACAATGGCGCCTGTAGCACCTGATAGCTGGATTTCATAACCGGGCACAGCGAGCGTAATATTATCAATTGCCTCGCGAATTGTCTGATCAATATCAAATGGCTCCATATGCAATTCAATATGACCGGACTGTATTTTTGATGTATCCAACAGTTTAGTGATTAAGAGATTCAAGCGATCGACATAGGCCGACATCTTATCGAGCGTGCTCACAAACTTGTCATTCGAATGATCTTGGCTCATGCGCTGTAAAATTTGAACCAAACCTTTAATCGTCGTGAGGGGCGTCTTGAGCTCATGGCTAGCAATGGACAAAAAATCGTCTTTTCGCTGGTCTTGCTCTTTTTTCTCCGTAATATCTTCGAAAGCAATCAATATGCGATCTTTGTAATGCCCTTCAAATTCAATGCGATAAGCATTTAATAGCATCACTTTACGGCCTATATGGGGAAATATATTGTCGACCTCGTAATCAATAACAGGATTGTTGGTCGGTAGAATCTGGGTCAGGAGCTCTTTCAAGGATTTGATATTCCACTGTTGCATCCCAAGTTCAAAGAGAGGTTTTCCTAACGTTTCTTCGGAGGAAACCTTAAAAGAATTTAAAAAATGTTTATTCGCACTCAACACGATATAATTGGCATCTAATACCAATAAACTCTCCCGGACAGTCTCAATGATACTGGAGAGAAAAATTTCCTTTTCCTGTAATTCTTTTGTTCGTTCCTGTATTTTAAGTTCGACATGCGCTTTCTCTTCCCTAAGGTCGTACTCGGCTTTCTTGCGCGCCGTTATATCATTTTGTACACCTATAAAATGGGTTACCTGTCCCGCTTCGTTTTTAACTGGAGATATAAAAAGCTCATTCCAAAAAAGTGTACCATCCTTGCGGTAATTACGAATTTCGACTTTACATTCTTCACCCCGCTGGATACTTTCTTTTAAAAGCTGGCGTTGCGGCTGTGAACGATCCTGAGCCTGCAAAAAACGGCAATTATGTCCAATAATCTCGTTGTGCGAATAGCCACTAATAGTTTCAAATGCTTTGTTGCAATAGATAATCGGATTGTCGTATTGCATATTATCTGTAATAATAATGCCTGAATAGGCGGAATTTAAGGCTTTAAGATAAAGATCGAGATCATTGCTCGAATTATGAATGGTATGTTTTGATTTATCAATATACGTGTTTTTTTCTTCCATATACGTTTAAGACCCTAACGAATTAATGTCCTACAATTTAATTTTTAATTTGAAAACTAAATGCAAACCATATGCCTTTTCTGTATTGACCGTATTTTTTTAAACAAAATAGGTATTTATCCCTATAAGGCATGTGAAAGGGCGGATCAGAAGTTAAGCCCTTCCAGGTGTTCATTCTGACGAATTCGGCCAGTGACCTCATCAAGCAACATTGACTACACGCCGCTTAGTGATGCCGATTTCCTTTTTGATGGTAGGGTACATGCTGAGGTGAATTTATCACTTGGGCATGTTTGTTGTCGATGACCACCTGCGGATCAGCATGTTGCAAGGCAACAATATCTGGATTAATTTCCGTAGCCAGATCTTTAAATGGCCGATAACCGATAGGTTTATTTTGTTGTTTACCTTTTGATTTATTTTTGGCTTTCTTTTCCTGTTCTTTATGTTTAACTTTTTCTGTATGACGCTTGAATAAAATCAATGCTGCTCCAGTAATCAGGGCAATAGCAAATTTGAATTTGAGATGCATAATAATTCTTTTTAGTTGATCTTTTCTGAATGAACAAAGCCAGGACATAAATCGTTTACCTTTTAACACAGGCATTCCTTGAGGCAAAGTTGTCTATAAATCACAAAGAGCGATATGGTTGTAGCCATATCGCTCTTTGTGATTGGAATATTACAAGACACCCTTACCCGGAATTATATAGCTATGGTAGGGTAGTGAAGTCAATTGCAGGAGCGGGATTACCATTGTTGACCGTAAATAAAGTGCCCGGGCTAACAACAGTATTGAAAAATCCACCATTTTTAAGGAAGAAACTGCTTCCATTGGTACCGCCCATGGCATCTATACGCTGGTTGCTGGAATAGGTGCCGTCTACGGTAAATTTGGCCTGAACCACCGGCAACCAGGTGCCGGATGCGGTGCGTACCCATTGATTTTTATAATCCGCCGAGCGTCCAAGATAGCCGTTATCCGCATTGAAATTTTCCAAAAAACTGTGGAAATTGGTCAGATAAGTTGCTATTTTAGGTCGTTTCCAGCTTGCGATCAAGGTCCAAGTATTTACCGTCGGATCATTGAACCAGGCTGTAAAATCGGTCGCGCCGTTGCCATCGGGTTCACCCTTGAGTAGGAATTTATAGTTATTGCCGCTTGTCCAACCATACTTCATATAACTTTGTCCGCCGGAACCTTCACCGCCAAATTCGCCTGTTGTAGTATTTGCCCCCTTACGGTTAAGGGTAATGCGGTCCTCAGCAGGTATTTCCGCCGGATTGTCGGTGCTGTAGGGACTCCATACCGAAAACAGAATGCGGCGCTCGCTGGCCGAATTAACCTGCATGCCAAAATAGCCCTGACCAAATCCATTGGCCATAAAGTAAGAACCTATTTTGTCTTCGCCCGTAGGAACATTGATTTCGCTATAGTAGTAGGAAACCTGCTGGTTGGTCGGCACCGAATAACTTAAGTGACAGGAAGGCCCGCGTCGTGACCAGTAGTAAGTATTGTCGACATTATTGTCGCTATAGATGGTAGTTCCACTAGTAGCGCTTCCGCTCAAAATAAGGTGCGAAACATCCGCAAAGTAACCCCCAGTCTTGGAGACACCCTGAAGGTCCATTTTTACGTAACCAGCAGCATTTAATGTGTAGTTGCCCACTGCATAATCCTTCACGGTACCGCCTTTTAGACTAATTTGTTTGCTGACGCCATTAATGGTTAGCTTGACCACGCTACTGTCCCCATTTGGCAAGACTTTAGCCCGGATTTTTACGGTTAATGTACCTGCCTGCGGCAGCTTGGCGTAAGTACTTACGATGCTATTGGCATTGGTCCAGTTGGCTAGGCCATTGCTATTGATCACTTCAGCAGCGCCGATAGGTGCCGATGTGACAAAGGCATTTCCTCCAAGGGGAACTTCATAACCGTTAGGCCCTGGGGTGGCCGCCCGCAGTGATAGTTTTTCTTCGGTCTCCGTTTTCTCCACAGTCTTTTTGCAGGAAACAAAACAGACTAATGCAGCACCGAGCAGTGCTAGAAATTTGATTTTTCTCATAATTTATTTTTAATTGTTCAGTATGAATTTATTAAACAACTTTCATATTGTGAAAATGAATTAAACGCAATCGATTGTGCTATTTACTTTTGTAACAGAATATACAATTCAGGGTAATTTACAGACAGCTGACATTTGCGCAGTTCATTGGGTTGCTGATTTTTGTATATTGCGCTAACCGCTATTAGCCCAAATTTAAGCGGATATCATTACACATTATAAAAAAGCATAAGGAATGGATTTAAAAATCAGACAGGCACAGGAACATGAAATCGATGTATTATTGGAATTTGAACAGGGAATCGTGGCGGCAGAACGCCCGTTTGACGATACATTGGAAGAAGGTGAAATTCACTACTACGACCTGCTGGAACTCATAAAATCACCAGAAGCACAGGTATTGGTCGCTGTGGTCGGCAGTGAACTTGTCGGATCTGGCTATGCGAAAATAGTCGATGCCAAGCCATATCAAAAGTTTGCCCGATATGTGCATTTGGGATTTATGTATGTTAAACCAGATCACCGTGGGCAGGGGATCAATAAATTGATTCTGGAAGCATTGTTAAGCTGGGCAAAAGAAAGAAATATCTCGGAAGTGAGGCTTCAGGTTTATGATCAGAACGACAGTGCAATAATCGCCTATAGTAAAGTCGGGTTTAAGCCCAATTTATTGGAGATGAGAATAGAAATTTAGAGATTCCCCAGACCAGAAGTGCCAAGGGAAGATATTAAGGGGCTTATGTTTTTCTTTTCATCCAGGACGGGACCAGAAACAGAAACAAAAGAAGTACAATACTGTTATACCAGGCATGAAAGTCTTGATCAGCATATTTTTTATTTTTCTATACGTTTCCGTTATTGGACAGACGGGCACCTATCGGCTTGTGACTACCACTGGTGCTTCAAGTACGATGGTGATCAGATCCATGCAATCCACTGTAGTTGCCGATGTTTTCGCCTGGTGGAATATTCCTTCTGGTACCCATGGCACTTTCTCAGGGAACGGTACCTGCACTGGCAATAGCTGTATCCTAAAAGAAAAGGACGATCAGGGCTGCACACTGAAATTGACTTTTGTGGGAAAGCAGCTTAAAGTTCAATTTTCGGGTTGCAACAGACAGAATATACCCGAGGATTTTTCGGGTAGTTATAATCAACTGACACTACGAACGCATGGCACCTATCGGACCAGACCGGCTAAAACCTATTTTTATAAATATCCAAGACTTACTAAAACACGGAAAAATTATCTCCGGAAAGGGACTACAGTCCAAGTGAATATTGAAAATATCGTCGACGACCGTTGGGTTTACATCAATTATCGTGACAACCTAGGCAAGCTATCCAGCGGTTATATTTTATGGTCCAGCCTAGGACAATAAAACGCTATTTGCTATTGTAACGTCTGCTTTCAAATCGGCCCGTATCAACCCCGTGCTTCCCAAAGTTTGATAAGACCAGCATTTTTATTTTTTCGAACTGTTGTGCAGAGAGTCCATCCTGTTCTTTGGCAACCATATAAAAATAGGTCCCTTTGTATTTCTGAAGTATAGAACGGACGGAAGCGAAGTCCATATTATCGAGGATTTCCGGTTTCGGTTCTCCAGCGCGCGGCATTGCAATTGAAGTACTATACCGGATGGGTCTAAAAGTCGAATCTACGGCTTGCTGGCCAAATGGAGTAGGCAGAGATTCTTTGGGGTTATAGACTGTGAGGTAAATCGGTATGGCTAAACTATCATCGCGGCTAAATATGCTCTTATTCATCACCGCGTAAAATTTTTCGGCTGGATTGACTACTGTCAGATCGTAGTTTACACTATCTGGATGTTGGATATACTGTTCCAACAGTTTATTATCTTCGACATGCCGCAGGCCGATCACATCGATTTCGGCACCGTAAGGATCCTGGGGAATATCGGGGCTAAATACCACAGTAGCGCGAGGGTCGTTGGTCCACAAAAATATAGGGCCGAATGTAAGTCCGTATTCCGCGGCCACATTTTTGGCTTTTTGCACATTGTTTTCGTAGTCTGTTTCTATGCTAAGAATCCCATCTCGAAAACCTGCCATTTCTTTGTCCCGTTGTTGCTGAATAAAATCAGCGCCACAGGTACGAATGAGCATGACGAGTGCAAATACCGCAGATATGGGTATTGCAATGTATTTGTAGTCACGTTTTTTAGATTCTTCGAGTTGGGAGACAAGCGCTTTTGCATTATTTTTTTGCTTGCTACCTACGGCAACACCGTTGGTAGCGATATTCTCTTTAAGGTGTTCATTCCGCAGCACTACAGCCTGCTGTCCAAGATGACGCAAAAGCTCTTCCCTGAATGCAGTAAAGATAATGATGTCGGCGGCTGATTTTGGATGATCAGGATTGAACAGCCAAACCAGCTTTTTACCATTATTGAGTTTGATCCGCATAGATGGTGGGGGAGCCTGAAGCAGACCATAGGGTGGAATACTATGAATATCTTGGTAAAGAACACGTCCATAACTGTGGGATGTAAACCCATTCTCATCCAGACTGATGGTATCGATTGCCCTAGATTTCTTGACAAAACGCCAGACACCAAATCCCATCAGGCAAAGCATAAGTACAATATTAGGCCAAAAAATCCACTGCACATAATTCATAAGCCATACCGTCGGCAGAATAATGCCGAGCGGTATCCCAACGAGAACCAGTATTAGATAGAGAAGTCCGCTGTTATTCTGGTATTTGAATGTATATTCTTTCATTGTATGTCCTTTCCCAAGTTAACTGTCTATTTTTGTGGGGTGTTTCCCCAAAACTACGACAAATAACCAGGCAGAAAAATCCATGAAAACAGGGATTTCATAGTCTAATAGGGCCGAAAAATACCTAATAAAGCTCGGCTGAATAGCGAAATGTAGGAAGTCGATCGACTTTAAAACCGATACCCTAAGGATAAGGCGGTACGAATTCCAGCGAATGGGCCTTTCGTCTTGAGCGTGACTCCTTCGGAATCAACTTCTTTTTTGAGGTCTAAGACATCAATGTCAAAATCCTCCAACTGTTTACGCAGTTCTTCTTGTTCATCGGTATTTAATTGGGTTTTCCCCTCAAAGGTGCCGTTATTAAATCCGTAGTTGGGACCAATAATTCGCCAATCTAGATAGATATGCTCGCCGAGACGCCATTGGCTACCAATAGCTAGTCCAGCTGTCAAGGCATTCAAGGCACCCGAAATCGGAACTTCCTTTTGGTAGTCTCGCTCTTCAACCGACAGTATGGTGCTAAGGCTATAACGCGCATATTTTACGAAAGGAGCAAAGTAGAATCCTCTGAAAGCATCATTATTACCGAGATAAAAGCGCACTTCCGGTGTAAAGGAAAATGCCCCAAATTTCGCTCCACCCAGAATGTCACTTGGATCATCAATAGCAGATTCCCATATCGAGCGGAAGGGAAGACCAGATTTAGGACGAAGACTTAATGTCGCATTTAGTGATAGGCGTTGTTGAATCGCCTTTTCATATTCGAACGCAACATTGCCAACCACCAATGGCAAGATATTTAATTTAATTAAATTGGTATTTTCCTGTGCTTTTAATCCCGACATCGTCAATATTCCGATGATAAGTGTAGCTAGGTAGTGATGTTTCATATTGATATTTTAAACTGATCCGGCCTATTGGCGTAGATGAACAAATCCAAGCTGTAGCATGTATAAATTCCTCTACCCCAATAACGTTATTTAGTAGGATTTATTTTATCTCATTAAGAACATCAGAGGTCGATATAAGGTTTTACTAAAGATCTGCCGATCTAAGGGAAAATTTAGCCAAAGCATTGGTCTTGCTGGACAATCTTGGTGACCCGATCTATGACGACCCTCAGATGATGACCTGGCGAAAGCGCCTACGGGTAGAGGAACAAAAGCTGAAATAATATATTGGCCAGATTCGGCCAAATTTAGGCCAATTATATAAAATCCCACAGCATCTTTCCCGATAACTTTGTCAAATAGCGTTAAACAAGGTTATCATGAAAGAAAAAGTACAAAAAATTATTGTGAAAGTCGTCCCTGAGAAATCGGCTGACCCGATTGCCGATGACGATAGACAAGTGAACAGGCTATACTTCAACTACGCAGGTATGTATCTGTTCCCCCTATTTCCGATGGGGGATCTGTCCGTTGTTCTCTATGAATTGAGGCGAACCTGGAAGAAATATGCCGAAAAACGGCATAGCGCCAAGCAACAGCATGTTGTTTTTAAAGGAGTAAAGAAATGAGGCGGGATCTTTCTTTTGTTTCTATTGCTGTGGGCATATTTTTCTTTTTACGGTCCGCCAACGGCCAGGTAAGAGATACGGTACAGCCTGTGAACCTGGTAAAAATATGGGAGTCAATAGCCTCCCATAACCACCAGCTAAAGTTACAGGGGCTCAAGGGTCTAGCTGCTTCACTTGCCATTATTGAGGCGAAAGATCAGTATTTACCAACGATTTCTCTCAACGGGGATTTTAAACTCAACACTAAATTCCTCCTGTATCCTGAAGGATTGTTCTCTGCTGCACAGGATGTGCCGGTATCCGGTTATGGCTATGGGCTGGGTTACAATCTAAACCTCAATCTTTACAATGGTGGCCTCGATAAAAGAAATATTCAGCTAAAAAAGGAAGAAAAGTTGGCCATGCAATTTGAATACGAATTGCAGCACAGCAATCTAAAATATATAACTGCTGTCGCTTATTATGAACTATACAAATTCATGAAATTCAAGGAATTTATTTCTGCCGAAATATCCGCTGAACAACGCCAGCTATCGACAATCGAACATCTTTACAAGAATGGAATTGTCTTAAAGAGTGATGTGCTGCGAATCGCTGTTAAATTGGACAATTTAGAACTCCGCCGGTCTGAAGTACTCAAAAGAATTGACCTTACGAAACAGAAACTGAATGTGCTCATGGGTCGCGGCGAAATGGAATCACTCCAGATAGCACTTCAAGAAGACTTGAAACCTGATCTGCAGGATGTACATACATACGATGATTATATTGGCATTGCCCAACAACAGTCTCAGGAATTTAAAATCATTGAATCCACGATCAAAACCAGTGAATTAAAACTAAGACAGGTGAAATCTGCCACACGGCCAAAGCTCTACTTATACTCGACCTATAGCTACACCTATCCGCAGATCTCATTCTATCCATATAGCAATAATTTATGGGGATTTGGACAGACAGGGCTCAAAATGCAATGGTCTATTGACAATGCATTCAAAAGTAAACATGCTGTCGCACAGGCCAACATACATATTGAGGAACAAAAGTCAGTCATGCAGATCAAACAGGAAGAAGTTAACCTGAAGATCAGACAGGCATTCCTGCAGCGCGAACAGGCCCAACAACAGGTAATAACAGCTGAGAAAAACATCGCGCAAAACACCGAAACTGTCCGTGTCATCAAAAACAGTTACCTCAATCAGGAATCCTTGCTGACGGATCTGTTAGAAGCAGAAAATGCATTGCTTGAAGCCAAGTTTAACCACATATCTGCGTTGGTCGAATTAAAACTAAGCCACATCCAATTGTTGGCGATAACAGGGGTACTTTAAAAAGATATCAGATAATGAATAAGAATAAAATAGATAAGGTCGTGGTCATCTCCACGAAGTACTTTGGTATTGTCTTGCTTACGGGCATGCTGGGTTGGGCTGTGCTATACCTATGGCGAAATTTACAGTATGAGCAGACAAATGATGCACAAATAGATGCTTACTTATCGCCCATAAGTGCCAAAGTGGGTGGATATATCAGTAAAATTTATTATAACGATAACCAACAGGTACATCAAGGCGATACACTTGTATTGATTGAAAAAGATGAGTATCGACTCAAACAGAAGGCCGCCGCAGCCGAGTTGTTAAGTTCGCGTGCGAAACTGCCAATCTTGGCGGCAAGTGAAGAGACACAATCCAAAAACATTGCTGTAATCAGTGCGCAATTAATGGGAGCCCAGGCAAAATTAGAGCAACAACGCAAAGAGTTTGAACGATATAAAAGCCTGCTGGCAGATGAATCGACCACACAACAAAAGTTTGACCTCGTGAATACAACACTCCTGAGCCAACAATCTGACTATGCCCAAACTATAGCTTCTCTTGAGGCCGCCAAATCAAGACTCAAGGATATACAAGCTCAGCGGGCTGCAATTGCCGCTGAAATAAATATCAAAACGGCGCTATTGGAGCGACAAGAACTTGATCTTCGGTACACCGTAATAACGGCACCTTTTGATGGTCGTATTGGTAAGAAAACCATTCAACAAGGACAGCTTGTGCAACCGGGGCAAACATTGGCTTTTTTGCTCAATGAGGCCGAAAAAAAATGGGTAGTCGCCAACTTCAAAGAAACACAGATCAAGTCATTTCATATCGGACAGCGGGTTGCTATAGAAACAGACGCTTACCCCGAAGAAGTATTCTCTGGAGTAATCGAATCGTTTTCGCCAACGACAGGAGCACGTTACTCGTTGTTGCCACCGGATAACGCCACCGGTAATTTTGTAAAAATTATCCAACGCATCCCCGTCAGAATTAAATTGACCGATAATTCAGAGATGCTATCTAAGCTCTCGCCCGGAATGAATGCCAATGTTTATGTTTTAAAGAAATAACTATGCAAGCACATAAAATACCTTTATTTAAACACTGGGTCTCGGAAGGTCTCGCACGGGCAGTCATCTTTGCGATATTGATGACATCACTTTGCTGTTTTGCCTTATATAGCAGTCCTGTAACCATTATGGGATTTTACGGTATCGATGCTACGGCCATGCAATACGGAATGGTGGTTATTTATGGCTCGACCGTAACTTTCCTGGCGCTAGATGTGCGCATCGTAAAACGCTTTACTTCGCGAGGCTATTTGCTCCTGGCCCTCGCCATCAATGGGATATGTGCCTTGATCTGCTTCTATAGCAGAAATTGGACAATCTTTCTAATCGGCCAATTTTTACAGGGGATGACATGTGCTCTTTTGTCCGGTATCGTACTCAACCTAATCTTTCCACGGCTGGAGTCGACCAGAGCAAAGGTAATTGGCTACACAATTTTATATGCTGGTATACAGATTTCAGTGCCACTATATGCCATATTCTGTAGCGCTATCCTGTATGTCAGGGATTTCAATTGGCTATTTTATGGCATTATCATGCTACTTATACTACTTGGGCTAAGTGTATTGATTACCATGCATCCAAACGCCAGGCTTCATAAAAAGCTACCGTTATATCAGGTCGACTGGATCGGTTATATCTATTACACCTATATTACCTTAGCTCTTGGATATATTCTTGTATATGGGCAACAGTTGGACTGGCTGGATAATCCGTACATTAAAATACTAAGCCTTATTTTAGGTCTTGTGCTTATTTTATTCGTCTTACGGGAAATGCGACTGAAACGACCTTTAATTGACCTTCACATTTTTGGAACCAAAAACTTTGTATTGGGACTATTATTACTAGTGATTTTCTACCTCTTTAAGGGAAGTACAGGACTGACCTATAGCTATGTGGAGAATGTTTTGGCCACCGATTCCCTACACACAATCCCGCTCTGGCTCGCCGTGATTGCAGGAACCTTACTAAGCATGTTTGTTACGGCCCGCTTTGTCTTAAGTGGGACGAATCTGATGCAGCTCATGCTTGTGGGATTTATGACTATGGCCATGTATTACGGCTATATGCTCCTGTTTGTCTCCGTGGCAGGGGAGACCTTAGATTTTATCCTACCCATGTTTATTTATGGTCTTGCCACTGGAGCGCTGTTTGTACCAATTGTTTTTTTTACAGCTTCAGCAGCGCCACAAGGGATGGCACTATACGCCTCCCTATTAGGTATCTTTGCCCGATTCGTTGGATTCTGCAGTAGCATTGCCCTTAATAACCAGTTACAGCGCTATACAAAGGGAGCTATCCGCGAAAAACTACGCGAAACACTGACCGAAACAAACCCGCTTATCCCTTCGCTGTGGCAGGATATTCAAAATACTTATATAAATGCGGGGAACGATATGTATGTGGCTAAAAATGCATCGGATTTTCTTTTTAATAAGTTAATCAAACAGCAGTTATTTGCACGAGCGGTGCGGGATTATTATGATGTAATGCTTGTTATACTGCTTTGTGTCATTATCGCTTTGTTGTTGGTACCAAGGATCCGCAATATTGTCCTAAAGCTTGGAAAAAATAATATCCCTTATTGAATTAAGATAGCCTTACTTTAACTTAGTACGAAAATCTGAAGGGCGGATATTTGTCAGTTGGAAAAAAGTATTGCTGAAAGCTGAAATATTAGAATAACCGACCTGATAGGCAATCTCACTTATGGAAAGACTCGTATCTTTGAGTAGTTCCATCGCACGTATGACGCGGAGCATTTTGAGATATTGAACAAAGGAAAGGTGTAAACACTGTTGAAAAAGCCGAGTCAAACTGCGGACACTGAGACCGAATTTTTGGGCAGACTCTTCCAAGCTTAACGGCTCGCCAATACGATGGCGCATATCATCGGTGATGGCACGTATACGGCTATCGTCTGTGATAGGTAGTTGAATAGAAAATTTCTGCAAATTTTCATGTGCGAGCAGCTTTTTCATGGTAGACATCAATTCATACTCCCAGCAGCCAGCAAAATAATTGCCCTGCCAGGTCTCACTAAAGGCAAGCAGTTCAAACAATAACCTGCTGACGGGATAGATGCCAAGTTCTTTGTAAAAGGCCCCATCATCAGCCGCGGGGAAATAGATATTGATGATATGAAGATCTTGTGCATTATACATCAGGTTGTGCGCATAATCTGCTGGGATCCAAATATAATGATTCGAGGGAATGTAATAATCACGCTCCAGAGTTTGAAGATAGGCTATACCACCAAATACCAGCAGCAACTGTCCTTTGGCATGCTGATGGGCCGGCAATTTCTGCTCCATCTGTTGACGCATCACTAAAATGGATTCGGGATACTGGTCAATGGTTTTTGAAAGCTCGTTTATGTATTCCATCAATGGCTTAAATTTATCTTATACTGCTTGATAGCCTGTATGTAGAGTTTTGATCTATATGCTATCAATATTTTGATCATCCGGTTGACTTAGTTTAGAATAATTATAAAGAATGTACAATTATACAGCTTTGTAATGAATAAGTCAAACGACCTAATTTGACTGCACACAAAACCACGTTAAAAACGTTTACATTTTTGTACAAAAGATATGGATAACGTTTTTTGTTTTTTCACCCAAAAAACGTACTTCTTACAATTTCGATCCGATTTATTACCTAATCTATTTTTTTTCCTATTCAATTAATTTTTGAACAATATGAAATAATTCACTCGAAAAGGGCTTTAATAGGACTTGTATAACCATTCTCAGCGAGAATACGTATTTCTACCCCTGCCACCAGTATAATTATTTTCGAGGTAACACCCATTTAAAATTAGCATTCTTCTTGTTCTACGCTATTAGGATCAACTTTAAACAACAAAGAGGATAAATTATGAACAATTACAATTTAAACGTACTAATTAAGGAGAAAAGAGGGTTACTAAACCATTTTGCTACTAAATTTACAAACGACCCAGATGAAAAAGAAGACTTGATCCAAGAAACGTGGATCCGGGCATTAAAATCTATAGATAAATTTGTGCATCACCCCAAATTAATGAGCTGGTTATATGTAATTATGAAGCATACATATATTAATAAATACCGTAAGGCTAAACGTGTGGGGGAAATCCAAGAGACCTATATTGACCTAGAACGTTCCAATAATACTGTTCATAATAGGGGAGTAAGCAAATTTGTGGCGGAAGACATCGAAAAGGCAATGTGTAGTCTGACGCAGGATAATTATGAGATCTTCCGATTATATTTAGATGGGTACAAGTACCATGAAATTGGCAGTTACTTTAACATGCCGGAAGGAACAATAAAAACAAGAATTCATATGGCCCGCAAAAAATTACAGAAACAGCTTAAACTCTATAAACTTAATTAACAAACTACTCCAGTATTAATGAAGAAAGAGCCAAATTTTTTTGCTGATTTGGCTCTTTCCCTATGTGGTGGAGTGTGAGTCTGTGAAATAGTCTTCAAAATACCGAACAACAATTGCGTAGGCATTTTAATGTGATGATCACCACTGATGAAAAATAATCTATAAATATGCTCTATATCGTTACTTTTGGTTAAAAGGATAACCCTTACGTTTTTCGATCCTTTTTCTTATACCAGGGAATATACTGATAATTATATTGGATGTGCCGATGTTCAGGATCATTTTATCTCGAACGAGGCAACGACGTGAAACGGCTCCTTTTTTTGATTGGCAAACCAAACTTCTTTGCTTATTCTGTATATCCCGGGAGCTAATCTTTTGTTCTTTAACAGTTTCGAAATAGGAATTTGAAAATCTTGCGATTCCTTCGGCTCTATACCGTACAATATGTCTTCAGGAGCTTTCAGCTCTGAACAGGTGCTAATGAAATTGATGTATCTGATCGTTAAAGATATTGCAAAAAATGGACGATGCCAATGCATAACTGGCGTTTGACCATATCCCAACTATATATTAGATTTGGGGATAGCCTCAAACTGGAAAGAGGTTTTTAAGTTTTTAATCCAATGACACAGTGGTATTATACTCCCATTTTCTTAGTTAATTTTCGATTTTCCCACTACCAGCGGTCTATTTGCTCCTTTATTAATAAATGAAAATACATTGCCTTTTTTAGCCAGAATTGGCCATGTACGGTTTTCACCTTCATAATTTCTTCTTAAATTATCATACCTAGGCTCTAAAATTATCTTTCCATCATTATCTGCAAGGCCAGATTTGTCTTTTAACGTGATCTCCATTAGCTCAGGTGAAAAGTTATCGATCATATCATATATAGGCTCAAGTATAATTTTGCCTTGACGATTCAGCACACCATATTTTCCTTTCTCTTTTATCAGCATGAGATCCGGATGGTCATTAATCACTTCCAGACGGTCAAATCGAGGATTAACAACCACATTTCCTTTCGTATCAATCAATCCATAAAGCATTTCATCTCCTTTTTTACTCACTACCCACGCTAGGTTGTCATAAAATTCACCAACATAGGCAAAGTCGTTAAAACGAACCTGCTTTCCATTCTCATCAATAAATAGATTTTCTCCCTTAATATTGATCTTGAAAAGTTCGCTTTGAAAAGGTTTGGCATCCTCTTTTCTATTTTCCGGTATATTAAAACTGCTGTAGTAGCCATTTCTGTTCCATTCTGGACGTTCAAACACTTTTTCACCTTTCATATTAAAAATGACATATTGGGATCCTTGTTCTGCCAGCAGGAGCTTATCGCTGAGCATCTTTAGGAGATAAATATCCTGAGTATAGGGTATCAGCACCTGTCCATCACTATTGTATACTGCCGATTCTTTGGTATAGCTCTTTCCCTCCACTTTCCGCCTAATCTCAAAAATTCGTGCATTTAACCACGAGATTTCTACATCGCCTACTGGAACAATAAACTGTTTCTTTAGACTGTTGTAGATCCCCAGTCTTTTATCATCATAAACAGGGAAGATAAAAGGACTGTCGTTAAGATCGCCATACATGTAGCTTCGATTGATATAGGTACCAGACTGTAGGCGATATTCTGGCGGTAATATTTCGTTACCCAGTTTATCGTAAATTCCATAGAGATTCCCATTTACAGCGTAAAAATAAGTTTCGCCATGCTGATTTGCGATGGTAATTTCCGTAAAATTTGTAGGAAAAATAGGTTTTGCGTTTTCCCAATCGAAAATTCCTACTTTACCCTTGTCTTTTACACGCAGATAATAGGGCATCGCATCCAGTTTGGCTTCGGCGGCTATCCTTTCAAGGTATTCTTTTGAAGCATTTGCAACAGCAGGCATGAGTGATACACGGTCACCATAAAAAACTGTCTGTCCCGCTGAGTTTTTGAACTGGATCTCGTCATACTGGGGATACAATAACAATTTGCCGCTTTCATCAATTAGCCCCATTCTTCCCGCCTTTTCTACAACAGCATGACCCCTTACAAAATCATTTATTCTATCATACAATGGAGGGGTGACTTCTTTTCCGGCAGCATCAATCAGCCCCTGCAACCCATGTTCTTCAATCTTAAGAAAGTCACTACCTCTCACCGGAATTAATGATTTGTAAACTGCAGGAAGTACTACAGTCCCCTGCGAATCAATCAGACCATAGGCCTTATTTTGAAAAAATGCTGTATACTTTTTGGTTTTAAGTAAGATGTTGCTCAAGTCTTCATATGTTGGAGGAACAACTACTTTACCGCTTATATTTGCTATTCCTTGTTTTCCATTAAGATGAAATTGAAGCATATCCTCAAACAGATAGTTCTTGCCCACTTCATCATAGATAGGGGGCTGGATAATTTCACCATCCACTGCACGCAGCCATCCCCATTTATCGTTTTCTTTAAAACCAATGATATCTTTATTGATGATCTCCAGTGCCTGGAAGCATGGTTTGGAAATTACTTTTCCCTCTAGATCGATAAGCCCATACATTCCCTTTTTTTTCGTTTGTGCAAACTGGTAATTGTAATGGATGCCCGGATACCATTGCCCGTCATAATGGCTGGCTAAAGTCACCTCATCGTACTCAAAGTTGCTTAGTAATTTTCCATTTTTGTGGATTACTGCGTATACTCCGTCTTTCACTACAGAAAGCAAATCACCTGAATGATCTTTGACATCATCAACCAACAATCCAGTAACTGGATGACAGAAATAAATTTTACCTTCTTTTTCTACTTTTACAAAAGGAGTACGATAATCACCAAAGCCGATAGCATCAAAGATAACAGGGGTCTGGGCTCTTGCTGAACCGGCAGTGAAAAGTATGAGGAATAATAATAAAAGTTTGTTGATCATCGTTTTTATTCGTCTATTAAATTATTTTTAAAGGAAATTTCAGCTCCTGCATGTTCGTACTCATCCACATCTTTATGCTCACTCTTATCATAAAAAATAACGATCGACAGTAACTGTAACATCATCGTTCACGTCCAAAGTATAAAATCTTGATTGTGCACCTGTACTCTGATTAGCGACAAATTAACAGTGTAAAAGGCCAAGCAATTTTTTATATGCCATAAAGAACGTCGTCATCCAAAACTACGCTTATCCTGTTTACAAGAACATCCCTGAATACAGCGAAATTTTTAAAAATTATCTCCGAGTTATCTGCAGATCCAAACTTAAAATTTAAAGACCACGATTTGCGTAGCGTGGTGTCAAGCCACATCAGTTAGGACGCTGGTTTTAAAAAATCACGGTATGACATTCCATTGGGGAATGCTGGCATTTAGAATCACATCTTGCATTTGCGGACTATGGCAAAATGCGACACAGTAGTATACTGGACATTCTTTCTGATTATGGAGATATGTTTTTAAAGACTATTGTTAACATCGTGTGGAAGGCTATTCTAATTGGGAATCTTTAACGCCAAGAACCCGTTTTGCATTTTAAATTATATCGATACTGACATACTGTGGTCACTCTTCCTATTAAGTTTGCATCCATAATCTTTAAAAGAATAAAATGACAAACGTAACTAAGACAGAATTTAATCCAATCGCATTTCCAGAAGCTACCATGATTTCAGTTAATGGTGTAGTACTGGAAGTATTTGAAGCAGGTCAAAAAAATTCAGGAAAGCCTATCATGCTCTGCCACGGTTTTCCGGAGCACGCATTTTCTTGGCGTTATCAGATACAGCCTCTTGTTGATGCTGGCTATCATGTCATTGTCCCCAATCAACGCGGATATGGTAAGTCATCCTGTCCGACCGAAATAACGGATTATGACATTGAACATTTGACCGGTGACCTTATTGCACTACTTGACCATTTTGGTTACAAGGATGCCACCTTTGTCGGCCACGACTGGGGTGCAAATATTGTTTGGAGTCTAGCACTATTGCATCCCGAGCGGGTTAATAAAAATTGGAGTGAGGCCGTTGTCAGATTTTCGGGGTGCTGAAACATATTCGTAATTCTAAAATTTTTACATAAATTTAAAGCTTATTTGTAATTATAAGATCTATTTAATCCTTTTTAATGGCAACAATACGGATGATTTCCAGCAGTATACCGACGGGCATAATTATAACCACACTAATTTGTTTTTGTATTTTTAGCCTTAGCAATTCTTTTGCGCAATCACTTGACAATTTTTTAGTGGTTGGACAACGCTATACGATAAACTCTAAAATACTCAATGAAAGCAGAAATTATTCTGTTTATTTACCAGCTTCCTATAAAATACAATGTCGACAAAAAATACATTGTTGCCTATGTTTTAGATGGGGACAGGAGTAAGTTTTTGGAAGTGTCGGGGATTGCACAATCGATGCATTCAGATGCAAATCTTAAGTTGCAAATCCCTGAACTCATTATCGTTTCAATAGAAAATACGGATAGAACGAAGAATTTCACTCCTACAAATTCATTGAATTATTTGGATAGAGAAAATATTTCTGCATTTAAAAGTAGCGGAAAAGCGGATGATTTCATGCGTTTTATGGAGAATGAATTAATGGTGGAAATAAATAAATCTTTCAGAACCGTTCCACAAAGCATGATTATCGGACATTCATTGGGCGGACTATTTGCGTTACATTGCCTGTTAGAAAATCCGCAGCTGTTTAGTTATTACTTACTTATCGACCCCTCTTGGTTTTGGGATCATAATTATATTGGGAAAAGAAGTATTGGAGAATCGAGTCGACCTAAAAGCTAGAATATATATTGCATTAGCCAATAATATGCAGGAAGATAAGAGGCATTATCAATGGGGAAATCAATTTTATAAATTACTGAAAGAGAATAAATCTCCAGATTTGCAGGTAGACTTTAGATATTTTGAAGACGAAAAGCATTTAACAGTAACAATTCCAGCCACATATTATGGCCTTCGATATCTCTTCGAACCATATAATATTGATATAAATGAAGTAACAAAAGACCCCGATATATTGGTAAATTACAGTGCAAAAATAAAAAAGGAACTTTTCTTTGATACTAAACCGAACCAAAGTTTTGTAAATACTATTGGGTATGTCGCCCTTTATGATAGAGAACTACCTGATATAGCAATTTCTATTTTTGAGCTGAACACGAAAAATTATCCGCAATCAATCAATGTATGGGATAGCTTAGCCGAGGCCTACACAGTCAGGGGATATATGGATAAAGCAAAAAAGTGTTATGAAAAAATCTTGACACTTTCTCCAACTAGTAATACCGCAAAAACGAAACTAGAAGAATTAAATAGCAAAATAAGACAGCGAAACTAAATGCCGGACATCAGAACGCGAAACCAGCATTTTATACCACTTCGCCCGAAATCTATAATGTATATTAGGCTTGGGTATTAACCATAGCCTATGAAAGAAATTGAAAAACATCACAATATGCGCACGCTAGCCATTGCACTATTTTCGGTGGTATTTATTTTTTCGTGTATCTCTTGCACTTCCATATCGCCCAAGTATTTAGCACAAACTGCTGCGGATTAGCGGGGAGATGAAAAGGCATTTACGGTGAATAGCTGATGTGTCATGCAGGACTTTTCTTTTGCCAGCCAATAGCGAAAAATTTTATTTTTTAGTAACTTTGGGGTAGTATCATTAATATATAATAAATAATGACTGGATGGGAACTTGAAAAACCGGGAGAATTGCTGCAAACTAGCCGTAACAGGTTAAACAAAACATTGAATGGTTTTTTAAAGCGATACCCGCTGGCTACCGTAAGCGCGGACCATAATATTTTGCTTATCATACGTAAGTACCACCCTTCCCTAAATTGCAGTCCCAATAACGAAACTTATCAAACAGATGATTTCCGATATTGTATGGCGTGTTATACCATAAACGCCTATACATATTTTGAACTGCCCACTTATGATTATCAATATGTCTCTATGCAATATGATGCTGCTATAGGGGATTTTACTATCAGGATATCCGCAAAAGGAATAACCCGGATCACTAATATCAAGGAACTGTCACAGCAGCTCAATAATTTTATCGAGCGTGATGAAGCAACAAAACGTACTATTTTTGAATCACTGGCCAACAAGGTGCCAATTGTCACCAAACCGGCTCCCATCACCCAAACCGAGATACAGTCCGCCGTTGTCGGCAGATTAACTAATACGGAGTATGATGATTGGTGGACGGCCATAGATGAGGTCGACATTCCCTTCTTCAACAATGAAAAAATGCCGGTTTCGTTTACGGATTTTAATCCAAATGAAGACCATTCTTTTATCGAGGAAGCGGATGAACTGTTACGTAACTTCTTGGCACAGGATAACAGCCAACGCCTTACGGTATCGGCATATGTGTACCAAAATTGCATGGATTTTTTGGACGCCATTGGTTACGATGATGCTGATGATGCGATGTGGAAGATGAAGCAGCCTGAAGAGGTGTGGCAGTTTGTAAAATGTACCGGGCTATATGTAAGCCGCGAGCCGTATGAAGATAAAGGTGTATATCTGCAACTGCTTTGCGATTGCGATTGGGAGCAGGAACATGGGCTGCAGCTGGTGTACAATAAACAGGGGAAGCTCGTTCGTGTAAGTGCGCAGGACGGACATATTATAGGCTAGAAAAGAATTATATTTAACTATGCATATTAATCTTAATGACAAACATTCACCCTTTTGGAAACTGCTGCTGATGGTCGGTCTTGGACCTATACGTTTCCTGATGCCCAGTCGGAGGTAGATAACTATCAGCATGAGCTGGGTTCGATTGTCGGGTAGCGGAGTGATAATTTGGATCAGCAGCTAACCAATAGCGCTATTTAAGGAATGTAATCCACCTTCCGTTAAAGCGCTGAAAAATTACAAACTTTTTCCATCTTTAAGGTTTATGGATTTATTGGTCATAATATTTTTATTCGATTATATTGAGAAAGTTGTTTCTTCAAATATATATATTGGGTCAAATCCTTGTGGTATTAATTTTTCTTTGATAATATTTTGTGAATATTAACTATACATTTGCTGAATATAATTATATTGGCACGCTCAAAATATTTAAAAATTGAATTATTGGCCTTTTATAACCATGAAATTTAGAGAAGCAAAAATTGAAGATATTAAACAGATCCAGATCGTTAGAAATTCTGTCAAAGAAAATACGCTTTCTGATCCAACACTGGTAAGTGATAAAGACTGCGCAGAATTTTTATTTGAGCGGGGAAAGGGCTGGGTTTGTGAAATAGATGACCAAATTGTAGGTTTTGCGATTGCAGATTTAAAAGAAGATAATATCTGGGCACTTTTCTTAGCACCGGAATTTGAAGGACAAGGAATAGGCCGCAAGCTCCATCAAATGATGCTTGACTGGTATTTTTCTACAGGAAAGAAATTTGTATGGCTGGGCACAGCTCCTAATTCAAGAGCAGAAGGGTTTTATCTGAAATCAGGTTGGGAGAGAAACGGAATGCACGGCAGTAAAGAGGTT
Source organism: Sphingobacterium sp. UBA7625 (assembly GCF_002484085.1). Taxonomy (NCBI): domain Bacteria; kingdom Pseudomonadati; phylum Bacteroidota; class Sphingobacteriia; order Sphingobacteriales; family Sphingobacteriaceae; genus Sphingobacterium; species Sphingobacterium sp. UBA7625. Next base: position 131,212 of record NZ_DLJD01000005.1, read on the forward strand.
AAGTTTGAAATGACAAAAAGCAATTGGGAAAATATTAGGCAGGACGCTTAGGCAATTGGAAATGTCAGGACGGAATATTTTGTTTGAAGTTTTGATCCTCAAAATTTATTATTTTAAAGACTTATCTATTCCAGCGAAGGTAGTAGATGAATTACAAAAAAAGAAGGTTTCTTTAGATTACAAATACGATTAAGGTGCGAGCTACGGCTTCCCGTAATCAATCCTACTTTCAACCTTATTCTAAAAACTAAAAAAGCAGAAAAACTATCGCAACTACTTGTCCTCTTCCATCGAATGAACATCCATGAAATATTCTCCGAATAGCAAAATCAAATATAATACATCAATTATATAATACGCCCACATGAATATAACCAAAATGGTAATAAGCAATCCTACAATTGGAGCTCACATGATTTCGGTTACTTAACAAGGGATCTGATACTTATTGTATTAATTTCTTTAAATCGAAGGTTCTTTCCGTATTCATATAAAATTTAATCAAAAATTAGTGGTGGTCAGATAGCCCGATGAACGTAATGATTCCAAGATGTGGTTTGCCTCAGCTTGATCCATATCATTTGCAAATTTTATGGTTTTAAAACCATATTCAAATCGAATAGTGCCTCTGTTTCTAAAAATACCTAAACTATTCCCCTGGTTCCAAAAAACAAACTCAAAATGTTCTTCCTCAACATGAAATTTCTTCGCTTCTTGTAGATCATAAATCTTATGCCTGAAGAGTATATCGTTTTGTCTTGCAATAGTAATTTGCTCACGATCTATTGTAATGATTTCTTTTCCAATGAGGTACCACGTTAACGTTTTCATTACAAATAAGCCAGCTGCCATCGAGAGGATCCACCAAACTATAATAAATATTCCCTCGAAGCTTAAACCTCCAGTGGTATCGTAAAAGTTTTCAAGTGTCGGGGCAAAAAAAATAATTGATTGTATCCAACCAAGCAGCCATAAACTAAAAATAATGATAATAGGTAAATGCTTCTTTGCCGGGACGATAATGGAATATCCCGTTGGAGTTTCGTAATGGGTTGCAATACCGCTATAAGGCCTTTCCATAATCAATTTGTTTTATAGGTTGTACCAATTCAAATGGTCTATTTTTTCGATGCTAATATGCAATAAAAAAATGAATTAAGGTATTGACGGTAAAAAATTAGTTCCTGATATCTCGGTTGAAAAGGCTTCGCGACATACCTTAAAAGTACTGGTTCAAACTTCTATTGTACGCATAAAACCTATTTACATTCATTCCCTGACGGGAGAGTAGTAGATTCGAATATGTATCATATCGATGCATTGCCTGACGTTATAAAATATATCCATTAGCATTAGACTATCTGCTTAGGCTCTTTGGGACAGGCAAGTAAAGTAAAAGCCTAGATTGTGGACTGCCCCCAAATAGTGTTCAACTTTTTGGGGCAGTCCATTTTTGATCTAAGCTTTGTGGTTTTTAAGGGTTTAAAGTAACCGATATTACGGATAACAGGGAAAGGAGCGAAGCTAATGAAACTGAATGATATCCGTATTTCGGCAATAGGAGGTACGCTCTGTTCCATCTGGGCAAGCTTTTCACTCGGCGATCTATTTCAGACGGTGCTTACAGCGGCCGTGGGTACACTGGTCAGTTTTGCAACCAGTCGCCTGCTGGGGAGGTGGAGTAGCCGGAAGAGACGATGAGGTTAGACTTCCGTACCTTCTGCAAGTATAACATTGGCGATTTCAATCGCTTTATGAAAAATTTTGGACGACTGATTTTTGTAAGATGTTATTGGCCAAAGCGATTTGAGCCGATCTGACCAGAACGTATCTTCGGGTAACTGAACTATTTGTTCACTAAAGCTGTTCCTACGATAATTAGCTTAATCAATATACGCAAGTTTGATCCCTATTAGATAGTATTATGAAAAACCTTAATTGCACAGTTGAAACACCAAAGTATTCCAATGCCAAATACAATTATGATCCTCACTGTGGTGGATTTGTACTGGCAAAATATCTTCCGGTGGGCTTCGTTTTCCCGTATGATTTTGGCTTTATACCCGGTACTCAAGGTGAGGACGGTGATCCGCTCGATGTGGTGGTTATTTCTGAACAAGGTACCTTTCCGGGCTGTATATTGTCTTGTCGGGTAATAGGTGCAATTAAAGCTGCGCAACAGGACGACGCAGGTAACGAAATTGAAAATGACCGATTTCTTGTTGTACCAGAGGCTTCTAAAATCTTGGAAAATGTACAACGGGTAGTGCAGTTGCCGGAGAAACTGCTCGAGGAGTTGCAGAATTTTTTTGTCTCGTACAACAAATTGGAGGGCAGGCATTTCCAGTTAAAAAAGATATTGAGCGCAAAAGATGCCCTTAAAACAATAGAAGCTGCCAAGAATAATTTAGCTCCTACAAATAAAATAGAAATTTTTGTCCCTTTACGCGATAATGAAGGGCATCCGTTCCCAGATTATCTTTACAAAAATATCCAAAGACAGCTAACTAAAGATTTTGGCGGGATGACAGCTTACACGCGAGCGCCCGCAGAAGGCATTTGGGCCAATGGTAGCAAACAACAGAGTAAAGATGAACTATTAATCTACGAAGTCATGGTTTCAGAAATAGACTGTTCGTATTGGACAGCATATAAACATAAACTTGAACAGCAATTTGGCCAGAAAGAACTCGTTATACGACAGAGTCCGATGGGACTAATTAAATAGCACTTGCGGTGCTATGTGTTAACAAAAGTCTCACGGGCAAACTGTGAGACTTTATTTGATCTATTTTATTTTTTCGTTAACCTTTTTGACCTGTTCAAAATCACTTCTAAGTGTAGGCAGTGTTTTATCTACAAATGCTTTTAAGACACAATGAAGTAAGATCGCTTTGCACCGGGAGTTTACGATACACTAATCACATCGCGATTTTACCACCAGTCACAGCGATGGTAGCTCCGGCAATATAGCTGCTGTCTTCAGAAGCCAGGAAAACATATGCTGGAGCAATTTCCGCTGGCTGAGCTGGTCTTTTAATTGGACCATCCTTACCAAAATTCTCAGGCTCGGACATGGTAGAGGGAATTAATGGTGTCCAGACCGGACCGGGGGCAACAGCATTAACACGAATGCCTTTATCTTGTTCGAGCAGCATTTGAGCTAGGTTGGCTGTAAAGTTTTGAATAGCCCCTTTGCTCGCAGCATAGTCCAATAAAACGGCATTTGGGTGATAAGAATTGACCGATGCTGTATTGATAATTGAACTTCCCGGTTTCATAAAGGGTACCGCGGCTTTGCATAAATAGAACATGCTCCTAATATTGGTTTCAAATGTACGGTCCCATTCTTCGGCTGTTAATTCTTCCAGTGTTTTGTGCGCCATCTGATATGCTGCGTTATTGACCAAGATGTCAATTCCGCCTAATTCATCCTGACATAAACCAATTAATTTTTTGCAATAGTCTTCATTCCGTAAATCTCCCTTCGAAAGAACAGCCTTGCGGCCTTCGTTCTCCACCAGTTGTGCCGTCGCTGATGCATCTGCATCCTCGATATCATAACCATAGTTAATGACCACATCTGCACCTTCACGGGCAAAAGCGATCGCTATCGCGCGACCTATTCCGGAATCAGCACCAGTGATGATGGCTTTAGCATCCTTTAATTTTCCCGTGCCAATATAGCTCTCTTCGCCGTGGTCAGCTTGTGGCTTCATTTCTGCTTCTACTCCCGGTACTTCTTGTTCCTGCTTTGGAAATGGGGGCACCGGATATTTTGTGTGTGGATTTTTGAATTGTGTCATAGCATGAATTTTAGAGTGACATAAAATATTTATTTTAAGTGGTCCAATGTTATAGCAAACATCCTCCCGGAAACAATAACGGTTGAAGTATTTATAACAATTTGCCTACTGATTACAGTGCGATTTTTGTATCTATTTTATCTTTCCTTTACACTTTTAGAGTGTTTAAGGAATGTAAAAAGTTTTCTTCATTGCTTTATGAATTAGTTTTTAAACTGAACAGTAGTGAAACGCATATCGTTCAAAAAAAATGACGATATACCTCAACTGATCGGTATAGAAAGCGTGAAGATAAACCTCAACATTCTACGATCGCCAGCCGTTTACGTTTCCCGATGGCTTCGGTTTTTACTCAAAATACAGCGCACACCCTTTCGGTAGGCAACTATTATGGCGGTAGCGTTGTTCAAGATACAGTTATAACCTGTTTAATATTAGGACACAAGTAAAAACAACTTATCGATGAAAACAGTCGGGCTGGATGAAGATCTGTCGATAAAAAAGCTTTAACATAATTTGTGCTTCGCTGGGCCTCTTTGAAGTGTTGCTTGTCAACTATAAGAAAAATGGGTGTTCGAGGAAAATAGTCGTTAAGTAGAGAAAAAAAAAGCGCAGTATTATTCAGCACGAGGCGATAATCTAAAAATAGGAAGTCAATTTTCCCCAAGCTGTCAATCTTGCCCCCAAAGGTTTCAATTGAAGGCCCTTCAAGAACTATCCTTGCAGGGCTTTGAGAATCTTGATCAAAAAGTATCCGGTAGGCACATCTTAGCTTACGAACGTTGGAAATTATAGCAATATTAACCTTTTCCATAGGAAAGCAATTGATTCATTTCTGATTTAGCAGACCACAAAAAGATTGAAACTATAAGATCATTGACGAATTTTGTGTAATGCCTGCGCGTTTGATTGTATCTTTTCGACAGCAAAAATGTTTTGTTTCTTTTGGAGTTCTTTTTCACTTACCATTTCACGTAATGACTGGCTCGAAAAGCGATTTTTGCGCTTAGTATATACAATTTCAATACCTTCAGCGATACAGAAGTCTCTTCCAGCAAAATCCAAGGTCTTATATTCCTCACTGACGAATAGTTTGTGGATTGGTAAGGACTGCAACATATCTGAGAGATCATCTTCAGACTCATACGGAATAATTTCGTCTACAAATTTACACCCTTCCAATTTGATAAATCGCTCGACCATCGTTTGCGCAGCAACGTATTCGTCTGTTAATTGGGTATTTGAATCCGTCTTAAGCCCTACAATTAAATAATCACATTGTTGTTTTGCTTCCTGCAATGCAACGATATGCCCAACATGCAACATATCAAAAATCCCAAATATAATTCCTATAACCATATCCTGTCTGTTTTAAGCATTAATCCTTTTTAACTTATAATTTGTTTCATCATTCAATTTAACAATGGCACCTTGTGGATTGTCCTGTTTTTTTGCAATGATCTTGCGCAGTGAAGAACTTGAAAATCTATTTTCTCGCCTATTAAAATAAAGCTCGATACCTTTCTCCTCACAATATTTACGTCCAGTGAACGCCTTATCAATATATTCATCACCCAGAATGCGCACATGTATTTTATAAGACCGAAGCACGTCTTCCAAATCCTGCTCAGTGGCATAAGGTATGATCATATCCACATGTTTGCAGGCCTTTAATTGCATATAACGTTCGAAAACACTCTGCGTTGGTTTATTTTTCTCTGGCCTGTCTAAAGTGGGGTCTGTCTGAAGCCCGCAGATCAAAAAGTCACATTGCTCTTTAGCATCCTCCAACATTTTGACGTGACCAGCATGTAAAAGGTCAAACGCGGAAAATGTAATTCCTATTTTTCTCATCATATTACGAATAAACTGTTTTTAAAATTTCCATTGTTATAAGCAGAACGTCCCTTAAAATGGAATGGTTTTAATTTTAAATTATTTTTTTACCAAATTGTGATTTCATATTTTGTGTATTAAATTTTTTGAAGACAGACAGAACTAATTTTATCGAGCAGCGTTCTGATGTAAATGAAATCAATCAACACCATGCACACAAAAGGACTTAGAACGATATGCCCGCATACTTTACCACATACAACCTATAGAATCCAATTTCATAAAGATTTTAATTTTAATGCCTTCGAATCTATCCTACCATACTTGCATGAATTGGGCGTGGATACGATTTATGCATCTCCGATCCTACGCTCAACACCGGGAAGTATGCATGGTTATGACGGCACAGATATGCAACAGATTGATCCTGAACTTGGGACCGTCGCTGATCTAAGACGGATTCGAAAGCAGCTCAATCTGTACGGTATAAAATGGTTGCAGGACATTGTGCCTAATCACATGGCCTTTCATCCGGACAACGCTTGGTTAATGGATCTACTCGAGTTTGGTCCCTCCTCGACTCATGCTAGTTTTTTTGACACCTGCTTTGTGGGAAATATGTTTGAACCTGGGAAATTAATCGTCCCTATACTGGCAAAGGAAGTACATGACGCTATCGATGACGGCGAAATAACGATAGCATTGGTAGAAAGAAGATTATATCTAAAGTATTTTGACAATTGCTATCCATTAAACCCAGAGTCATATTGTACCGTCCTAGAAGACCAACTCAGAAAAGTAAAAAATGATTTTAGCGGATTTTTGGTTCGAGTAAATACCGCACAAGCGAACGGAAATCAGCAAGAGTGGCAAACACTTCGTGACGAAATACTTGCTGATATTTCTGATATTGACCTCCAAAATTATTTAAACACTGTAAATAATATAAAATATAAACTCAAAGAACTTATTGAAACACAGTTTTATGAACTTTGCCCCTGGTGGACTACGAATCGTCGTATAAATTACCGCCGTTTTTTTACGGTTAATGGATTAATCTGCATCAATGTCCAACATCCGGTGGTGTTCCGTGACACGCATCGATTGATCAAACAACTCGTTGAGGAAAAGCTAATTGATGGATTGCGAATTGACCATATAGACGGGCTATATAATCCCAATCAGTACTTAAAGGATCTGCGCGATTATATAGGACCTGATATTTATATCGTGGTGGAGAAAATATTGGAAAGGAATGAAAATCTACCTCAAATATGGCCAATACAGGGCACCACAGGATACGAATTCCTGTCGGCCTGCAACAATCTAATAACCTGCGCGAAAGGAAAGAAACAATTTAATTTTTATTATAATCAACTAACAGGAAATAAGCGTCCCCTTAAAAAACAACAATTAAATAAAAAAATGCAGATCCTTACCAAGTATATGCAAGGTGATGTTGATAACCTCGTCAATTTGCTTGTTCGATTACTGGACGATAGTATCGGCGTGGATCGCCAACATTTAACGGCTGTGCTGCAAACTTTCTTGGCAAACTTTCCGGTATACAGAATTTACGATGATAACTTTCCTTTAACAGCGGCAAGTTATCGAATGATTGAAGATCTCTTTGAACTGTTAAAAAAAGACCATCGCTTAAATAAGCAGGCTATAGAACAGTTTTTCTGTCTTTTCAGCGACGCGCAAGAAGGAAGGAATCCAACTAGAATCCCAGAAACAATTCGGTTATTAAAACGTTGTATGCAATTTGCCGGGCCAGCCATGGCCAAAGGGGTAGAGGACACGCTAATGTATACCTACAACCGGTTTATAGGCCATAATGAGGTGGGAGATCACCCGGGTAATTTTGGTATTAGCATTAAAAACTTTCATAGGCTGATGCAAAAAAGGCAAACGCAATGGCCACTCTCACTCAATACGACGGCGACACATGATACAAAGCGCGGAGACGACACACGCAGTCGTTTAGCTGTACTCACAGCAATGCCCAATAAATGGGTTAAGCAGGTACAAATATGGCAGGATATCGTCTGGAATGAATATCGAGGTGATCTACCACATCCCAATGACGAATATTTTATTTATCAGGCATTATTAGGATCTTATCCGCTTGGATCTCAAGAGAACGCCGCAGACAGTGAATTTGAAGCGCGTTTTTTGGATTACCTGATCAAATATCTCCGTGAAGGAAAAGAACGCTCTAGTTGGGAAGAACCGAATGAATCTTATGAATCTGCGGTGCGCAATTTCGCAGGTTTTCTCCTTAATAAAGAACGCCCTTTTTTCACGAGCTTCTACCAATTTTTGCAGCGTATATCGGATTTTGGGATAATCAACTCTTTAGCTCAGCAGTTACTTAAATTTACTTGTCCAGGAGTGCCTGATATCTATCAGGGGACTGAACTATGGAACCATAGCTTTGTGGATCCTGATAACCGCCGCGCAGTAGATTATCGACATTGTAAAGAACTCCTGGCTCAAATAGCAAAAATTCCCGAGAACGTGCTAATTAAAACATTGTGGCGCGAAAGGTACGATGGAAAAATCAAACTTTGGCTGGTCAACAAGCTAGTGAAGCTGCGTAAAACTCACCCTGCGTTATCGTTTAGTAGCAGCTATATAAAGCTTAAAGTAAAAGGTGCTTATAAAAAAAACATCTTGTCTTTTGCACGTAAATGTGGGGATGATTGGCTTGTGATCGTCATTCCGCTGCACCTTGCCGAACTCGGAAAATTCTCACAATTTATTCCGGGCAGCTTTGCATGGGAGGATACGCGTATATTATTACCGACCAACCGTCCTTTAAAATGGGAGCATTTACTTTCTAATGCTGAAGGCGAAGAAATTGAAATCGGCATTGACAAGTTATTCAGCGATTTGCCCTTGGCAATTATACAATATAAAAACGAGTCTAAAAAAAGGAGCGCAGGCATATTAATGCACATTAGTTCATTGCCCTCTCCATATGGCATCGGTGATCTGGGCAAGGAGGCCCGCCGCTTTGTCCGCCGACTGCAGGCAAGTGGACAGTCCTGGTGGCAAATGCTTCCGCTGGGTCCAACCGCAGAGACCCAATGTCACTCTCCCTATAGTACACTGAGTGCATGGGCTGGCAATCCACTATTTATTGACCTAGAAGGGCTTGCCAAAGTAGACTTATTAACGGAAGAGGAATTGCAAGCCGTAAAAAGGCTCTATTCCACCGAAATTAATTTTCAGGAGGTAAGCTCGATTAAATATAGACTGTTGAAAATGGCGTATAGTCGATCCTCGGTTGAGGAAGAAACGGCTTTTGTAACGTTTTGCAACGATGAATCCAACTGGTTGGAGGATTTTGCTTGCTTCATGTTATTAAAGGAAAAACATGATAATCTTCCGTGGTATAAATGGCCCGAGAAATATATGTTGAGAGATAAAGATGCTCTCAATATGTTTAAGAGCGAACATAACACTGATATCCAAATGATAAAATGGTGGCAGTATGTATTCTATCATCAGTGGCAAGAGTTGCATCATTATTGTGGGGATCATGGTATTAGGCTATTGGGCGATATTCCTTTTTACGTGAGCTATGATTCAGCAGATGTGTGGGCGAATCCACAATTTTTCACGCTTGATCAAGCTGGCAACATGACCAAAGTCGCCGGCGTACCCCCGGACTATTTCAATGATGAGGGTCAGCTTTGGCGTATGCCTATTTATCAATGGGAAGTACTCAAAAGGGATGACTACAGGTGGTGGGTTGCCCGTCTGCGACATAATTGTAAATTATTCGATCAGATTCGGTTAGATCATTTCCGCGCCTTTTCTAGCTTCTGGCAGGTACCTGCAGAGGAGCAGAACGCAAAACATGGTGCGTGGTCACCTGGGCCTGGGGCAGATTTTTTTGAGCATGTAAAGAATGAACTAGGACATATGCCATTTGTCGCTGAAGATCTCGGGGACGTGGATTCGGCGGTTTATGCATTGAGGGATCAATTTGGGATACCAGGGATGAAAGTACTACAATTTGCTTTTGGGGAAGACATGCCCCGCTCGCCACATATTCCGCATCAATACGGTCAGAACTTTGTCGCTTATACAGGCACACATGACAACAACACGTTGCTCTCCTGGTATAACCAAGATGTCGATCAGACTACAAGAAATAGAATAGATCACTTTGTAGGGACGTCTATTGATGCTTCAAACATCAATAAGTCATTTATGCGTCTCTTGTATGCTTCTATCGCCGATACAGTCATCATTCCGATGCAGGATATTTTGGAACTAGATGGTTCATGCCGGATGAATAAACCCGCAAGTACCGCAGGAAATTGGCTGTGGCGTATGAAAAAGCAAGCATTTCAAAAAAACGTTCAAAAACAATTATGGCAATACACGCAATTATATAATAGATAATACACAATGGAACCAAAAATTTATACTGGAACACCTTACCCGCTAGGCGCTACATTTGATGGACAAGGGGTTAATTTCGCCTTGTTTTCTGAACATGCTGAAAGTGTAGAACTCTGCTTATACAACGATACCGACGAGGAAGTTGAAGTCCTAAAAATCAAAATAAAAGAAAAAACACATCAGGTATGGCATATCTATCTAAATGGAATAAAACCCGGACAACGTTATGGCTATCGTGTACATGGACCTTACCGTCCTCAAGAGGGGCATCGGTTCAATGCGAATAAATTACTGATTGATCCATATGCTAAGGCAATTTCTGGTACAGTGCAATGGAATGACGCGCTCTTCGGCTATCGTATTGGAGCGCCAGAAGCGGATCTTAGTTTTGATGACGCAGACAGCGCTGCATATGTACCCAAGTCAGTTGTGGTCGATAATCGATTCGATTGGGGAGAAGACCAACCGATGCGCATACCTATGCATCGCAGTGTTATCTATGAAGTCCATGTGAAAGGCTTTACTGCCTTGCACCCCGATATCCCGGAAAACATCCGAGGAACTTATGCTGCTATGGGTCATCCAGTTACTATTGCTTACCTCAAAGAATTAGGAGTCACTGCTGTTGAATTATTGCCCGTTCACCATTTTTTAAGCGATCGCCACCTCATCGATAAGGGGCTTACTAATTATTGGGGATATAACTCAATTGGCTTCTTTGCACCTGATATACGCTATGCTTCAGGTGGGACTCAGGGTGATCAAGTGACCGAATTCAAAACGATGGTCAAATCTCTGCATGCAGCAGGAATCGAAGTAATCCTGGATGTAGTATATAATCATACTGGCGAAGGAAATGAAATGGGGCCAACACTCTCATTTCGGGGTATTGATAACGCATCCTATTATCGCTTGTCAGAAGATGGCCGTTATTATATGGATTTTACGGGAACGGGAAATACGTTGAATGCACGTCAACCAAATGTATTGCGAATGATCATGGATAGCTTGCGTTATTGGATACAGGAAATGCATGTGGATGGATTTCGTTTTGACCTAGCATCGGCGTTGGCGCGGGAACTCCATGATGTCGACAAATTGAGTTCCTTTTTTGATGTAATTCATCAGGATCCAATAATTTCGCAGGTAAAATTGATCGCTGAGCCTTGGGATATTGGCGAAGGAGGTTATCAAGTGGGGGAATTCCCCCCGGGATGGGCGGAATGGAACGGAAAATATCGTGACTGTATGCGTGATTTTTGGATTGGTGCTGACAGCATGATCGGAGAATTTGCCAACCGACTGACCGGATCGTCCGATCTTTATCAGGGCGACAACCGGAGACCATCGGCTAGTGTTAACTTTATCACAGCCCATGATGGTTTTACCCTTCAGGATCTTGTTTCTTATAACGACAAACATAACGAAGCTAATGGTGAAGATAACAATGATGGGGAAAGCCACAACCGTTCATGGAACTGTGGTGCAGAAGGTCCGACCGACAACATTGAGATCAGCCACTTGAGAGCAAAACAAAAACGGAATTTGCTCACCACATTATTCTTATCTCAAGGTGTGCCTATGCTGCTTGCAGGCGATGAATTTGGGCGAACACAACAGGGAAACAATAATGCCTATTGTCAAGATAATTCGATTTCTTGGCTTGACTGGAAAAACATGGATAGTTCATTGCTGAATTTTACCAAAAGCCTTATCGCGTTTCGAAGAGAGCATCCCAGTTTGTGCCGTCGGAAATGGTTTCAAGGATTACCCATAAGGGGTACTGGTGTCGAAGATATGNNAAGATATCGTATGGTTTCTTCCTAATGCTACTGAAATGGATGATTTCCATTGGGAAGATGATTTTGCACGTTCCTTAGCTGTTTTTTTAAACGGCGAAGGGATAAGATCAGTAAGTCAAGATGGAACAAAAATAACAGACCATCATTTTTATCTGCTTTTCAATACCTATTGGGAAAACGTCGAATATCAGCTCCCTGATCAACGCTATGGTACGAGCTGGATTAAAGTTATCGATACAAACTTGAATACAATATCCGAGCATGCTATCTTCGAGGCAAACAGTAGAGTTAGTGTTCCCTCGCGTTCAATTTTGGTACTCATGTCAAGTTAGGAAACAGCAGATTTAATTTATTATTATGCAGAAAACTGGAGTTACACAGCTCGGGGTACGCTGGAATGGCGACTTGGCGCAGATACGAGTATGGGCGCCAAACGCAAAGACAGTAAATTGCGAGTTAAGCAAAACGTGCCATTCATTGCCGCTCGAGAAACAAGAATATGGTTATTGGTATACCGAAAGTCGGATGCCAAAACGGGGAGATTATTATAAAATCATCATAGACGGAATCCCATATCCCGATCCAACATCGCTATCCCAGCCAGAAGGGGTGCATGGACCATCTGCTATGATCGATCTCGCTTATCCCTGGACCGATCAAAGATATGTGCCGCCATTGCAACGTGATTTAATCATTTATGAATTGCACGTAGGGACATTTAGCACAAATCACAATTTCGCAGGTATAATTGAAAAAATACCCTATTTAAAAGATCTGGGGGTAAATGCGATCGAAATTATGCCTATAGGGCAATTTCCAGGTGAAAGAAATTGGGGTTACGATGGTGTTTTCCCTTTTGCGGTGCAGCATTCTTATGGAGGAGCCCATGAATTGCAGCGACTGGTGGATGCATGTCACCACGCAGATATTGCGGTCATTTTGGATGTTGTGTATAATCATTTTGGACCTGAAGGAAACTATCTCTCTTATTTCGGACCGTATTTGACAGATAAGTATCATACTCCATGGGGCCAAGCTATTAATTATGACGATCAATTCAATCATGGGATTCGTGATTTTGTAATGTCAAATGTACGGATGTGGTTTGAAGATTTTCATATCGATGGCCTACGCATGGATGCGGTACATGCAATAAGAGACTTTGGTCCTATACACATTCTTCAAGATATACGCAAGGAAGTGAATGCAATTATCAATAGCACTAGAAAACAAAGATACTTATTTGTTGAATGCGATCTTAATGACCGTAGATTTCTAGATCCTCTAGAAAAGAATGGATTTGCAATGGATGCACAATGGCTAGACGAGTTTCATCATGCTTTGCGGGTAACAGTAGGTGAAGAAAGAAAAGGCTATTATAAAGAATTCGAAGGGATAACTCATCTTGCCAAAGCCTACGAGCAGGCTTACGTATTTGACGGTTGCTACTCTAGTCATCGTCAAAAGTTCTTTGGTACTGATGCCAAAGGCATCTCGGGAAATAAATTTATTGTATTTAGTCAGAATCACGATCAGGTAGGTAACCGCATGCTAGGTGAGCGAAGCGCCGCGCTCTATAGCGATGAAAAAATAAGATTAATGGCTTTGGCAGTGTTCCTATCGCCGTATATTCCCTTGTTGTTTATGGGAGAGGAATGGGGAACTAAAAAGCCCTTTCAGTATTTCGTCAGCCATAGTGAGCCTGAATTGGTGGAAATGGTGAGAGCGGGAAGGAAACGTGAATTTGCTGATTTCCAAGGAAAAGAGCAATTTCCAGATCCACAGGATCGGGCTACATTCGAACGTTCAATATTGGACTGGAGCGAACAGCATCATATTTCCAACCAACAGCATTTGGCTTACTACAGAGATTTAATCGCACTTCGTAAAACCCATCCCGCCTGGAGCAACATGCAGCGCGAAGACTTAGCAGTTGACTGCCTACCAACACAGAATACCTTGATTTTACGTGCCGGAAATGGTGCGGCCAGGCTCCTGGCAATTATGAATTTCTCGAATGAAATACAGCATATTTCTATCAACGAACACCAAAAATGGCAGTTAGTGTGGGACACGGGAGATGCGAATAACTATAAGTATGAGCTAGGATCTGGTCTGTTGACCAAAACGTGCTCAATACCCGCCCTGAGTGGACTCGTTTTTTCGACAATATGATCCTATTAAATGTAGTTCAAATGAATGGAAACAGAAAAAGGTTAAAAAGTGAAATGATACAAACTAAGTCCTTTTATAGATTAAAAGTGCGCGCTAGAAGTGATAGCTTCCGCGATCACTTTAGCTAGGCGAGACTAATTTTTCACAGTCAGTCGGAACCCGAAAAAAAACATATTATCGATGCTTTTAGCTTTGAACTTGGTAAGGTTAAGGCGGTAGCAGTAAGACAAAGGATGGTCGGTATCTTATCCTTAGTGGATAAAGGGCTCGCTGTTGAAGTTGCTTTCTACATTTTGTCGGATGAGCTCCTGTAACACTTCAAGGTTGCCCAACCGGGATGCGTGAATTATGACTTCTGTCGTTTGTCATAAGCAATTTTTTTAAGAGATTAGGTTACAAAGTCTTACTCGTGGATTATCTGAATACGGTCGATTACTCCAGATCGATGGCTTTAGGTGGCAGGGTTTGCAATTTTAAAATAGAATGCCCGAGGATTCGGGCATTTCTAATACTATGATGCAGATTCATTTACACCTGACATCGCAATTTCTGTCAAAAGACTATCAGTCTGTTTTTCCTCGTCTAAAGTTTGCTGAAGCAATTGCTCGGCCTCACTATGCTCCATAAGTTTTGCATAGGTCACCAAACAACCATAACTGGCAATTTCATAATGCTCGACCTTTTGTGCGGCCGAAATAAGTGCAGCATCCAACGCTGGGTCACCTTCAAAGCTCTCAACGATTTCGTCAGCTTCTTCGAGAAGACCTTCCATAGCTTTGCATTTTTTACCACGTGCGCTCATTTCTAACGATGTAAATACTCCTTTCAGGCGCTCAATGTGACCTTCAGTTTGGCTATAATGTTGCTCAAATGCTTGTTTTAACTCGTCGTTTTCAGCTGCCTTACTCAGCTTTTTCAAGCCTTTCAAAAGTTGTTTCTCTGCCCCGAGCATATCCTTTAACTCGTCTATAAATAATTCATGTAAATGCGCATTTGGCATCTGTTGATTGTTTTGCTTTGATGTTGCCATAATTTTGATTTTTTTATAAGAAGAACAGCAGTGGAAATGTGATGGTTTGAATGTTTTAAAAGTTTTGCGATTATTTCAATATCTTCATTAATGTCTGTCCATTATTCGGCGCATAGCCGTTTTGATCATTATCAAAATAGAAATAAATATCCTTTCCTTCGTCTTGCCAATCGGTACAATTTTCTTTGCATTCTTCATGTTATTTTGGATAAAGCCTACACAAAAAGAACAGCGACATGGAGCGAATGGTTGACAAAATTTAGGGGATGCCACAGGCGGTTATAAAAACAGCGAATGGCCTGAAACGCAAAAAAGGCAAACCATTTTACTGATCTGCCTTTTGGGTAAGTAATCGGGCTCGAAC